>CAZFZL010000053.1:0-10437 GCA_964523005.1 uncultured Oscillospiraceae bacterium
GAAGCCCTGTCCGGTGACGTATTGTTCCACCGCGGCAGAAATATCGCCTATTCTGTTTCCCTCCACAGCCATTTCCTTACCTTCAAAAAAGGCTTGGCGCGTGACTGCTATGAGCTTTTTCGCCTCATCGCTTATTTCACCGACAGGGAATGTTGCCGCCGTATCGCCGTGGAATCCCTTCAGAAACGCGCCGACATCGATCTTTACGATATCTCCGTTTTTCAGGACTCTGTTTGACGGTATGCCGTGAATTATTTCTTCGTTTACACTGATGCACGCGGATGCGGGGAATCCTCCGTAATGGAGGAAGGAAGGCTTTGCGCCGTGAGAGGTGATAAACTCGCGTATCTTTGTATCGATATGATGAGTCGTTACACCTTCGGCGACGAGTGAACCGCCGTACGCAAGTGCGTTGCCCGACAGTCTGCCCGCCTCGCGCATTGCCTTGATTTCCGCGCTGCTCTTTATATATATCATACTTCGAGCGCTTTCAATGTAAGAGCCGTAGTATCTTCTACTTTATCCTGACCCTGCACTATGCGCAGGAGTCCTTTTTTGCGATAGTAGTCCGCGACCGGCTCAGTTTCGCTGTGGTAGACGTTGAGTCTGCTTCTGACGACCGTGGGGTCATCGTCCTTACGGACAGTCAGCTCAGCACCGCACTTGTCACAGTGGATATTATCAGTTGTAGGGTTATATTTTGTATGATAGGTAGCTCCGCAAGCAGGGCACGAGCGTCTTCCGCTCATACGCTCGACGATTATCTCGTCGTCAAGCTCGAGCGAGAGCACTGCGTCGATCCGAGCACCCATGGCGTCGAGCGCCTGAGCCTGAGCGAGCGTGCGGGGGAAGCCGTCAAGGATGAAACCGTTTTTGCAGTCGTCGTCATTTATACGGTCTTTGATGATACCGATAACGACGCTGTCCGGTACAAGCTTTCCGCTTTCCATAAAGGCTTTTGCCTCGAGTCCCATTTTCGTGCCGTTCTTGACCGCTTCTCTCAAAGCGTTGCCGGTCGAGATCGTGGGGATCGAAAGCCTTTTGCTGACTATTTCTGCCTGAGTGCCTTTACCGGCACCTGGAGGGCCGAAGAAAATTATTTTCATAAGTTCCTTCTTTCTCAATCAAGGAAGCCCTTGTAGTGCCGCATCGTGATCTGACTTTCAAGGTCTCTGGTAGTTTCTATTGCTACACCGACGACTATGAGGAGTGACGAACCGCCGAATGCGATATATGAAAGGCTGGGATTGATTGCAGCGAGAACCGCCGGGAATACTGCGATGATTCCGAGGAAGAACGCGCCGATAAGAGTGATCCTGTTGAGGACTTTTCTGATGTAGTTTGCGGTCGGCAGACCGGGACGGTATCCGAGAATCGTTCCGCCGTTCTTCTGAAGGTTGTTTGCGACTTCTACCGGGTTAAACGAGATAAGCAGGTAGAAATACGAGAAAGCAATGATCAGTACGAACAATAGAATCGAGTAGATCGGTTTCGTTGAGCTGAATGCGTTGATGAACTTTGCCCAAAGTGTTGTGTCTGAAGAAGGCGGGAATATAAGCTTAAGCGTTGCGGGAAGCGCAACTATCGCGTTTGCGAAGATGATCGGCATAACGCCGCTCATGTTGAGCTTAATTGGCAGGTGAGTGCTCATGCCGCCATACATTTTTCTGCCGACGACCTTCTTTGCGTACTGCACAGGCAGACGTCTCTCGGCGTTTGTCATAAATACGACGAAGATGATGATAATACCCATTACAAGCACTGTCAAAGCGAAGAGCCACCACTTAAGTGAACCGCTGTTTATGTTTGCGATGGAGTTGATGAGCATTGTCGGGCCGCGTGAAACGATGCTTGCAAAGAGTATTACGGAAATACCGTTTCCGATACCCATATCGTTGATCTTTTCAGCAAGCCACATGATTATCGCCGAACCTGCAATAAAAGAAATTACAATTACTATTGCGGCGCCGATTCCTTCATTGAAGAGGACATTGTAGCTTTTAATAGTGATATAATAACCGATTGCCATGACAGCAGCGAGTCCGATCGTTACGTAACGTGTGATCGTTGCGATCTTTTTCTGGCCATCAGGTCCGGATTTCTGCAGCTTTTCGAGAGCCGGAATAGCTATTGTAAGAAGCTGCATAATGATAGACGACGTAATATAAGGTGAAATAGACAGAGCGAATATTGTAGCCTTTGAAAAAGCGTCGCCGCTGAGTGTATTGAAGTATGCAAGGAGAGATTCGCTGTCCGTAGAAAACAGCTCAGAAAGCGCTGCACTGTCCACAAAGGGCACGGGGATAACCGATCCGATCCTAAAAAGGAGAAGCACCATCAATGTGAAAATAATCTTCTTTCGCAGATCAGGCAGTTTCCACGCGTTCTGAAAAGTCTGGAACATTATAGCACCTCTGCCTTTCCGCCTGCCGCTTCAATCTTTTCCTTTGCGTTCTGGGAAAAGACATTCGCTTTGACGGTCAGCTTTTTGGTGATCTCGCCGTTGCCAAGGATCTTGAGACCGTCTTTGGCATTGCCTATTAAGCCTTCGTTGAGCAAAAGCTCTGCGTCGACTGTTGTGCCGTCTTCAAATCTATCAAATCTGCTGATGTTAACGGTGGCATAGTCCGTCGCAAAACGGTTTTTAAAGCCTCTCTTGGGAAGTCTTCTGTATATCGGAAGCTGTCCGCCTTCGAAGCCGGGACGTACTCCGCCGCCTGAACGTGCGTTCTGACCCTTGTGGCCGCGTCCTGCGGTCTTTCCGTTGCCGCTACCCGTTCCTCTGCCTTTACGATATTTGCTTTTGACCGAGCCGGGCGCCGGAGAAAGTTCATGAAGCTTCATAGTAGTTCCTCCTTTTCTTATTCAGCTGCTTCGACCTTGACAAGGTAAGATATAAGAAAGAGTTTGCCGTCTATGGCAGGATTCTTTTCAACGATCTTGAAATCGCCTATCTTGTTCAAGCCCAAGGATTTTGCAGTGTCGATATGGTTCTTCTTACGGCCTATAAGACTCTTGGTCAGAGTGACCTTTATTTTTTCCATCTTAACGACCTCCTACTTTATGCTGTCTGCCGGGATGCCACGCATAAGTGCGACTTCCTCAACCGTTTTAAGCTCTTTAAGAGCCTCGAACGTGGCTTTGACGACGTTTACTTTGTTATTAGAGCGCAGTGATTTTGATCTTACGTCACGGTATCCGGCGATCTCGAGCACTTTACGCACCGTGCCGCCGGCGATGATACCGGTACCGGGTGCAGCCGGCTTCAGGAGAACCTTTCCTGCGCCGAATATACCGGTCACCTCGTGAGGTATCGTCGTTCCTACCAGCGGAACACTAATAAGATTCTTTTTGGCTTCTTCCATTGCTTTACGGATAGCTTCCTGAGCTTCCGTTGCTTTTCCCAGACCGTATCCGACATGTCCGTTTCCGTCACCAACGACGACGATTGCGGCAAGTCTGCCTATACGTCCGCCCTTGACTGTTTTAGAAACGCGTTTTGTATCAACAACATCTTCTCTGAGGTCAAGCACGGTATAATCGATTCTGTTATTAGCCATTTTCTTCCTCCGTTAAAATTTCAGACCGGCTTCACGGGCTGCTTCGGCGAGTGCCTGTACGCGTCCGTGGTAAAGGTAACCGCCTCTGTCGAATACGACATCTTCGATACCTTTAGCAAGTGCTCTTTCGGCTACGAGCTTGCCAATTTTTTTGGCAGAGGCGATATTACCGCCCTCGTTACCGAATTCCTTTTCAACGCTGGAAGCTGACACGAGTGTTCCGCCCGTTATATCGTCGATTATCTGGGCATAGATATTGTTTTCAGAACGGTAAACCGACAGACGCGGCTTTGCTGCCGTTCCTGATATTTTTGCTCTGATTCTCTTATGTCTCTTGACACGCTTTACATTGCTGTCAGTACGAGTATACATTGACTGTCACTTCCCTTCACTTACTTGCCGGCTTTACCGGTCTTGCGCCTTATGTGCTCGTCGTTGTACTTCACACCTTTTCCGAGATAAGGCTCAGGCGGTCTCTTCGCACGGATCTCAGCGGCTATCTGACCGACTGCCTGCTTGTCGGCACCTTTGACGATGATCTTATTAGGATCAGGCGTCGTGAAGGTTATGCCTTCGGGTGCTTCTACGTTTATCGGGTGGGAATAGCCGAGGTTGAGAACGAGCGTTTTTCCCTGGGCTGCTGCTTTATAGCCAACGCCGTTGATCTCGAGTATTCTTTCAAACTCATGAGTTACACCATGAACCATATTGTTGATTATAGCTCTCGTGAGTCCATGGAGCGATCTGTGCTGACGATCGTCGGACGGGCGAGTCACGGTTATTACATCGCCGTCTATTTCGATTTTCATATCACTTGAAAGAGACTGCTGAAGCGTTCCCTTCGGGCCTTTTACGGTAACGAGGTTGTTGTCCGCAATGTCCACTGTGACGCCTGCCGGTATTGTGATCGGCATTCTGCCTATTCTTGACATCTTTCGTTTCCTCCTTACCCTTACCAGACGAACGCGAGCACTTCGCCGCCGATATTCTGCGTGCGTGCCGCTTTCTCAGTCATGATACCCTTCGAAGTGGATATAATGGCAATACCTAAACCGTTGCGTACCTTAGGCAGTTCCTGTGCGGAAGCATATATCCTGAGTCCGGGCTTGGATACTCTGCGTATCCCCTGTATGATTCTTGTCTTTCCGACACCGTATTTCAAGGTAACCTTGATCATTCCCTGCTTATTGTCCTCGACGCTTTCGAAGGATTTGATATATCCTTCATCGAGCAGGATCTGAGCGATAGCCTTTTTTACATTGGAAGCCGGTATATCGACAGTTTCGTGCTTAGCTGAATTCGCGTTTCTGATTCTTGTGAGCATATCTGCCACAACATCTGTAGCCTGCATTGTTTATCCTCCTTCTAAGCTATTACCAGCTTGCCTTTTTTACTCCGGGAATTTCGCCCTTGTAGGCTTCGTTCCTGAAGCATATGCGACAGATGCCGAACTTGCGCAAATACGCATGAGGGCGTCCGCAGATCTTGCATCTGTTGTATGCACGGGTCGAGAACTTTGGCGCGCGCTGCTGTTTGAGTTTTAATGATTTCTTTGCCATTTGTTCGTCTCTCCTTTTCAGTCTTTCGCGAACGGTGCGCCGAGAAGTGAAAGAAGTGCTCTTGCTTCTTCATCGGTTTTTGCCGTTGTCACGAATACTATATCCATTCCTCTGATCTTATCGATTTTGTCGTATTCGATTTCCGGGAACACGAGCTGTTCCTTGAGGCCGAGTGAATAATTTCCTCTGCCGTCGAACGCGTTCGCGCTTATCCCCTTGAAGTCTCTTACTCGCGGAAGATCGATATTGAAAAGCTTATCAACGAATACATACATTCTTTCGTCTCTGAGCGTTACCTTTGCGCCGATCTGAGAACCCTGGCGAAGCTTGAAGTTTGAAATTGACTTCTTTGCGATCGTCGGGATTGCTTTCTGACCTGTTACCGTTGCTATATCGGTCATAATCGCATCAAGCACCTTTGGGTTGTCCTTTATTTCTGTGTCGCTGCAGTTTACTACAACCTTAACGAGCTTCGGGATCTGCATCGGACTGCTGTACGAAAACTTTTTCATAAGCTCAGGTGCAACGCTGTTCTTGTAAAAATCCTTAAGTCTTGACATTTCTCATCCTCCCGTCAAAGAATCTCGCCGCAGTTTGGTGTCTTGCAAACGCGGATGTGTTCCCCGTTTTCATTGACCTTGTGCGAAACTCTGACGCCTTTCTTGCAATTCGGGCAATAGAGCATGACCTTTGAGGCGATTATTGATCCTTCAGCCTTGACTATCCCACCGGCTTCGCCGGCTCTTCTGGGTTTGACATGCTTCGTGACCATGTTTACGCCTTCGACGATGACCTTGCCTTCTTTGGGTGAAGTCTGAAGGACCTTGCCTATGGCTTTGATATTATCGTTTTTCTTAGCGTTCTTTATACTGTTTTTGCCGCTAATGACTACGACTACGTCGCCTGTCTTAACGTGCAATTTCTCTTGCTGGCTCATCTTATTTACCTCCGATCATACAACTTCGGGGGCAAGCGAGAGTATTTTCAGATAATTCTTATCTCTCAGCTCTCTTGCGACCGGCCCAAAGATACGCGTACCCTTGGGGTTGTTGTCTTCCTTGATGATGACGGCTGCGTTTTCGTCAAATTTCACGTATGAGCCGTCGGCTCTGTGTATTCCGCTGACCGTTCTGACAATGACTGCCTTGACGACCTCGCCTTTTTTGACAACGCCGCCGGGTGTTGCTTTTTTGACCGACGCGACGACTACGTCGCCCACGCCGGCATAGCGTCTGCCGGTGCCGCCGAGAACGCGAATGCACATTATTTCTTTCGCTCCGGTGTTATCGGCAACTTTCATATATGACTGTTGCTGTATCATTCTGCTTCCTCCTCGGCTTATTTAGCTTTCTCGATTATTTTGAGTAAACGCCAGTGTTTATCTTTCGATATCGGACGCGTTTCCATGATCATGACTCTATCGCCCTCGCCGGCTTCGTTATTCTCGTCATGAGCCTTGAATTTAATGCTCTTTCTGACTATCTTTCCGTAGAGCGGATGCTTGACGTTATCTTCGACCAGAACGACCACGGTTTTGTCCATCTTGCTGCTGACGACTTTGCCTACGCGTGTTTTTCTGAGGTTTCTTTCTTCCATTTCGGCTGTCTCCTTTCAGCTCAGGCATTTGCGCTCATTTCCTTCTCGCGAAGGATCGTGAGCACACGTGCTATGTCTTTTTTGGTTTCGACAATCTTATGCGGGTTGTCAAGCTGGTTTATTGAATGCTGGAAACGCAGTTTATACAAAGAATCCTTAAGTTCCTTAAGCTCAGTGTTGAGCTCGGCGGGGGTCTTTGCTCTCATTTCTTTAGCTGTCATCATTGACCCTCCTGTTCAAGTTCGGCTTTCGTGACGAACTTCGTCTTGATGGGAAGCTTATTGCCGGCAAGGCGCATTGCTTCTCTCGCAATATCCTCGGTGACTCCGTCCATTTCGAACATGACTCTGCCGGGCTTTACGACTGCTGCCCAATATTCGGGACTGCCTTTACCGGAACCCATTCGGGTTTCAGCGGGCTTTTCCGTTATCGGCTTATCGGGGAATATTTTGATCCAAACCTGTCCGCCTCTTTTGATGTAACGTGTCATAGCGACACGGGCGGCCTCTATTTGATTGCTCTTTATCCATGCCGGTTCGAGAGCTATGAGTCCGAATGAGCCGTGTGAAACTGTGTTTCCGCGTTGTGCTCTGCCCTTAAGGCGACCGCGCTGTACACGTCTGTATTTGACTCTTTTAGGCATTAACATTGTTATTACCTCCTTCTCTGTTGAAGGAACGGTTGTCTCTTGAAGGACGTCCGTTTCTCGGACCGCGGTTATCTCTCGGACCGCGGTTATCTCTCGGGCCGCGGTTATCTCTCGGATAACGGTTTTCCCTTGCAGGACGTTCTTCTCTTTCAGCGCCATTGCGCTTTACATCAGAGAGAACCTCTCCCTTGTATATCCATACCTTGACGCCGATTTTTCCGTACGTTGTGTTCGCTTCCGAGAAGCCGTAATCGATATCGGCTCTGAGCGTCTGCAGCGGAATGGTGCCTTCATGATAGTGTTCTGTTCTTGCTATTTCAGCGCCGCCGAGACGACCGCCGAGGCTTACCTTTATGCCCTTGGCGTTGAGTCTCATTGTTCTCTGGATGGCAAGCTTCATAGCTCTTCTGAAGGAAGTACGCTTCTCGAGCTGAGAAGCTATGCTGTCAGCAACGAGCTTGGCGTTCAGATCGGGTTGTTTTATTTCAAGTACATTTACACTTGCAGGAATACCGGTGAACTTCTCTATGTCAGCTCTGAGCTTATCTATTTCAGCTCCGCCTCTGCCGATAATGATTCCGGGCTTTGCGCAGTGGATTATTACACGGATACGCGTGTTGTCGCGTTCAATTTCGATTTTGGGAACGCCGGCATTCTTGAGTTTTTCGTAGAGATAAGCTCTGAGCTTATAATCGGCTACGAGCGTGTCGCCGAAAACCTCGTCCTTGACGAACCAGCGGGAATCCCAATCCTTTATAACGCCTACGCGCAGACCGTGAGGATTAACTTTCTGTCCCATTTTCGCTTTGCCTCCTTACTCTTTCTCTTTCAATACGATAGTGACGTGCGACGTGCGCTTGACAATTCTGTCTGCGCTTCCCTTTGCGCGGGGCATCATACGCTTCATTCCCTTAAGTGAACCGGGCGTCACAAACGCCTGAGCGACATAGAGGCGATCGGTGTCCATCTCATAGTTGTGCGTTGCGTTGGCAACAGCGCTTTTGAGAAGCTTTCCGACTTCTTCGCATGCGAGTTTGTTCGTATTTTTGAGGATAGCCGCTGCTGTAGCTGCATCCTTATTTCTTATCAGGTCAAGTATGATCTTTATTTTCCGCGGTGAGATGCGTACCTGATTGAGATAAGCCTTTGCGGTTTTAGTTTCCATTAATCATGTCCTCCCGATTACTTATCTGTGTTCGAGGTCTTAGAGCCGGAATGACCTCTGAATGTTCTGGTCGGAGCAAACTCTCCGAGCTTATGACCGACCATATCCTCGACCACATAGACCGGAACGTGTTTCTTCCCATCATGAACCGCAATCGTATGACCTACGAATTCAGGGAATATCGTGGAGGAACGCGACCATGTTTTCAGAACTCTTTTTTCGCCCTTCTGATTCATCTCGACGATTCTTTTATACAGCTTCGGTTCGACGAACGGGCCCTTCTTAACGCTTCTGCTCATTTTATTGCTCTCCTTTCGTTCCCTTATTTATCATTTCTACGTTTTACGATAAACTTATCGGTGCGGTTCTTCTTCTTTCTCGTCTTATAGCCGAGAGTGGGCTTGCCCCACGGAGTGACCGGCGAAGGTCTGCCGATCGGTGAGCGTCCCTCACCGCCGCCATGCGGGTGATCGACCGGGTTCATGACAGAACCTCTGACCGTAGGTCTGATACCGAGATAACGGGTCTTACCCGCTTTGCCGAGGTGTATATTTTCGTGGTCGATGTTACCGACCTGTCCGATCGTGGCTACGCAGTCAAGTCTGATCTTTCTCATCTCTCCGGAAGGAAGTCTTACCTGAGCAACGCCGTTCTCTTTAGCAAGCAGCTGAGCGGCGGCACCGGCGGAGCGGACAAGCTGTGCGCCTCTGCCGGGATAAAGCTCGATGTTGTGTATATAGGTACCTACCGGGATGTTATTGATAGGAAGTACGTTGCCCGGTTTGATATCGGATCCGGCTCCGGCATAAAGGACGTCGCCGACTTTTATGCCTACGGGAGCTATGATATAGCTCTTTTTGCCGTCATCGCCCGAAAGAAGCGCTATATTGGCGGTTCTGTTCGGATCGTACTCGATACCGAGGACTGTCGCGGAAGCGGCAGCGTTGCGCTTAAAATCGATTATACGAAACTTGCGTTTGTTTCCGCCGCCCTGATGGCGAACGGTGATTCTGCCGAGGTTATTGCGGCCGGCATTGTTTTTGAACGTTATGAGAAGAGACTTTTCTGGAGTCGACTTCGTTATTTCCTCGAAAGAAGAAACGCTCATATGTCTTCTCGACGGAGTAGTAGGCTTGTAATTTTTTATGCCCATATTTGTTTTCTCCTTTCCGTATTACATAAGGCTATCGAAGAACGCAATGGTCTTTGAGTCTTCGATAAGCTTTACTATCGCTTTTTTCCATGCTGAAGTATAACCGTAATTATACCTCACGCGCTTCTTTTTTGCTTTCATTGCTATTGTCGTGACTTTTTCGACCTTTACGCCGAAAAGCTCTTCGACGGCTTTTCTGATTTCTATCTTGTTGGCATCGTCCTTGACCTTGAAGGTATACTTCTTATGCTGCATATTGTCCATCGCAGCCTCGGTGATGACCGGCTCGATAATGATGTCGTATGCGGTACGCATTATGCAAATACCTCCTCGATTTTCTCTATCGCAGCCTTCGTCGCAACGAAGGAGCCGTATTTGAGTATTTCATATACGTTGATCGTGTTGACGGTCGCCGTTGCTACACCGGGGATGTTAGCAGCTGAACGTATGAGAAACTGATCGTTTTCTAAAGTGACTATCAGAGCCTTGCTTGTAGCCTTAACAGCCGTGAGCATTGCAATGACCTTCTTGGTCTTGTATTCGTCGAGCGCGATATTGTCTATGACAATCAATTCGCCGTCGTTGACCTTGGAGGTGAGAGCGCTCTTGAGCGCAAGTCTCTTGACTTTTTTGTTTATGCTGACCTTGTAGAGTCTCGGCTTCGGGCCGAGTGCGATACCACCGTGTATCCACTGCGGTGAACGGATGGAACCCTGTCTGGCTCTGCCGGTGCCCTTCTGTCTCCACGGCTTTTT
>CAZFZL010000054.1:0-10197 GCA_964523005.1 uncultured Oscillospiraceae bacterium
TACGACAGACGGCTCACAGCCTACGATCAATTCGACTAAATACACCGGCGCAATAACCATTACCGATACGGTCACGCTCAGGGCAATATCATACCGCAGCGGCTCGCTTCCGTCGGACGGTGTATCGGCTTCGTATATCGTCGGGCGCGTCCATGATATGGCTGTCGTATGCCTTACAGCAAACCCTGACGACCTTTTCTCCGATGACCACGGTATCTACGCTGAGGGATACAAATACAGTTATGACAATTATAAATCAGGCGATTATGATACGACAAACGACGCGTTCACTGCTCTGATCGCCGATGCGGTAAACAAGGCGAACTTCTTTCAGGATTGGGAAGCGAAGGTGCGCTTCGATTATATCGATGCCGAAGGCAATCAGGTGCTTTCATTCGACGCCGGCGCAAAAACGTTCGGTCAGTACAGCCGCGTGCGCGACCAGAAGAGTCTTACGATCAACCTTCGCGACAAATACGGTATGCAGGAGGTCTGCTATCCGTTTTTCGGCGACGATTACGTCAACGTGTTCTCTTCGCTCGTTCTGAGAAACTCCGGACAGGACTGCTACCGTTCACATATACGCGACGCGTTCATCGCGGAAGCTGTGCGCGGCGAGATGGACGTTGAGGTAATGGCATATAAGCCTGTTGCAGTGTATATAAACGGCGAATACTGGGGTATATACGACCTGCGCGAACGTATAAACGAAGATTTCATTGCGAACCACACCGGGGCCGACCCCGACAATCTTGACCTGATGAAGGGCACGAGCATCGTCCTCGAAGGCACGAGCACGGCTTATAAGGAGCTGTACAACTTCGTTAAGAACAACGACATGAGCGTCACCGCAAACTACAACAAGGTCTGCTCGATGATGAATATCGACAACTACATCGACTATTGGATCACCGAGATATATTTTGCAAATACCGACACAGGAAATATAAAATTCTACCGCGAAAAGACCGAAGATGCATTATGGCGATGGATCCCGTATGATTTTGACTGGAGCCTGCAAAGCACCGGCAATTTTTTCTCAAGGACGTTCGAAGGCTCCAGCCAGGTGTTTACGATAGCAAAACAGCTCATCAAGAACAAAGCCTTCAAGCAGAAATTCATCGAGCGCTTCTGCTATTGCCTTAAGACGACCTTCGACACCGACAGACTTCTCGCGATATACGATTCGCTCACTGACGATATAGCATCAGAAATGCCCTATCATATCGAGCGTTGGTCGTATCGCTGGAGCGATTCAAACGTCGTTCTGCGCAACCTCGCGTCTTCACCGACATCACTGTCAGCGTGGAAAAGCCATGTCTCAACGGTGCGCGAATACATTGAAACACGCACTGAATACGTCACAAAGCAGCTCAAAAGCTATTTCGGGCTCACCGACGCTCAGATAAAACAGTACATGAGCTGAACGCTCACAAGAGGAAAAAAGAAGTGGATATCAGACAAAGCGCATTGCTGCTGTCTGCGCTCAAACGGCTGACCGACCCGAACGTCATCAACGAACCGATGATCGGGCTCAAATCGGGGAAACCGCCGTTTGACGCAAAGAAAGCAGGAACACCGATTCCGAGAAAAACGCCGGAGGAAGCAGGTACGGATACAGAATACATCTGCCGCTACCTTCGCGCGCTCAAGGACTGCCGGCAAACGGATATGCACAGTGTTATGATACTCAGGGATTCGGCCGTTATAGCCGAATACGGCTTCGGCGCATACAAAACAGTTGTCTGGCAGATAACCCATTCGGAATGTAAAAGCATCACCGGGCTTGCCATCGGAATACTCATACACGAAGGAAGGCTGCGGCTCGACGAAAAGATAACCGATATATTCGGCAAGCGCGCAGGTATACTGTCGCTGCTGAGCCATAAAAACATCACCGTGCGCGACCTGCTGACGATGACGACCGGTGTAGGCTTCGCAGAAGCCAACGCCATGGCGGCGCGTGACTGGGTGAAGGGCTATTTCGGTGCGTCTGTGGATGCGTCGGGCAAGTTCGCCTATAACAGTCTAAACACCTATATGCTGTCCGCGATCATAACCGAGAAAACGGGGCTTGGACTGACGGAATATTTACGTCCGCGGCTGTTTGACAAGCTCGGTATCGGCGACGTCTTCTGGGAAAAATGCCCGATGGGTATCGAAAAAGGCGGATGGGGACTCTATATACGCCCGCAGGACATAGCCAAGATCGGGCTGCTCGTGATGCAAAACGGCGTCTGGAACGGCGAACAGATTGTACCTGCAGCGTGGATAAAACAGTCCTGCGCACCTCAGGTCAGCGTGCCGGAGGGACTCGGCGATTACGATTACGGCTATCAGATATGGGTCGGACGTAAATGCAAAAGCTTTCTGTTCAACGGAATGTTCGGGCAAAACGTACTCGGATTTCCCGGTTCCGGAGTGCTCGTAGTCTCAAACGCAGGCAACTCAGAGACTTTCCAGCAGAACCCGTTTTATTCGATCACCTCTGGTTTTTTCGGAAAAGCACTGCCGAAGCCCGAAAAATGTCCATTCATAAAACGCGCTTTTATCTGCGCTTCAACGGCAAAATATCTAAGGCGCGAGAAGAAAACGGCGTTTTTCAGATACGCTTCCCAACACCGTTTTATCCGATCGCTCGACGGTTTCTCATATCGCTGCGACGCTTCGCGCACGCAGGCGTTCGGACTTTATCCGTTCATAACTCAGGCGATGCAGAACAACTACACATCGGGTCTGCGTGAGATAGCGTTTTCCTTCAAAAACGGAAAGCTGTCCGTGACCGTCTTCGAAAAAGACGACGTAAACACCTTCACCGTCGGATTTATGCGTCCCGAATATACGACGCTGCGATTCGGCAATGAAACGCAGCTCGCCGCCGTCAGCGGACGGTTTGCGTACAACGAGGATGACGCAGCCGTCATCATCATTCGCATTAACCTCCTGGAGATGTCGAACACACGCTTTATCAAGCTCGTCTTCGGTAAAGATACGATCGATTCGATATGGTATGAATCTCCCGGAAAGGAATACATCGCCGCGCTTGCTTCTTCGTTCGCAGGCAAGCGGCGTATCCCGTCGCTCGTGGCGCGCGACAGCGCTCAGCTCGAATATAAGCTGGAGCGTGTTATCGAACCGCATATACTCTTCAACCGCACTGCCAAAAACGCGCAAAAGAGCACTTGACAACAAAACGAAGATGTGATATATTAATGTCTGCCGAAAGCATTTCGACAGACATATCATGCGAGTGTAGCTCAATGGCAGAGTTTCGGCTTCCCAAGCCGACTACGCGGGTTCGATTCCCGTCACTCGCTCCAACCAAAAAGGCACACCCTTGCGGTGTGCTTTTTTGGTTGGACTTTAACACGGAGGGAATCGAACCCATGCGATCTCCCGTCACTCGCCCGGCGTGACGCCGGACTCAATTTCGGTTGAGGTTCAGCGTTACCTTTCGTTTAATGCGCAAAGATAGAACAGCCCTTCAACTCGGCATCTTGTGAGCCAATTGTTGCAGAATTGTCTTCAAGGCAAAGCTGACGGCTGTTTACGCTTATACTCGAAAAAATATTTATGGAATACAATGAAAAAAGCTATTGACAAACGTAAGTAAATATGTTATCGTAACATTCGGATAGAGGCGCACCGAGTTATCAGTACCGGCGGATATGTCACCGCAATGATTTCTGCCGCGAAAGGAACAGGTGCCGAAGAGAGCCGCTTTGCGGACGGCTTTTCTGGTCGCTCGGAATAACATCCGCCCGACTGTCGCATTTTTTATGCGGAGAGCTATCAGACTGCGTACTGTCAAGCGGTACGCTACGTTTGACGGCCGACGCAAGTCGGTCATTTTTCATATTTTACATCATTGTGGTAAAGGACAAAAGTTATGACGAACAAGCCTGTATTTAAGGGAATAGCGACGGCAATGATCACGCCGTTCAAGAACGGAAAGATCGATTTTGACGCCTTCGGAAAATTCATTGATTTTCAAATAAACGAAGGGATAGACGCGCTTGTCGTATGCGGTACGACCGGCGAAGCCGCGACGCTCGACGATTCCGAGCACAAAAAAGCGATAGAATTCGTCTGCGAATACACCTCGCACCGCGTTCCCGTAATAGCCGGTACCGGCTCAAACGACACCGCTTATTCGATTTCACTTTCGCGCTTTGCCTGCGAAGCCGGCGCTGACGCGCTGCTTTGCGTCACGCCTTATTACAACAAAACAACGCAGCGCGGACTAATACGCCATTTTGAAACGATAGCCGACGCAGTCGAAAAGCCCGTTATTTTATACAACGTGCCGTCGCGTACCGGGCTTAATATTGAGCCGCAGACCTACGCTGTTCTCGCGAAGCACCCGAACATCACCGGCATTAAGGAAGCAAACGGAAACATCACGAAAATAGCCGAAACCGTCGCGCTCGTAGGCAACGACATCGATCTGTATTCCGGAAACGACGAACAGATCGTGCCGATAATGGGTCTGGGCGGCATCGGCGGAATAAGCGTGGTATCGAACATTCTGCCTGCGAAGACGGCAAAAATATGCTCGCGCTTTTTCGCCGGCGACACGTCAGAAAGCCTTGCAATACAGCTTGAGCTGATGGATCTTATAAACGCGCTGTTCTGCGAGGTCAATCCTATACCGGTCAAGGCGGCGTGCAGTGCAATGGGGCTGTGCGAAAATTCGCTCAGACTTCCGCTTGTCGAGATGGAGCCGGAGCATGAGCAGAAGCTCATCGAGCTCATGCGTGCGCAGGGTCTGAACGTATAACGCCGAATCGATCAGAAAAGCGAAAGGAAGCTTACAATTATGAAAATAATCGTCAACGGCGCAAACGGCAGGATGGGAAAGCAGGTGACCGAAAAGGCGCTCAGTCTCGGTATGCTTGCGTGCGCTGTAGATAAAAACAACGAGGGCGAAGCGTCGTACCCGATATATTCGTCTCTGTCAGACTTTACAGGCGAAGCAGACGTTATAATCGATTTTTCGCATTATCTTGCGACGCGCGAGCTGATCGAATACGCGCTGCGCCGTTCGCTTCCCGTCGTAATAGCCACGACAGGCCACACACCGGTCGAGCTTGCATTGATCGAAGAGGCGTCGAAGCACATCCCGATATTTCACAGCGCAAATATGTCGCTCGGCATTGCGCTGCTTATCGAGCTTGCAAAAACAGCAACAGCAAAAATGCCGGGAGCCGATATCGAGATCATAGAAAAGCACCATGACCGTAAGCTTGACGCGCCGAGTGGCACAGCGCTGCTCATCGCCGACGGGCTGCGCGAGGTCAGGCCTGAGCTGTACAACCACGCCGGACGCAGCGGCTCCGGAAAGCGTGACCCCAACGAGATAGGCATATCGGCGATTCGTGCCGGGAGCATCGTCGGTGAACACGAGGTCATGATAGCGACCGATTCACAAACCATCACTCTCAAGCACGAGGCACACGACCGCGGCGTATTCGCCGACGGTGCATTCTCGGCAGCCGAGTTTCTCATCGGCAGAAAAAACGGACTTTATACCATGAAGGATGTTGCAAGCGAAAAATGAAAATTAAAATCAATGACAATTTCAATAAAGTCGCCAAGAGCTATCTCTTTTCAGAGGTCGGCAGACGCGTAAAGGAATACCGCGCTTCCCATCCGGAGGCCGCCGTCATCAGTCTCGGCATCGGTGATGTCACGCTTCCGCTTTCCGGATGCGTCGTCGACGCAATGAAGCAAGCCGCAGACGAAATGGGTAAAAAAGAGACTTTTCGCGGCTATGCGCCCGAATACGGCTACGATTTTCTGCGCGAGGCGATAGCAAAGCATTATGCGTCATTCAACGTTGCGCTCGACATCGACGATATTTTCGTCAGCGACGGCGCAAAGAGCGACGTCGGTAACATCGTCGATGTACTCGGCGACAACGAGGTCATCATCCCCGACCCGGTCTATCCCGTATATCTTGACAGCAACGTAATGAGCGGAAGAAAGATCCGCTTTATCAGCGGAAACGCGCAGAACGGTTTTCTTCCGTCGCCGAGGGGGCTCAGCGGTGAAGGTCTTGTTATATACCTTTGCTCGCCCAATAATCCGACGGGCGCTGTGTTCGGCAGTGAAGGACTTCGCGAATGGGTGTCCTTCGCACGCAGTACGGGTTCGCTGATCATCTACGATTCAGCGTACGAAGCGTTTATCGGCGGCAGCCTTCCGCACAGCATCTACTGCATCGAAGGCGCACACGAATGCTGTATTGAGATATGCAGCTTTTCAAAAACAGCCGGCTTCACCGGAACGCGCTGCGCATGGACTGTCGTCCCGCGTGCGCTCACTGCAGGCGACGGTACTTCGCTCAATTCGCTCTGGAAACGCCGTCAGGCTACGAAATTCAACGGCGTCGCGTACGTCGTACAGCGCGCCGCGCAGGCTGCACTTTCCGAACAGGGTATGAAGGAATGCCGCGAGTCGATCGCTTATTATCTCGAAAACGCGCGTCTGATCTCAGAGCTGCTGCAAAAAAAGAATATCCGCTTCTGGGGCGGTGACAATTCGCCGTATCTGTGGCTCGAATGCCCGAACGGCATGAGCTCATGGGAGTTTTTTGATTTTCTGCTTGACAGGGCTAACATCGTCGGTACTCCGGGCTCCGGCTTCGGCAGCTGCGGAGAAGGATACTTCCGCCTTACATCGTTCGGAAGCAGAGAAAATACGAAAGAGGCCGTCGAACGGCTTGACAGGATCTTATGAGAAACACTTTATATCCTAACCTCGCATATAAAGACGGCGCGCTCACGATAGGCGGCGTTCCGGCGACAGAGCTTGCCACAAAATACACCACTCCCATTTTCGTCTGCGACGAAGACAAAATACGCGAAAACTGCCGCGTTTATAAAACAGCGCTCGACACGCTCTGCAACGGCTCGTGCGCACTTTACGCCTCAAAAGCGCTTTCATTCGTAAAAATATACGACATTGTTTCATCCGAGGGACTCGGCGCGGATGTCGTATCGGGCGGTGAGCTGTACACGGCGCTCAAAAGCGGCATCGATAAGAATATGCTCTATTTTCACGGCAACAACAAATCGGACGACGAGCTTGAATACGCCGTGGCAAGCGGCGTGGGCTGCATCGTTGCAAACGATATAAACGAAGCGAAGCGTATTAATTCCGCCGCCGCGAATGCGGGCACGACACAGAAGACAATGCTGCGCGTCACGCCAAACATCGACCCGCACACCTTCAAGCAGGTTTCGACAGGACAGCTTGATTCGAAATTCGGAACGACCATCGAAACGGGCGAAGCGATGGATGCAGTCAAATATATCGAGAGCGCGAAAAACCTCGATTTCTGCGGCTGCCACTGTCATATCGGCTCACAGATTTTTTCAGTACAGCCGTTCTTCGACGCGCTTGAGGTCATGCTCAGCTTCTATTCCGAGCTTGCGCAAAACGGGATAAAATGCCGCGAGCTTGACATCGGCGGCGGTATCGGCGTTCGCTACACCGACGAAGACAAAGCACCCGATATAGGTACGAGCGTCAGGCGCATCGTCAAAAAGCTCATAAGCCTGTGCGAGGATAAAAAAATAGACAGACCGCGGCTCATTCTTGAGCCGGGCAGAAGCATAGTCGGCGACGCCGGTGTCACGCTTTACACCGCCGGAAGCATCAAGGACATCCACGGCGTCAGAACATATATCAGCGTCGACGGCGGAATGACAGACAATCCGAGATACGCGCTGTATCAGGCAGTACACACCGCCGTAAAAGCCTCAAACTGCGGCACTGAAAGCACGATCAACGCGACCGTTGCCGGCAAGACCTGCGAAAGCGGCGACATAGTAGCCGAAAACGTACTCATCGAGCGCCCGAAAACGGGAGACCTCATAGCCGTGCTCACGACAGGCGCATACTGCTACTCAATGGCTTCAAACTACAACAGACTTCCGCGCCCTGCCGTCGTCATGATAAAGGACAAAAAAACGTACCTTGCGGTACGACGCGAGACATACGAAGATATAGTACAAAACGATATAATCTGATAACCGTAATATAAAAACAGTGCACGTCTTTTCCCGACACGCACTGTTTTTTGTTATGAAATTATATTCGTGTTCTCAAGATATTCGAAAAGGTATCCAAGAAAACCAAAAGAGACGATGGTATTTATCACCCACATCACGATGGAAATGATAAGACCGGCGAGAGCAATCCCATGACCGGGTCTGTTTTCCTTTTTGCACTTATTCATACCGATGATTGAGCATATGAAGCCTGCAAGCGGTATGATAAAGGAAAGAACGAAACCGACGATCGCAACGGGCGGCGTCGAGTTATCGGCAGAAGCAGCTCCTATCCTCATACCGCAATCGGGGCAAAAGGTTGTGTTGTCAGAAAGCTGACGGTCGCAATTTGGGCAAAACATAAGTATTTCCTCCGTTTTTCATTTTTATATGAGTCCGTATTTTTCCCATATTCGCGCAAGCAGATAAGTCAGCACAAGTATCACGATCAATATCGGGACAGTCGCGACAAATATCTGCCATCTGTTCGCAAAGCACATATAAAGCAAAAACCACGCCCAAAGAAAATATTCGCGCCTTTGGAGGATACGCGCGGTGCTTATTATATAATAAGGGTTATGCGGAAGAATCGTGTCAAGCTGTTTCACCGTCCCGGTCAGCGCCTTCAATACATACCGCCTTCCCTGAAGAAGCTCAGGATATATCTATATCTACTCCCGTTCCGAGCGTAGTTTTGTTGAGGATATAATATCCGGTCTTTGCATCGTACAGTATTATCACGCCGCCTGAGCAGTTCGTTATCGAATCGAACACCGGCTGCACAACATAGTTGCCGAGCGTATCTATGATGCCGTATTTCCCGTTTATACCGACGACGGCAAACCCTTCTATGAACGGCTGCGATGCGGTGAATACCGGGTCGGTTATCCACGCGCCCGTCCAGCTCATATAGCCGTACCGCCCGTCCTTCTCAAGCTGAAGTATCCCGTCACCGTAGGTGATGAGCTTGAAATCTGCCGGAAGTATGAACAGACTCTTGTCAGTATACATCAGACACTCTTCGCTGACCTGCTCGCCGTTGAGCTTATACACGCGGCGCACGCGCGTCATTCCGTGGACAAAATGATAATATCCGAGGCTTTCAAGCCCGTTTGTGAGCGGCTGATAGTATTCCTGCGTTATCGAGTTGCCGTTTTTATTGTAAAACCTGAGCCGTTCGCTTTTGCGTTCCAGAACACAGGCAAGATAATTCCCGTTGAATGTGAAGACGTACTCCTTGTTCGGATAGACCGTGTAGCTTTCTTTATTCGTGTCGTAAAGACCCCAGCCGCCGCTTACTTTTTTGCGTACTATAACATCGTCCTGATATCTGCCGTAATATGACGGATAATCGAACACCACTCCGCGTGTGTTTCTCGCGTCTTCGTAAAGTGTTTTCAAAAAGTTGGCGGTGCTTTTATCAAGATAATAGTAATCGCCGTCATAGGTGAAAAGCGGATTATCAAATTCATCTCTCAAGCCGGCAAATTTGTAACCGTCCGGCATCGTGTCGAATATCACATCGTACAGCTCGTCGAGCAGCGTTACGGTACCGTCGGCGTCCGTCCTGAATATGAATCCCATGCGCGCAAGCAGCGTCTGAGTGTCTGCAAGCGCATCTATATGCGCCACGAGCACCAGCTCCATGGTGCTGCTGTTGTAGCAAAGGTCGGTCAGCACGTATTTATCCGTGTATTCCCTGTCAAATTTCGCAAGCGCAGCTGCTGCAGTCACGCTGCTGTCAGTGCTTTCTTCGTCCGATATGTCCGCAGAGACATCCGACGACGTATCCGACTGCGAAACGCTTGTCTGCGAGCCGGATGTTTCGCTTTCGTTTTCGTTAAGTATATCAAGAAACGGAAGTCGGTTCGCCGCAGCGGCATATATCACGAAAACGCATATCACCGCGAGCAGTATGACCGGCAGCGCGCGTATAAGCTTTGAAGCAAAACTGTTGTTACTCACCTTATATGACCTCAGCATTTTTCATATATTTTCATTTTGTATACCGCAAATCCGCAAAGGCTTGCGAAACAAAACATCTGCAAGCATTATACCACGAAGCGAAAATGCTTGCTGGCAAGAGCATTTTCGCGAGGCCGTCGATGCTGCAGGTGCGCGAAGCGCACAAGCGGCGAAG
>CAZFZL010000055.1:0-10086 GCA_964523005.1 uncultured Oscillospiraceae bacterium
CATTCCGATGTTGAGCGCGCGGCTGTCGTTGACGAGCCTGAGAAACTTCATCGTGTTGTCGAAATTGTCCAGCGGCTCACCGATGCCCATGAGGACGATATTCGATACTTTTTCGCCTGTGACCGCCTGCGTGCGGATGACCTGCTCGAGCATTTCTCCTGACGTCAGGTTGCGTCTGAAGCCATTGACGGTCGAAGCGCAGAACCGGCAGCCCATACGGCAGCCTGCCTGTGTGGATATACACACGGTATTGCCGTACTTATATTTCATAAGTACACTTTCGACGTTTTCACCGTCGCCAAAGCCGAACAGCAATTTTTGCGTTCCGTCGCTGCTCTTCAGGTGTCTGTTGACCGAAGCAACGGTGTCGGTACATTCATCCATGAGCTTATGTCGAAATTTTTCCGGAAGCTGAAGCATCTCGGCGAACGAATCACCCTTTATAAGCGCCGCGGTGATCTGTGCGGCACGATACTTCTTTTCGCCTGCAAAATCAACGTATGCTTCGAGCTCACTGATGCTCATACTCTTTATATCCGTCTTCACAGAAACGGATCCATTCATGTCAGATATCAAACTTTTTCTCCATCCTGCACACAAAAAAGCCTTCGGTATTATCTGTGTATGTCATAAAGGTGCGTTTTTCCGTGATGTAAAGGTCGTCGTGCTCTCTCATGTATCTATCGATTACGCCTTCATTTTCATCCTTGTTTATAGTACAGGTGGAATACACAATGGTTCCTCCGGGCTTGAGATATTTTGAGGCGTTTTCAAGCAGATTGTACTGTACAAGCGGAAGACGCGATATGTTCACGGCTTTTTTATATCTCACTTCAGGCTTTGCGTTGATTACGCCGAGCGCTGAGCACGGCACATCGCAAATTACTCTGTCGGCGATACCTATGAGATTGTTCTTTGTAGTGCGCCCGTCATGGACGCACGTCTCAACGATCTTCACGCCAAGCCGTCGTGCTGTTTTTTCGATGAGCTGTATTTTATTGTCGTGCAGGTCGAGCGCAATAATTCTGCCTTTGTTGTTCATTTGTATAGCAGCACCCATCGTTTTACCGCCGGGGCAAGCGGCGATGTCTACAACAATATCATAAGGCTGCGGATCGAGCAGCTTGACTGCGTACTGAGAAGGCTCTCCCTGTATGTAGTAGAAATTGCTTCTGTCGGAAGCAGTCTGAGCTATGTTTTCAGTGATGATAAGTCCTGTATCGGGCACAATATCGCTCACTCTTGAGCCTTTCATACGCCTTTTAAGTCCGTTATAGGTTATGCGCAGTGTATTGACTCTGAGCACGAGCGGAAGCCTGCG
The DNA here is from genome assembly GCA_964523005.1 of uncultured Oscillospiraceae bacterium. Lineage (GTDB taxonomy): Bacteria > Bacillota > Clostridia > Oscillospirales > CAG-382 > UMGS1307. Next base: position 1,322 of record CAZFZL010000055.1, read on the forward strand.
GCGCGTTGCCTGCAGGATCTCATCATATTGGTCATGATACTGCGTATCAATGAGGGTGAGAATATCGGGAGATATGCTGTATTTGATGCTGTCGCCGGATGATTCCGCTTTTTCGGCGAGCGACTGCTTGTTGCGGCAGATATTGCGCAGGACGGCGTTGACGAACGGCTTTGCATCCTCCGGGGTGAGCTTGACTGCCTCATCGACTATGGCGCTTTCAGGTATTTTATCCATATAAAACAGCTGGCATACACCTATTCTGAGGTTGTTCTTTACTGTTTCGTCAATGCGATACATCTCGCGGTTGCTGTTGAGAGATATTATATAATCTATCGTCAGAAGTCTTTCAAGCGTCGTATACACGAGCGCAGCGTACAGCCCTCTGTCCTTTTCGCCGAGCTCCTTCTGAGCGAGTATCACTGATATGACGAGGTTTGAATATGCGCCTTCCTTGGTACAGCGATATACTGTATTTGCTGCCATTTCTCTTGGATTGTTCATAAGCACTCACTATCTGCCTCTTTTTCAGCAGCCCTTCTGTCCTTTGTATCCGGCATAAAATGCAGCGGCATCCATTGCCGTGCTTCCCTCGGGTATCATGCGTGTGATTGTAATCGCGCCGTCGCAGCACATGACTGTTATACCGTTTTTACCGACCGAAGTCATTTTCTGCTCTGTGACCGCCGCATCTGCGTACGCGGCCTCAAGCACTTTTATCCGTCTGTCATCAAGCATAAAATATGCGCACGGATACGGCGAAAGCCCCCTTATCTTATTTATCACGCTGCGTGCAGGAAGCGAAAAATCGAGCATCATCTCACTTTTTTCGATCTTTGCGGCGTAAGTTGCCGCGCTGTCGTCCTGCTTAACGGCGTGCACCGTGCCGTTTTTGATCTGTTCTATCGCTTCAAGCACCGCTGAGCAGCCCTCACGGCTGAGTGCGTTGTGGTATTCGCCGGCGTTCATTTTGCTTATATCGAAGCTTCGCTGCAATATCACATCGCCCGTATCAAGCCCCTGTGCCATATACATTATGCTCAGCCCGCCTACGGTATCGCCGTTCATTATTGCTCTGTTTATCGGAGCGGCTCCGCGGTATTTCGGAAGCAGTGATGCATGGATATTTATACAGCCAAAGAGTGGGATCTCAAGCACCTCCGGCAAAAGCAGCTTGCCGTATGCTGCGACGACGAACAGGTCTGCTTCGTAAGAACGGAGCTTTTCCCATATTGCCTCGTTGCGCAGCGTTTCCGGCTGCAGCACCTCGATGCCGTTTTCTATCGCCTGTGCTTTCACCGGTGAAAATACCGTCTTATTCCCGCGTCCGCGCGGCTTATCGGTCTTGGTGACGACGGCTACGACGTCGTGCGACTCGCAGAGTGCGTTGAGCGGCGGCACGGCAAAATCCGGTGTACCCATAAAGACTATTCTCATTCCGATTCAAGCTCCGACGGGTCGACCATGCGTACGGCTTTATCTATAAAGAGCACGCCGTCAAGATGGTCGGTTTCGTGACAGAACGCACGCGCTATAATTCCCGTTCCGGTATATATCTGTTCCTGCCCGTTTCTGTCGAGCGCTTTGATCTTTACTTTTTCGGGGCGTTTCGTTACTCCCCATTTACCGGGGCACGAAAGACAGCCCTCAAGCTCCTCCTGCTCGCCCTCTCCTGCGATGATCTCAGGGTTGATGAGCTCGAGCACCTTATCACCGATGTCGACGATCACGATGCGTCTGAGGACGCCGACCTGCGGCGCGGCAAGCCCGACGCCGTTGGCTTTTGCGAGGGTCTCGCGCATATCGTCGATAAGCCGAAGCACACGCGGTGTTATTTTTTCCACGGGTCTGCTTATCTTTCTGAGCACGTCATCGTCTTCAAGACGGATATTGAGCAATGCCATATATTTTTCTCCTTATCTCAGATCACCGACGGGTTTATATCGGCTGAAATATATGTTGTATCTTTGTTTTTCCGCTGCATTGCGCGTCTGAATACATCGCGCATCGGGAGTGAATTTTTGAATTTCACGACTATACGTCTTCTGTATCTGCCGTCGAGCCGATATAGTGCATCGTCGAACGGGCCGAAGAGTATCATCGCCTGTTCGGGGCAGCTTTCCTGTTTCATATCCACGAGCCTTTTTGCAAAGGACTGTGACGAATCTCTTACGTCATTCTCGTCCTCGCCGCTGACAATGAACAGCGCCATATCACAAAACGGCGGAAACAGGACTGCGTGCCGGAGCATTATATCCTCTGAAAAGAAGGTGTCGTAATCCTGCTGCCCGGCAAGAACGAGCGTTCTGTGGCTCGGTGAATACGTCTGGATTATCGCACGTCCCGCCTTATCGGCGCGTCCGGCGCGCCCTATTACCTGAGTAAGCGATGAAAATGTGCGCTCGCATGCCCGGAAATCTGTCTGATACAGCGATGCGTCGGCAAGGATTATCCCGACGAGTGTAACAGAAGGAAAATCGAGTCCTTTTGTTATCATCTGCGTTCCGTAAAGGATATCCGCCTGCTGCGATTTGAAGCGTTCGTATATCTCGTCGTGCGAGCCCTTTGCAGCCGTCGTGTCGCCGTCCATTCTTATCTTTCGCGCTTCCGGGAACAACTCAGTCAGCTCCTCTTCGAGGCTCTGGGTGCCGTAGCCTGTATACGACAGCGCCGCGCTTGAGCACGACGGGCATTTTTCGTCGAGTGGGCGCGATGTGCCGCAATAGTGGCACGCGAGTACTTTTCTGCCTCTGTACAGGTGAAGTGCCATAGGCACCGAGCAGTTCGGGCAATACACAGTCTGTCCGCAGCTTCTGCATATGACTGCCGAGCGATAGCCGCGGCGATTGAGAAAAAGTATGGTTTGTTCGCCGTTTTCGAGATTTTTCGCTATTTCCTGACGCAGCTGCATACCGATCATATGGTCGGGCGTGAGTGAAGTATCTTCGCTCAGATTTGCAAAATGCACTTCGGGAAGCAAAGCGTTTCCGTAGCGCTCACGCAATCTGATGAGTTTATATATACCCTTCTGAGCTCTGTAAAACGACTCCACCGAAGGTGTAGCCGACGCGAGGAGCAGAAGAGAATCATGCTTCATTGAACGGAATTTTGCACTCTCCACCGCGCTGTATTTCGGTGTCATTTCCGACAGATAGGTATGCTCCTGTTCCTCATCTATCGCTATGAGTCCGATGTTGCAGCAGGGCGCGAATATTGCGCTTCTTGTTCCGATGACGACATCAGCGGCGCCCTCCGCGATGCGTCGGTAAGCGTCTATGCGTTCGCCTGCCGAAAGCCCGGAATGAATGACGGTCACGCGACTCCCGAAATGCGACATGAACAGCTCGACAGCCTGTGATGCAAGGCCTATTTCCGGGACGAGCACGATCGCCTGCTTACCGCAGTCGAGTGCCTTCTGCACGGCGGCGATGATGACCTTCGTCTTGCCGCTGCCGGTGACGCCGTAGAGCAGCGCGCATTCCGGCGTACCTGCGTCCATAAGCTCGCTGACCTGTTCAAAAGCCTTCTGCTGCTCGTCCGAAAGCACGGGCGGCGGCAGACGCTTATATTCACGGGACGGTGCGCGTTCGGTGCGTTTGAGATATATGCGTGCGATATTGTGCTTGACAAGCGTATCGACGACTGTCTTTCCGCATGAAGCGAACTGCGTTATCTCGTCAAGCGTGACAGACGGGTTTTGAAGCAGCAGCTCTATGACGGTGAGTGCTTTCGCGCTCGGAGACTTCAGCGCGCCGCAAAGATACATTTCCGCCTGTTCTTCAGGGATCGTCAGCTCGACGCAGCGTTCATTCTTTTCGTTGATACGCCGCTTAAACTCATAGGTGCGTCTTACAAATCCGTTTTTGAGGAGCGGTCTGAGTAATTTTGCGGCGTTGTCGAACGGAAGGTCTGACGTGCGGCAGCCTGCGTGAGTGAGGATGAAGCCGTACAGCGCTTCGCACTGTTCGGAGAGCTTCGCGAAAGCTTCCAATTCCCCGAGCGGCACGGCAAACAGTTTTTCGTCTGCGCGGACGTTGAAGCCCGGCGGTATTATGGTCTTCACGACGCTGCCGTAAGTACACATACATCTGTCCGACAAAAACGCGCACAGGTCGAGCAGCTCCTGAGTGAGCACGACGGGATAGTCGAGTATGCGTATGATGTGTTTGAGCAAAAGTCTGCTTTCGTTGCTTTCGCCGGCCACTATGCCGGTCACTACACCGCACACCGGTCTGTCGGCGCGTCCGAACGGGACGAGGACGAGCATACCTGTACCGGCGTCTGCCGGTGCGAGATAGCTATATTCCCTGTCGACGGCGGGAAGCGTGTCAAGAAGCCTTACGGATACTGTCTTTTCAGTGATGCTGTCCATTTCGGCTCCTTTCCGTCATACCTCTGTTTCGTCAGTTGGTCTCTATTTTGTATCTGCCGTCGTAGATTCTTTCAACGGCAAGAGACACCGCCTTTTCCTTTATATCGGTCGGAGCGATGTCGTTTTTGGGATCCCTGATCTCGGCTTTTTCAAGCTCGGCGTTATGTGCATCGATCTCCATCTGAGTTATATGGCGAGCGCATTTTGAGGTCGCCATGACGAGCATATAACGGTTCACCTTGTCGTTGGTAAGGTCTTGTACTGAAGGATAAAGCATTTTATATCACCTTTCTTGTTTATCTGTTGTAATTATTTATAAAAAGTATTCAAAAGATCCTGTTCGTCGGCACGCAGCGAATGCGCTCTGACTATATACGCGAGATCAAGCGCTGCCTCATAGTCCATACCGTCGTAGTTGGTTATGATATAGTCGTACTTCGACGCCATCGCTATCTCTTCCCTTGCGCGTTCAAGCCGCTTTTCGATGACCTCCGGCGGTTCGGTACCGCGTCCGGTAAGCCGGGATTCGAGCGTTTCGTAATCGGGCGGCGTCATAAACACGAGGATTGCGGACGGGTCTTTTTTTCTGACCTGCATCGCGCCGTCGACCTCTATGTCGAGCACGACGTTTATTCCGCTCTGAGTTTTCTTCTTTACGTAGTCACGCGGCGTTCCATAATAGTTTCCGACGTATTCGGTATGCTCAAGGAGCATATCATCGGCGATCATTTTTTCAAATTCGTTTCTCGTCTTATAAAAATAGTCGATACCGTCTATCTCGCCCGGCCGCGGCTTGCGCGTGGTCGCTGATACAGAAAAGCAAAAATCTTTTCTCGATTCGAAAAGCCGTCTTAGCACCGTGCTCTTTCCGGAGCCAGCCGGGCCTGAAAGGACGATCAGTCTGCCTTTATCACCGGTCATCTGCGCACATCCTTTCCGTAAGCTGCTGCGGCGCGTCTGCGGAGAGGATGACGTGGTCGCTGTCGGTCACAATCACCGAAGCGGTCTTCCTGCCGCACGTCACATCAATTACCATACCTGCGTCTCTGGCGTCCTGTATGAGGCGTCTGACCGGCATCGAGTCGGGAGGCGCTATTGATATTATTCGTTCACTGTTTATAAAGCTGCCGTTGCCGGCGTCTATCATTCTCATCCGTTCCCATTCCTTCTTTTTCAAGCCCGATTTCTCAAACCGACACTCTTATACATATACGACGTGTTATTCGAGGTTCTGAATTTGTTCTCTGATTTTTTCAAGCTCGCATTTTGCTTCGATGACATGCTTTGCTATTTCGACGTCTGACGATTTACTGCCGCATGTATTGATCTCACGGTTGATCTCCTGAACGAGGAAATCAAGCTTTCGACCGACGGGTATATCCTCGTCGAGTATCGCTCTGAACTGCATTATATGGCTGCCGAGTCTTGTAAGCTCTTCGGTCACGTCCTGTCTGTCCGCCATTATAGCGCATTCGGTGAGAAGTCTCGATTCGTCCACCTTGGCGTCGCCGAGCAGCTCGGTAAGTCTTGTGATGAGCTTATCGTTTCTCTCGCGGGTGACATCGGGCGAACGTGATTTGAGATATTCGGTTATGCTTTCGACGTTTTCTATACGGCAGCACAGGTCGCGCCTGAGATTTTCGCCTTCACGTGTACGCATGGCGTTATAGTTATCAAGCGCCTGAACGAGCGCCGGGCGTATTGCCGCCCACAGCGCGTCCATATCATCGTCGGCTTTTCGCATTATGAACACTTCGCTGCGCTGTGTGATCAGGTCAAGAGTAAGATCGCCTTTAGCGCCGTATTCACTTTTGATCGTTCCGAGCGCGCCGATATAGCTTTCGAGATATTCGCGGTTGACCGACAGCTCCGTCTTCTCACCCGCTGTATCCTCAACGGATATGTATATTTCCACCTTGGCTCTCGTGACGTAGCGCGAAAGCTCCTGCTTGACCTTCTCTTCGAGCGCAAGCAGATTTCTCGGCAGCTTGACTGTCACATCGAGGTATCTGCTGTTGACTGAGCGCACCTCGGCAAGCACGTTTTTCGTCCCCGTGAGGAGCTTTGCTCTACCGTAGCCCGTCATACTTTTTATCATTGGCTTATTTTATCCTTTCAAATCGCACAGAGCGTTTTATTTGTCTTCTCCGTATATTGCTTCCATGAGTCTGAATGCTTCGTTATACCGCGCCGTCATCGATGAGCAGTTGAGCACGATCGCTATGACAGAAAGCCCGTCCTTTTCTGCGCTTATTGCAATACATGAGCCGGCCTCGTCCGTCATTCCGGTCTTCATGCCGGTAACATAGGATTTATACCATTTGCTCTCATCGCCCGAATAGGTGGTATGGGTAAGAAGATAATTCGTGTTGTACCATGTGTTTGTCTGTCCGCTCGCGTAAACAACGCTTACGCTCTCCTTGGCGACCGATTCGCATATCGTTTCAAAGGTGCGCGCATATTTACATATGAGGGCAAGATCTGCTGCGGTTGAATAATGATTGTCGTCGTGATAACCGTCCGGGTTGTTGAAATGAGTACCGGTACAGCCAAGTGCCGCTGCCTCCTGATTCATGAGCCCTGTAAAATATGCGACAGCTTCTTCGTTCGTAAGTGTACTGTTGCCGCTGACCTTGCGTGCGACGTTGACCGCGACAACATACGCGGCGTCGTTTCCGGAAGGAAGAAGCATGGCGTCGACGAGCATGTTGACGGTGAGTCTGTGTCCCTTCTTTATGTAAGCGATGCTGGAGCCTTCGCCGATCATTCCAACCTCGTCACCGGCGGTGAACACCTCGTCGCCTTCACAGTATTTCAGCATGACGCACGCCGTCATGAGCTTCGTTATGCTCGCCGGATACGCCTTCTGGTCGGCGTTTTTCGAATACAAAACGCTTCCCGTTTTTGCGTTGATAACGTAGCAGTAGAGCGCGGCGGACTGATAGTATTCGAGCAGCGTTTCATCGTCGATGCTCTCCTCTGATGATACGTCGGGTGTTGATACATCCGCGGATGTATCCGAACCGGAAACGTCCGGCGTGCTCTCCTGCGCCGACGCGTCGGTGCTTTCTTCCAAAACAGTCTGCGAGAGCGCACTGTCGTCAGAGACGTCGGTTCTGTTCGCCGGAGCGATTATTACGGTAAATATAACGAATACCATTACGGCAAACGCGACCGCTATCGCGGCGACCGCCTGCCCGTGGCTGTTTAGCTTGTATGATTTGTTCGGTTGTCTGTTGTCACTCATTTTTCATTGCTTTCCTTATAGTCATCTGCACCACATGCAGCAGTCTTGGTTGCCTTTGCTACCTACACCCCATGCAGCAATCTCGTAGGCAACGGCAGTTGCCTTTGCTACCTACACCCCATGCAGCAATCTCGTAGGCAACTGCAGCACATAAGCCCGGTGCAAAGGTCACACACTCCGCAGTCACTTCCTGAGGAATACTGAGTACTGTTTCCGGATGCGTTCATTCTGTCAAGTGTTGAACGGAACTCGGTGTTGGAAGGATCCATTTCACAGGCGCGTTCAAAATATTTTCTTGCTTCGAGCATCCATCCACCCTGATAGAGGACGCAGCCCTTGAGAAAATTCCATTCGGCGTTTCTACCGGATTCGGGCGTTGAGTCGAGGATCATTCCCGCCTCAGTCCTGCGTCCGGAATTTATGAGAACTCGTACACGCGCAAACTGGCTGTTCGAGCTGTATGTTGAGCCTGAATACGCCGAGCCGGAGGAAGAAGCGCCACCGGTTCCGGCGGATGATCCGGTCTGACCTGACGCGCGCATTTTCTGTATGCGCTCGTAGGCGTCGTTGATCTCCTTCATTTTTTCCTGCGCGAGGTCTGCAAGAGGATTGTTTATATAAGCATCAGGATGATATTTTTTTGCGAGCGTTCTGTATGCTTTTTTTATTTCTTCGTCCGTTGCGTTCGGGCTTACGCCGAGCACGCTGTAAGGGTCGGTCATATGTCAGCCTTTCTTTTTGGCAAAATCTTTCGCGGTACTGAAAACGCTCGCGGAGTATACTGAGACGTTTTCGATTATATTGTGTATAAGCATAACTGCCGCATCGCCTTCGCCGGCAAGCGAAAACGAAAGCATAAGCGCGTTCATGCTGTCTTGAAGCGACGTTTCACAGTCGGAAATCATTGTACGTGCCGCCTGAATGTTCCCTGCCGTCGCCATAAGAGCGTTATATCTGCCCTTTTTCGCGTCGTCCTCAAGGTCGTCGCACGCATCGGCAATATATATGAAGCGCCCGGTATGATAGCCGCATTCAGAGAGTATCCTTTTATCAGTGCCTTCGAACCCAAACGATGCCGCGCCGGCAAGCATTCGTGCGAAGCAGTCGGCTGCTTTATCGAGACATGGCTCGCCGTTTTTTTCAAGCTCA
>CAZFZL010000056.1:0-9856 GCA_964523005.1 uncultured Oscillospiraceae bacterium
ACGCACGCGCTCATGACAGAGAGCGTGAGCACAAAAGTTATTATTATGAGTAGTGTTTTTTTCATTGGTCTTCCCTCTTTTTTTAAAAAATCATTCCTGTGTCCCGTCGTCGGAGGGCACAGTGCTGTCGATCGTGTAATCGCCGTTCTTTTTCTTTTTATACGCTGTTATCGCAAGAAACGCAAAATACCCCACTGCGCCAATGGCAAACAGCGAAAGCACGATGATTGCCATCGTCTTGAACCCGTCGCCGCCTGCGGCTGCCTGTGATACTGCGTCGGAATTATCCGCCGCTGCCGAAAACGGTACGAGCGACGCGACAGCGGCTGCGAAAGCCGCCGTAATTATCTTTATTTTCATGATATTTCTCCGTTTACTGTTTTTCTTTAGGCAGGAGCGTGACGCTAAGCAGCTCCGGCGTGTTGAAAATACGCGGTATGAACGCGTTGTTAGCGAGTCCGCGGCTGATGATAAATCTGTTTTCATGAATACCGGAGGTGTATTTTGGCAGAATGCCCTGGCCGGGTGCAAAAAGACCGCGACCGAACAAGCGCCACTGACCGCCGTGCGCATGACCGGACAACGTCAGATCGATGGCGAGAGGGCGTATATAGTCCGGATAGTATTCCGGATGATGACAAAGCAATAGCTTGAAGCCCGGCAGCGACGCGAACGTATTGAGCCATTCAAGATCGGGCGGCGGCGTTTTTTCAAGGTTGTTCACGCGCACCGTTCTGAAGCCCGACGTCAATCCGCCTATAGTAATTCCCTCAAAGCTGACATATGAATCGTCGAGCAGTACACAGCCTGTATCGGTTATGAGTTTTCGTCCCGTATCGGAGATGCGCTCGTGGTTGCCGACGGAATAGAAGACGGGCGCGACGCTTACGGCTTCCCTGAGGAAGGAGACAGCAGTCTGCGCTTCTTCCGGCACATCCATAAGATCGCCCGGTATTGCAATAAAATCGGGATGCAGTCTTACGAGCTGCGTCATAACCTCTCCGTATTGGCGGTTATGCATATCAGCCGCAACGGCGAACACGAGCTTTTTATCCGAAGGATAAGTGAGCTTATAATCGGTTATTTTAATTTTCATATTCGTGATTTTACCGTAAGGAGCCCGCTTAAAACAAGCCGGCTCCTTTTTTGTCTATTCTTCGATGAAATTTTTGAATCTTTTCGCAATTAAGCGGCAGAGCGCTGCGATGCCCACGCAGATGAGATATGCGGCAAAAAACAGGAACGAGCCTGCCATCATCTGTGACAGCACAAATTCACCGGCAGCAATATAATATAACAGCAGGAACGCTACAAAATTGACCGCTATGTGACATATGCGCTTTGGTGCCGACGTCCAGCTTTTAATATTAAAGAAAAACCCGGAAAAGCCAAGCACAAGCGAATAGCCGAGCACTAAAAGCAAATTGTTCAAATCAGGCGCGTACTGCGTGCTGAGATCGGCAATGATGTAAAACGCGATCGAGAGCAAAAGTGTAACGAGAGTATAACAAATTGCCGCGGTGGAAAACGCCTTGCGGAGAGTATAACGGCTGTTCATTTATTCGTTACCGACGTATTTGCCGAGGCTGTCGGGAAGCGTCTCTGCAGGCATTGAAGCCGTTATTACGCAATGGAGCGAATACTGATCGACAATACCTTCAAGGTCGCCAACAAACTTTTCGAAGGAAGCCATGTCATCCTGACATATCTTCAGCGCTGAGTCGATGAAAAGCTCACTCACGTCATAATTGCCCGCGAGTATTCCGCAGACGAACCCGTACAGGCTCTTTCCGTCTTTTATGTTGTAATCCTTTGCGTCGATGAGCCGTACCTGGTATTTGATGTCATACGTCAGCTTTTTGCCATATTCGATGCACACCACTACTCCGTGTGAAGCGGAGACAGCTTTATTGACGTCTTCAATAAGCCTTTTGGTCTTTCCGGTACCTTTGACACCTACGATTAAGTTGATCATTGTTTTTCCTCCTGTATGTTGTTGAGTTTGTTTACACGGGCATTCAGCTCAGCGGAAAGCTTTTCATAGCCGGGCTTTCCGAGCAGAGCGAACATATTTTTCTTATACTGTTCAACACCGGGCTGGTCGAACGGATTGACGCCGAGCATATACGCGCTTGCGGCGCAGGCAAGCTCAAAGAAGTATACAAGTTCGCCGAACGTGGCTTCGTCGCGCTTTTCATATTCGATGACGATATTCGGTACGCCGCCGTCGCTGTGGGCGATGACAGTTCCAAGAAAGGCTTTCTTGTTGACTTCTGTAAACGGAACGCCGGCGATGAAGTTCAGTCCGTCGGGATCCTCGCTGTCGAACGGCACCTTGACGATGTTCTTCGCGCTCTTCTGGAACACGACTGTTTCAAATATATGACGTTCACCGTCCTGTATATACTGCCCCATTGAATGAAGGTCAGTCGTAAATATTACCGATGCAGGGAAAATGCCCTTGTGTTGTTTGCCTTCAGACTCTCCGAAAAGTTGCTTCCACCATTCGCACATATAGCGGAACGCGTTTTCGTAGCTGCAAAGCAGCTCGGTGTTGCGTCCCTTGGCGTACATGGCATGGCGCAATACAGCATAGCGATACGGTGCGCAATCCATGCCGTCGCCGAGATATTCGTCTCTTGCACGCTGTGCGCCCGCCATGATGGCATCAATGTCAACACCCATACAGGCAATCGGAAGAAGTCCTACAGCCGTAAGCACGGAGAAACGGCCTCCGATGTCATCCGGTACGACAAAGGTATCGTAGCCCTCACGCGCAGCGAGAGCGCGGAGCATTCCGTGTGCCTTGTCGGTGGTGACGACGATTCTTTCGCGAAGCTCATCCTTGCGGTATTTGGCTTCCATCATCTGTCTTATTACGCGGAACGCGAGCGCAGGCTCGGTGGTCGTTCCGGATTTTGATATAACGATGACGCTCACGTCTTTGCCTTCGCAAAGCTGCATGGCGTCGTAAAGCTCGTCGGACGAAAGTGAACAGCCGATAAAATACACGTCCGGCGTTTTTTTCTTTGTGCAATTATAATTCGGTGAGCAGAGAAAATCCTGTGCTGCGCGAGCACCCAGATAAGAACCGCCTATGCCGATAACAAGCAGTACATCGCTGTTGGTGATTATTCGTTTTGCCGTGTGCTTTATTCTGTTGAACTCGTCCTTGTCGTACTCAACAGGCAAATCACGCCAGCCGATAAAATCATTCCCGGCGCCGTTTTTTCTCACTATCTTTTCATGAGCGTCCGCAAGCTTGCCGGATAATGCCTTCATATCGTCTGGCGTGACAAAATCCTTGATGTATATATCATTTAAAACAACATTCATATCGTTTACCGTACCTGATTTCTTTTCTGTTTATATTATACTTTACTTTTTTTCCGTTGTCAACAGAAATTGAAATTTTCAGAAGCATATCAACTCCTTTTCACCTTACTGTCGAATCCTGTACGCTTTTTGGATAGCATGAGCCCGATCGGAGTTATAATATGCTTACCTATCAGCGACGCGACCGTTATTGCGAGCGCCATACAACCTGCCGCGGCAAGAGTGCGCACGCCGAGCCGCAGACCGCCGTCCATGTCGTTTTGTGCGAAAGCGAGCATTGTGTTATAAAGCTTTATTCCGGGTACTATGGGAATTATCGCCACGAACGAAAGCACTGTCGCCGGAGTTTTAAGAAATCGCGCGCAGACCTCGGACAGCAGGCAGCAGGTGAATGTACCGAGGAAAAACGCAAGCATTTCGGACGTTCCGAGCAAAAACCAGTAGACAATATACCCTGCCATTCCGAGCAGTGACGAAGCGATAAGCGTATGCCGCGGCGCAGAATTCCACATGCCGTAGAAGAGCGACGCAAATATCACGGCGATGAACTGTAAAGCAAGAATGAGATACTCGTTCATAATATGTTACCTGCCATAAGCACGATACCGACAGCTGCCGCTATGCTGACCGCTGTCATGAGTGCTTCAACGACACGCGCCGCCGTCGAAACGATATCGCCGTTGATGCTGTCACGCATCGCGTTTGTCATTATAAGTCCGGGCAGCATGGGCATTATTCCCGACGTTATCACAACGCTGATGAGCAGCTCAGCTCGAAAGGACTGACCGATGCGTGCGGCGATTGCTATAAGTGCGGCGCCGGCAAAATACGATATAAAGCGCGGAAGCTTGATACCGTCAAGAAGATAATACGCCGACATACCGAAAAGCGTTCCGATGAGCGTAATAATGACCTCGTAGATCGAACCGCCGAACACCACTGCGAAGCAGGTCGCGGATGCCGACGAGAGCAGTACCTGACGTACCATGCGCTGTTTCACCGCGTCCTCGGCGTCAAGCCGTGTTTTTGCGGCGGCAAAGGTGACGGTTCCGTCGGTCAGACCGCGCGAGAGCGCTATGCACGCGTCAAGCTTGCGCAGATTGACGGTGCGGTCGCGAACGGATTCAGAGCGGCTGTATGTTTTTTCTCCGAAGCGGACGGTCAGCATTATGACGGTCGGGAAAGAAACGACCTCCACAAGCTCGGCACCCTGTGCATACAGTATACGCATACAGCATTCGTCTGCGCGATAAGTCTCGCCGCCGCACGAAAGGACAGTACGCGAAATGCGCATTGCCGTGTCGATCATTTCTTCGTTTGAAGCTGCCGTATCCACGTGCTCACTCCTTGCTTAATCAGGTATCACGCCTGTTAAATAGTATTCCTTATAACGCTCGTGAAGCGTCTTATCGGAGGATTTATCGGGTGCATAATAATGTGAATATGCGAATGTGACGTATCCGCTGACGTATTCTGACGAAAGCTCCATCTGTTCGACGAAGCGTTCAAGCGGTGCAGGCGTCCATGTTGCCTGCGTGAAGTCTTCGTTGTTCGCCCAGAAAAGCAGTCCGTCGGCTTTGCTGCACGCTTCTTTGACGGCAGCGAAGTATTCCGGCAGCTTCTCTATTGTCATCCAACCGGCACCTACAGCATCCTGACAGCAGAATATGTCTCCGGCGCGGAAATGCGTCTTTGAGATTATTTCGCTCCACTCTGTCTTTGTTTTTTCTACACTTACGCTCGTTCTTATGAACGGCGAAAGCATCATCGGCATATCAGGGTCTATCGCGTCAAGTCCGTCGAGATAGCGGTTGAGAAAATCCGCCGCCTGTTCAGTGTAGCCTATTCCGTTATAGTATTCCCACGGAAAATACCAGCCGTAAAACGCGTCCGGATAATCATCTTTATAAAGCTCGTAAAGCTGCGCTGCTATTTTCATTCCGACCGCCGCCTGGTTTTTATACCATGAGGGGTTGGTAGCGGCGACAGACCACCATTCATCGGCGATGTTGAGTCCCATAAAGACTTTTACGCCCATCTCCTGCGCTACTTTGAGTATGCGCGGTATTACCGCTTTGTACTCTTTATACGAATCGGATTGGTCTGATGCTTCAGGCGATGCCGGATAAAAAGCATCGGAGAATTTTCCATAAGGCGTGGTCGCGCACCACTGGAGTATCACCGTATCGATACCGACCTCAAGGAGATAATTGAAATGCTTTTTCCACATCACTTCCGTATATGAGGTGAACGCCGGAAGCTGTATAAACGTACCCGTGACATACGGCCACGTTTTGACATCACCGCCGCCCCCGGACGTTTCATCCGACGTTTCCGACACGGTTTCGGACACGGTCTCGGATGTTGCTTCTGATGCTTCTGACGTGGTGGGGTCGGAGTCTTCGGGGCTTTCGGCAGGCACGGCACCACAGCCGCACAGCATACCGAGCAAAGAGAAGGAAAGAAGCAGCGCCAGAATTCTTTTCATCGTCTGTGGTTTTCCTTTCACCAATCAATGGGCGCGATCCTGTTTTTTTGCAGAAACGCGTTAGTTTTTGAGAAATGGCAACATCCGAAGAAGCCGCGCGAAGCCGAAAGCGGGCTCGGATGCGGCGCGGTGAGGACGAGATGGTTCGGGTTCGTTATGTATTCAAGGCGGCGCTTTGCGTATGCGCCCCAAAGCATGAACACCATCGGATTTTCGCGTTCGTTGAGAAGCTGAACGATGCGTGTTGTGAGAAGCTGCCAGCCTATGCTGTCATGGCTGCCTGCCTGCCCTTCGCGTACCGTGAGTACGTCATTGAGCAACAACACACCGTTCTTTGCCCAGCGCGTCAAATCTCCGCTTTCCTGTATCGGAACACCGAGATCGTTTTTCAGCTCCGCGTATATATTTCGCAGCGACGGCGGTATTGCCACGCCGTCCTTGACGGAAAAAGCGAGTCCGTGTGCCTGACCGTACTCGTGGTACGGGTCCTGCCCGATTATGACTGCCTTTACATCGGGATAATCAGTATATCTGAGTGCGTTGAAAATGTCTTCCATAGGCGGAAAGACGCGGTACGGATGCGGCATAAGGTATTCCGTTTTCAGGTACTGCCGGAGCCTGAGATAATATTCCTTTTCGAATTCATCCTTTAGAAGCTCCTGCCAGCCGTTGCCGAGCTGTACCATGCTATTTTGTTCCGTAAAGTCTGTCGCCGGCATCGCCGAGTCCCGGTACGATATAGGCGCTCTCGTTGAGCTTTTCGTCGAGCTGTGCAATATAGATGTCAACATCGGGATGAGCATCCTGTACAGCCTTGACGCCCTCCGGAGCGGCGATGAGGTTGATCATTTTGATATTCTTGCAGCCGCGTTTTTTAAGGCAGTTGATAGCGGCTACCGATGAACCGCCGGTTGCGAGCATCGGATCAAGAAGAATAAGAAGACGGTTGGCGGCGTCGTCCGGTATTTTGAAGTAGTATTCAACGGGCTGAAGCGTTTCGTGATCGCGGTAAAGGCCGATATGACCTACTCTTGCGGTCGGCAAAACAGATAAAAAGCCGTCGACCATACCGAGACCTGCACGCAGAATGGGGATAATAGCGACCTTTTGGTCTGAAATAAAATACCCAGTCGTCTTTGAAACCGGTGTTTCAATCTCTGCCTCATATGTAGGCAGATCGCGCGTTGCCTCGTATGCCAACAGCATAGTAATTTCACTCAGAAGCTGTCTGAAGTCCTTTGACCCGGTGTCCTTCTTTCGCATTATCGACAGCTTGTGTTTGATAAGCGGATGATCAAGTATTACAAGATTGCTCATATTATACCCGTTCCTTTCGAAAAACGACATTTAATTTTTATTATTTTAGCACATATAGCTTCTTCCGTCAATAAGCTCCGACGGATTTCCGGCGCGCAAGTTTTATTTTTTTGCAAAAAGCACCGCTGCGTTGTCCGCGCAGCGGTGCCGTGGTATCGGTATCAGTTAATTTTGACTATCCAGCCTTCGGGAGCGGGAAGTCTGCCCATCTGTATGCCGGTGAGCGTATCGTAAAGCTGCTTTGTCACCTTTCCCATTTCCTTCATGCCTGACGGGAAGCAGATCTCTCTGCCGTGGTCGACAATCTTGCCGACAGGTGAGATGACGGCTGCCGTGCCGCAGAGTCCGCATTCTGCGAAGGAATCAAGCTCGCTAAGGGCGATAGGCCTTTCCTCTGCCTTCAGTCCGAGATAATCGCGCGCAACGCTCATCAGCGAACGGCGCGTGATCGACGGGAGTATGCTGTCGGATTTAGGTGTTACGACTTCCCCGTCCTTCGTGACGAACAGGACGTTTGCGCCGCCCGTCTCTTCAATATGAGTACGGGTCTGCGCGTCAAGATACACGTTTTCATCGAAGCCCTTCTGATGTGCGTCGACTATAGCGTAAAGGCTCATGGCGTAGTTGAGTCCGGCTTTGATGTGGCCTGTACCGTGAGGCGCGGCGCGGTCGAAATCCGATATGCGCAGCGTGAGCGGTCTGACGCCGCCCTTGAAATACGGGCCGACGGGAGTGACGAGTATGCGGAACTGATATTCCGTCGCCGGTTTTACGCCGATGACGGCGTTCGTGCCGAACATATACGGGCGTATATAGAGCGTTGCTCCGGAGCCGAACGGCGGTACATATTCTGCGTTCGCGGCTACAACCTTCTTGACCGCGTCTATGAAGCGTTCCTGCGGGAACACGGGCATCTCAAGTCTCGCGGCAGACGATTCCATGCGCTGAGCGTTGAGATCGGGGCGGAAGGTAACGATGCTGCCGTCCTGCGTTGTATAAGCCTTAAGGCCCTCAAAGCAGGTCTGTGCGTACTGAAGCACGCAGGCACATTCGTTGAGCGTTACGCTGTGATCAGCCGTAAGCGCACCGTCGTCCCACTTTCCGTCTTTATAATTCGATACGTAGCTGTAATCGGTCTGCACATAGGCAAAGCCGAGAGAGCCCCAATCGATATCTTTCTTTTTCATAATAATTCACGTTCCTTTCCATCAAGACCGTATAGCAAATAATTTTAGAAAGTATAGCACTGTTTTAGCGTGATGTCAAGTTTTTTATTTGTTTATTTGCTTTGCCGCACGGCTTTTTTCTTCATTTCGGCGATGGAATACGTCAGCAATGCCGCCATTATCAGCACCACCGACAGCTCCGGCATATAGCCGGATATTTCAGTTCCCACTGACAGTTCACCTATGTCAGTGCCGATATGAACGGCAAGAGGAAGAGTGAATACGATAATTATAGGAATGAAGGTTTTGATTTTTCCGAACGCCGTGAGTGCATATAGCGCGCCAACAGCACAATAAAGCAAAATACATAGTATCATATGCGTCGTTTCAAAGGCAAACGATTTGATTATGAAGAACGCACAGCCGGCAAACACGCACCAGACGGTGTACTTCATATTCTTTTTGATAAGCACCGTCACCGCGAAAGACGCGCAGCATACAACCGGGAGCATTATATGTACGAAAAGGTCATATGTCTGAACAGTGTACGGTGAGACGGCAAAATAATAAACCAGCCTGACGGCTGCGGAAAGCAGCATCAAAACCGCTGAAGCTATCATGCGGCACCTCCTGAAAAAGTATTGAAAAAAGAGAAAAAACATGGTAAAATAGAAAAAAAGCGAAGGAGGACAGTATATGGCACCGCACGTTTCGACCAAAAACGCTTTAACGGCTGCTCTCAAGAAGCTGATGGCTGAAAAGCCGTTTGCAAAAATCAGCGTCGGCGACATATGCGAGGAGTGTTCTCTTAACAGAAAAAGCTTCTACTATCACTTCCGCGACAAATATGAGCTTGTCAACTGGGTATTCACAACGGAATTCGTAAACGAGCTTGAAGGAAAAGAGATCGAAAGCGACTGGGATTTTTTTGAATGTCTGTGCGATTACTTCTACACCAACAGGGACTTCTACCGCAACGCGTTAAGCTTTTGCGGTCAGAACTCTTTCAACGATTATTTTCATGAATTTCTTTCACTGCCTATTTCACAGCAGATAAGCAAAACTGTGCTTGACGACGAAAATATCGATTTCTACGTCGGTTTTTTTACCGATTCCGTCCTTCACGCCATCGAACGCTGGATTGCCGCTTCTTCATGCCGTCCTCCGGAGGAATTCACGGCGCTTTTGAAAAAGGCGCTGCTTGCCGCCGCCGAAAAGCTCATGCACGATAACGAGCAGAGTCCGGCAGACGGGCATTGACAGCGTCGCAGACCGATATGCTTCTACGCCTTGACTTTTCTTTGCTTGATAAGCGTCAGTATTTCGCACAGCGTGCGTTTTACGATGCTGAAATCACTTCCGGAGAACACACCGCGCTCCGTGATCACTCTGCTGTCCGGGCAGAACGCTACGTTGCAGCCTTCGCCTGAGATCACCGAACCTATGAGCATCGAATCGTTCCCGGCTTCCGAAACGATTAACGGATACGACTGTCCGAGCCTTGCTTTTTCAACCCATGATGACACCGCACGCACGGCTTCATCCGACG
>CAZFZL010000057.1:0-9518 GCA_964523005.1 uncultured Oscillospiraceae bacterium
TCACCGACGCGATCGAAAGGCTGCTGATGCCACTCAAATACATCAAGGTCCCCGTCCATGAATTTGCGATGATGATGACGATAGCGCTGCGCTTTATACCGCCGCTCATCGAAGAGACTGATAAGATAATCTGCGCGCAGAAGGCACGCGGCGCCGACTTTGAGAGCGGAGGGCTCGTCCACCGCGCGAAAGCGCTTATCCCCGTTATGATACCTCTGTTCATATCGTCCTTCAGACGCGCCGAGGAGCTTGCACAGGCTATGGAATGCCGCTGCTACACGGGCGGCGAAGGGCGCACGCGCATGAAGGTGCTCAAAGCCGGAGCACGCGATTATATTATGCTCGCGATATCGCTTGCCTCTATAGCTGGGACGGTGATACTCAACGGGTATCCGATACTGCTATGAAAACAGTCATAAAGCTCAGATTCGACGGAACGAACTACTGCGGCTGGCAGGTACAGCCGAATGCGCGCTCAGTACAGCAGACAGTCCAGGACGCACTTGAAGCGCGTTACGGCAGCCGCTTTACGCTCACGGGCTGCTCACGCACCGACAGCGGTGTGCACGCGAACGAATTTGTCGCGCACATTACGGGGCTTGACGAAAAATACGTAAGCTCGCTCGTGCCGGCGCTCAACAGCTCGCTTCCCGACGATATAGCCGTCACCGAAGCGTTCATCGCAGATGATTCGTTCCACGCGCGGTACAGTGTAAAGGAAAAGCAGTATACATACCTCATATTTTGCTCGTGCGTAAAGGATCCGTTTCTCGCACACCGAGCGTTCCGCACGGTGGAAAGCATTGATATCGAACGCGCAAACGAGCTGTGCTGTTTCTTCACGGGCAGACACGATTTTGCCGCGTTCATGGCGTCAGGCTCAAAAATACAGGATACCGTGAGGACTGTCAGCCTTTTCGAACTGCGGCAGGATACGCGCCGCGAAGGACTTTGGGCACTCAATGTGAGGGCGGACGGGTTTCTTTACAACATGGTGCGCATAATGGCAGGAACGCTGCTTGCCGCCGCCGGCGGAAAGCTTTCTTATACAGTGCCGGAGATAATCGAAATGAAAGACCGCTCGAACGCAGGCCCGACGCTTCCGCCGTACGGTCTGTACCTGAACAAGGTATTTTATTAAAGCAGGAATATTCTATGAAACCATTCTCAGTGTTCGGAACGCGCCGTACCGGGGTAGCTGAGCCTGTAAAGGCAACGCCTTCGGCATACTACCTCAAGCTTGCGCGGAAAATCAAATTTGTCAAGTTCTCATACGCACTTTTTATAGTGCTTTTCCTATTGTATGCTTTTACCGTCAACAAAAACGAAATGACGATCTCAAACCTGCGCTATATGCTTAAATACATCAACATCACCTCTGCCGAAACCGTTTTGCCGACGAGCACCGTAGTGTTTGATCATGACGACAAATCGGCGATAGCGCTGCTGCGGGACAATACGGTAATCGTCGACGGCTCCGGAATATCAGTATACGACGTGAGCAACCAACGCACACTGCGCTCCGCCTTCTCATTCACATACCCCGGAGTGCTTACGACCGAAAGTCTGATATTTGCCTATGATCTCGGCGGCGGAAGCAACACCCTGAAAATATTCAACACATATGCTCAGCTGTATTCCTTCGGGTACGACACGCCTATATACGGCGTTTCCATCAACAGCAGCGGCGCATTCTGCGTCATTACAGCAGACAGCGGTTATGCATCCGGTATCAAGGTCTACAACAAGGACGACCTTCTTATCTACTCCAAGCAATTCGGAAACGCACACATCGTTTCCGCGGCCATCAACAGTAAAGCAGACCATGTATTGACGGTTATGCTCGATTCGGACGACGGAGATTATTTGTGCACTGTATACCGCTATGCTACGTCATATGAAGACGAGGTTAACACGCTGAAATTCCGCGACGAGATGCCGCTGCGTGTTGCGTATCTTGAAAACGACAGTTTTGTTTTTCTCACCGACGACACGCTGCGATTCTACAGCGAGGACTGTATGTTGAAAAACACGGTTTCTTTTGATGATTTGTCTGTAAAAAGGTATTTTTTCGGTGAGGATTATGCTATAATAACATGTGCAACGCAGGTCGTCGGCAACTCAACGCAGCTTATGGTATACAACAGCGAAGGCGATGAAACCTTCGTCGGCTCATTTGACGGCGACGTTCTCAGCGCCGCACAGCACAGCGGCAAGCTGTATGTGCTGTGCGCGGGTGAGCTCCACTGCTACGATATGAGCACCGGGAAGGACACCCCAACGAAAGTCGACACGTCGTATGATGCGCTTGTAGTCAGCGAAGCTTATGTCGCGTGCGTCTGCGAAACCGGCTCACTTGTAATAAGCACCGTTATTGAAGAATAGTTTATATTCAGACAAAACAGAAAGGGAGCTTTCGCCTGGCGAAAGCACAGCACAAAAAAATGGGATATGTTTTAGACCTGCTGATTATACTTATATTTGCAGCAACAGTCATTGCATCTGCAAAGCGGGGATTTGTAAAGACCTTCATAGGTGCAGTAAGTCTTATAGCCGCCATAGCTATAGCCGTCACTTTTTCGGGACAGCTCAAGGAAGTACTTCTTTCAACAAACATCGCATCATCGCTGCGTGATACAGTAACAGATAAGCTTGTTGAAATTTGTCCTGACGGCAACAGCTTCAACAGTGAACAGCTTATAAAGGATAAACCCGAAGCCTTTACAGACCTGCTCGATTCCTTTGGTGCAGACATAGATGAGCTTGCTTCAAAGTACAATGAATGGATCGGGGAAAAGGTGGAGGATATCGGAGACGCAGTCGTTTCGTTTATCACGGACAACACGGTCGAAGCACTCGCAGGCGCGTTGGCGTTCATCGCACTTTTCGTAGGGACGCTCATAGCGATGAAGATAATCGAGCTGATTGCCGATGCTGTGTTCCGGCTTCCGGTGCTTCGGACGGCAAATAAAATACTCGGCGGCATGATAGGCGCCGTATGCGCAGCAGCGCTGATATATGCGCTTACCGCAGCAATCACTCTCCTGATGCCGTATCTTGCTTCGAAGGGTATTACGATAATCCCCGAGGATTCATTCATTTTTCACTATTTCTGGGGTGACAACAACATACTGATTCACTTTCTGTTGAAATAAAAAAGAGGAGCGCGGCGAAAAAAATATCATTCGCCGCGAAAAAGGTTCAGATGAATAAAAAACAAATTCCGAATATGCTCTCGGTACTCAGACTGCTGATGATACCGGCATTCATTGCCGTTTACTTTTCGGAATACAAATTTGTAAGTCTGCTCGTTTATACATTGGCATGGATAACTGATGTGGTCGACGGATACCTTGCGAGGCGCCACAACTGGATAACAGATCTCGGAAAAATACTCGACCCGCTCGCCGACAAGCTCATGCAGCTTGCCGCCGTGACATGTCTGATAATCGATGACAAGCTTCCGCTGTTCGTCGTGGTCGTACTTGTGATCAAAGAGCTTCTTATGCTCGCCGGCTCGATATTCATATTGCGTTCGAAACGCGTGGTGGTGGTAAGCGACTGGTTTGGGAAGATGAGTACAGCAACGATGTTCGCAGCGGTAATATTGCTTATTTTTATTGACACACCTCCGGCATGGCTCGAAACAGTATTAAGTATACTCATGGTCGCCGTGCTGCTTTTTGCTTTGATGATGTACGCATTCAAAGCATTCGTACGCGATGACAGCACAAAGAAGAAAAAATCCAAAAAACAAATCACACAATAGTATCGTCCGGCGTTTTTGCCCGGAACCGGAAAGGCATTTTTATATGAATCTCAGATTATGCTCAAGATGCAAACAGCGGGTCGCGGTCGTTTTCGTGACCAGGATAGAGGGGAAAGAGTCTTTCAACGAAGGACTGTGTATCAAATGCGCAAAGGAGCTCGGTATAAAACCGATATCCGACATAATGGATAAGTTAGGCGTCTCTGAGGACGACCTCGACGCAATGACGGGTGATCTCAACGCACTTACTGAAAGCGGAAACACTGACGACGAAGGCAGAGCACCGGCTATCGACCTTGAAAAGCTCTTCAGCGGGCAGCTTCCGCAGCAGGCACCCGAAAGCAAAGGCAGCAGCAGACGCGAACAGGAGCCGAAAAAGCAGGAAAAGCAATATAAAAATCTAAATCAATTCTGTATAAATCTCACTCAACGTGCATACGAAGGCAAGCTTGACCGAATCGTCGGGCGCGACAGCGAGCTTGAGCGTGTTATGCAAATACTTTGCCGCCGCCAGAAAAACAACCCGTGTCTGATAGGTGAGCCGGGCGTCGGTAAGACAGCGATTGCCGAAGCGTTAGCCATGCGTATTGCAGAGGGAAACGTCCCGGCAAAGCTGGAAAATAAAAACGTGATGCTCGTGGATATGACATCGATCGTCGCAGGGACACAATTCCGCGGACAGTTTGAGACACGTATGAAGGGCATCATCGATGAAGCGAAGGCTGCCGGCAACGTTATACTCGTGATCGACGAAGTGCATTCGATCGTCGCCGCAGGCGACGCGGAGGGCGGTATGAACGCCGCCAACATTCTTAAGCCTGCACTTTCGCGCGGCGAGATACAGATAATCGGTTCGACGACACTTACGGAATACCGCAAGCATATAGAAAAGGACAGCGCTCTCGAAAGGCGTTTTCAAACAGTTACCGTTGCGGAGCCGTCCGTCGAATCAACTGTAAAAATATTGCTCGGCATTAAAAAATACTATGAGCAATATCATGGAATAAAGATACCGGATCAGCTTGTGCGCCGCATCGCGGTGCTGTCGGAGCGTTATATCACCGACCGATTTCTGCCGGACAAGGCGATAGACCTTATGGATGAAGCGGCGTCGCAGATGGCAATGAATTCACCGATCGTCAATGATGTCGAAAAAATTTCAAAAGAGCTTATGCAGGTCGTCAGAGAAAAAGAAGAGCTTGAAGGCAAGCCGGAAAAGGATGAGGAGACGTATAAGCTAATCGCTCAAAAAACGACGCTGGAAAAGCAGCTTCGCGATAGATTCGATTCGCTCTCGGCACAACGCGACAAGCTTGAGCTGACGGAAAACGACATTGCAAAGGTGATAGAGATATGGACCGGGATACCGGCAAGCAACATATCAGAGAACGAATTTGAGAAGATATCACGCATAGAAGAAGCGCTCAAGGACCGGATAGTCGGTCAGGACGAAGCCATCACCAAAATAGCGAAATCGATAAAGCGTTCCAGGGCAGGAATATCATATAAAAAGAAGCCTGTTTCGTTCATATTTGCCGGTACGACAGGCGTAGGCAAGACAGAGCTTGTGAAGGTGCTTGCAAAATATCTGTTCGACACGCCGGAGTCGCTGGTACGTCTCGACATGTCGGAGTTTATGGAAAAGCACAGTGTTTCGCGTATAATAGGATCGCCTCCGGGATATGTCGGATACGATGACGCCGGACAGCTCACCGAAAAGATTCGCCGCAAGCCGTACACTGTGGTGCTGTTCGACGAGATCGAAAAAGCGCACCCGGACGTGCTGAATATCCTCCTTCAGATACTTGACGACGGCAGAATAACCGACGCACACGGCAAGGAAGTCAACTTTGAGAACGCGATTATCGTAATGACTACGAACGCCGGAAGCGACGTCAGCTCTTCGCTCGCAGGCTTCGGAAAGACAGCGCATCAAAGCGACACCGAGCGCGTCATGAAATCTCTCGAAGGCTTCCTCCGGCCGGAATTTATCAACAGAGTCGACGATATCGTGGTGTTCAACAGGCTCACAAAGGAAAACTTCGCTGCAATATGCCGCATCATGCTCGGCGATCTGCAAAGCATTCTCAGCGAAAAAGGCATCACCCTCACCTATACTGACACGGCAGTACAATACCTTGTCGACAAGGGCTTTTCGGAAAAATACGGTGCGCGCAACCTCAGAAGGCTCATACAGACCGATATAGAGGACAGACTCGCAGCGATGATAGTCGATTCAAGGAGCAGCGACGGGCGCTCGTTCGCCATAGACGCCGCCGACGGAGCGCTTAAAATAAACTGAAAGTAATCATATAACGGGAAAAGCAATGCGGAACGATAAAAACAAAGATAATAAAAACGCTCCGCTCGAGCCGGAGAAAAATTTCCGTATAAGGACAGTCACTCCGGCGCTCGGCTTCGGAGAAGGCGACGATTCTGAGTTTGATCCTTCGCGGATGCACTCGTATGAGGTCGCGAAGCATTTCGGGACAGACATTTCGACGGGGCTGGACGAATATGCAGTAAAAAGCGCACGCAGAAAATACGGAACAAATGAGCTGTACGCATACATGAAGCTCTCGTTTTTCCACAGTATGCGCACGCAGCTCTCCGGGCTTATCGGGCTGCTGCTTGCGCTGATGTGCCTGGTAATGTATATGTTCAACGGCTCGCTCGTCTATGTATGCTTCACTGCATTCATCGTTCTCAACGCCGTATTCAACGCCTCTCTTGAACATGTTTCTTCCTCATCGCTCGAAACTGTCATGAAGACATCGTCTATGAGAGCAACTGTCTTACGCGCCGGCAAATCACGGATCGCTGACAGCCGCGCACTCGTGCCCGGAGATATCATCATGCTCGAGCGCGGTACTGTCGTACCCGCCGACGCAAGACTTCTCGAATCAAATAAGCTCACCGTGCTCGAGACGCCGCTGACAGGCGATGCTGAGCCGGCATATAAAAACAGTATTCATATAAACAGACGTAAGGAAAATAAGTTTTCTCGCAACATGGTCTACGGCGGAACGATCGTCACCTCCGGCAACGGAACGGCTATCGTCACGGCGACCGGACGCTCGCTGCTCATACGCGCGGGCGAGAGAAAGAACAAAGAGCGCCGTCCGCAGCTGCTCGAATACGTTTTTCAGACGTCGCGTCGCGTTATGCTAAGCGCGATCACGTTTTGCTTCTGTGCAGTATTTGTCGGCGCGGTATGCAGGGCGGACATCGTGGAGCTGTTCATGCTTTCGCTCGCGTCGTGCTATGTAACTATGACCGATACGCTTGGTTCTCTTTGCACCGCCGTTCTGGTCAGCGGCACGGCTTCGATGATCTCCGACGGCGCGGCAGTAAGAAATCTTGACTGCATACAGCCGCTTTGCGAGACTGATACGATAATGTGCGACGGAGCAAACGCCTTCCCTGTCAGACGGATGCGCGTGGAGAGTGCGTTCGCCGGATTTCACCGCTATACTGTTACACGCAACAACCGCGAAGGCATCGGAAGACTGCTCGCCTATTCCCTCGCCTGCTCTGACGTAAAGCTCGAATACACAACACAAAAGGACAGAAAAAAACGCAAGCCGCATTATGTCGGCACTAAAAAAGACATAGCGCTCGCACGCGCCTGCCGCGAGATGGGGATCTCGCTCGACGCGGTGCGCGAGGTGTTTTTCAGGATAGAAAGCGAATACGGCGCCGACAACGAGCTGACGCGCGCACTCGTGCTCAACGAAGGAAAGACGCTCGTTATAGAAAAAGGAGCGCCGGAGGAGATACTCAGACGCTGCTCGACTTACGAGCAGTCGGGGACGGCGTTCCCTCTCGTCGAAAACGCGCGCAACAGATTTCTCGACGAAGCACAGGATATAGCCGACAAAAGCCAGCATGTAATGGCTCTCGCCTTTAAAACAGTAAAATGCGACAACCTCGCAGCCGTCGAAACAAACGACGGGCTCACCTTTATAGGGCTGCTCGGGCTGTATACGTCCATTGAGCTCAATGCCGCAAGTGCCGTATATCAATGCAACCGTGCTTCGATCGCTCCGCTCGTGCGCACCGATGCACCGTACGCGACGGCAGTTGCGCTCGCACGCAACGCCGGGATAATAGCAAACGAACAACAGGCCGTCACGGGAGAGGATATCCTCTCTGCCGAGCCGGGACTTTATATAGCGGACAGCCCGAATTACAGGCTGTTCATCAATGTTTCCCGTGAGCAGTGGGAACAGGTTGAACGCATAAGGCTCAACAACGGCGCCCATATCGCGTTTGAAGCGCTGTCGCTCGACGATCTTGAGCAGATGGCAGCAGCCGACGTATCGTTCGTTCCTGCCGACGCCGGCAGCGAAACGCTTCGTCAATGCGCGGATGTCGTGCTGCGGCACGACGGCTTCAACGTAATAACGGCACTGATGTGCAAGGCGCGTCTGATATACAAACGAATCCACAGCGCACTGCAGTTTTCGATCGTTGCCTTCGCCGCTTATGCGGCGGCAATCATTTTCTGTACACTTGCCGGGCTGCCGATACCGTTCGGCATCCAGCACATACTGCTATGCGGCGGTATCGTAAATATGGCGGTCATGCTTTCGCTCGCATACGCGCCCACCCGGCGCAAGATTCTCTCGGACAAGCTGCCCTCATATGGAAAAAAACCGAAATTCACCGATCTTATCACACCGCTTCTATACGGAGTGGGTGCTGCGGCGGTAATGATCATATCATATACACTCGGTGCTCCCGGAGGAACGGAATGCGCGCTTTCGATGTCGTTCGTATCAATGAATGCCTGTCTGGTGCTGTATTCCTTCATCGATCTGAAGAGCGAAGGCTCACTCGGAAGCGGTGCCTGGAAAAACGCGCTGATACCCGTTTCAGCTCTGTGCACTGCTGCACTTACGACGCTTGTGCTTTACACGAAAACTGCCTGCTCCTTCTTCGGGTTTGCTCGCCTTTCATGGAAACATATACTGCTTTGCCTTGTACTTTCCGTTACGGAGCTGCTGATACTGTACGGCGTTCGTATGGTGTTGTATCTCATAAACACAAGGCAAAGCGAAAAAAGGCGTGAAAAGCTGTTCGGGTTCAGAAGCGATGAAAAAGATGAACTTGATGACGACGATGACGATGATGATATGGAAGAACCGTCTGACGCAGCAGAACGCGCCGCAAACATCGATTTTTTAATGTACAGCGATAAAAACGCCGGTGAAGAAGATGAAGCCGGTTGCAATGACACTGACGAAGATAAATAACACTACGAAAAGAGGAACCTTCCCTTTGTATCTTGCAGATTCACACACGCATACCGCGTTTTCACATGACGCGGCGGAATTTAAAACCACTCATCTCGCTAACTGCCGCGCAGCAGTGGACGCCGGGATGAACTATATTGCCTTTACAGAGCATTACGATGTGGACGATATCTCACTCGGAAGATATCCAAAGACAGATGTTGACGGATGTCTCAAGGCTGCAAACGAAGCGATAGAACAATTTTCCGGAAAGCTCACCGCAGTATTCGGAATAGAGCTCGGAGATCCTATTATGAGACCGGACGACGCGTTTGAGCTGCTCGGAAAATACAATTTCGGGTTCGTGATAGGCTCAGTCCACTCATCGCGCAGAGATCATGATTTTTTCAACATTGATTTTTCACAGATGAGTGACGATTATCTCAGACTGCTTTGGGATGAGTATCTCGAAGACCTGATTACGCACGCAAAATGGGCTGTAAAAGACGGCG
>CAZFZL010000058.1:0-9454 GCA_964523005.1 uncultured Oscillospiraceae bacterium
TCTGAAACAGAGCTTTCCGGGACGGAGGATTCCTCTTTGTCGGTGGTGCATGAGGAGAGAGACAGGCAGGATATGGCGAGAATTAGTGAGAGAATTAGTATCATAGTTCTTTTCATTGATAGTTTTCCTTCCTTTTAATTTTTTTGGTGGTGGTTTTTTCAAATTCTTTGTCAAGAAATTGTACTTCTTTGATCATTTTATAATTAGGCTGTGTATCGTTAAATACAGTAATAAACTCATGTATCTGTTTTTCAAGCTCGTCTTTTCCGAGCTTTTTCAGCACGTCCTGATCCGGATAAATAACAGCACACAGCGCCGCTTCGTTGTCCATATCGTCATGCTGTGCGCGAATAACGACGTCACCGATAAGACTGCACGCGCCGAGCTTATCTTCTATCTCTTCAGGATACACGTTCTTACCGCTTTTGAGCACAATAAGATTTTTTATACGTCCCGTAACATATAGAAATCCGCGTTTGTCCATGCGTCCGATGTCACCGGTGTGAAACCAACCGTCCACGATGACGTTCGCCGTAGCGTCCGGATCTTTATAGTAACCGAGCATCACATTTTCGCCCTGTACACATATTTCGCCTTCGCCGTTTTCATCCGGGGAAGCGATGCGGACACGCGAGCCGTCGAGCGGTAGACCGACAGTCGCATTGTCGTGGTATTCATTTCTGTTGACGGATACTATCGGCGCACATTCGGTGATACCGTAGCCGTTGATGAGTATAACGCCTATGCTGTAGAAGAATGATGCAGTCTCGGCTCTGAGCGGCGCACCGCCGGAAATAATACATTTCAGCTCGCCGCCGAACACCTGCGTTACGGACTTGAAAAGAATCTTTCTCAGGTCGATACCGCAGTTCAGCAGCGTATCACTGACCTTGATCAACTTACGAAGCAGCTTATCCTTGCCCGTATCTTCGGCCTGTGCCCAGATTCGTTTGTATATGTTTTCTACAAAAAGCGGAACAAGCTGCATCTCGGTCGGCTTATATAGCTTGAGATTCGGCAGGAATGTCCTGAGGCTTTCATTGATGCAAATCGTCATGCCATGATGCATCATCGTCAGAAGCCCATGCGTGGATTCATACGAATGATTGTACGGCAGTACCGACAAACACCTCTCGGTTATAAGCATGAGCTGCTGTGCTGCAACAATGTTATATACTGTATTGCGCTCGGATAGCATGACTCCTTTAGCCACGCCCGTGGTTCCTGATGTGAACAGAAGCTGCTTGAGCGCGTGAACATCGCGTTTTATCGAAGTATAGCGCTTATCGCCGCCGTCGAGAAGCACGGAGCCTTTGGCTATTATATCTTCCATGAGAAAATGTCCGTCGTTAAGCCCGTCCTTCGGCTGCTGGATGCATATATATGTCTTCACATCTGGCACGAGAGGCATGAGCTGTTCAATCTTTGCCTTCATCGAAGGCGTATATGCTATCGCTTCAGCGTCGCCGTGCGTCAGAATGTATTGTATATCTTCAACGGGAAGCTCTTTATCGACCGGTATGACCACGCCGTCGCAGTTGAGAAGCGTTACATAAGTCAAAAACCACTCGTATGAGTTGTCGCCAATAAGCGCGACATGCTTCGTAGATACGCCCATTTCCACGAGCTGTGTGCCGTACGAATCGACAAGATACTTGAAACTGTTATATGAAACATCAGTCACTTCGCCGTTCTTCTTATATCTTACAAGCGCCCTTTCACCGTAACGTGCTGCAGCACCGTCAACGAGATCACGAAGGTCGGTAAGAGGATTCACCCGGTAAAGAGGATAGTTGTGTTTTTTGTTTTTGTACATTTTTATATCCTTATCTGTTAATGTAATATATCTCTGCCTGCTATAAGATCGACGCCCGGTTCGACAAACCCCCTGCATACCGGGTCGCCTGCTTTTACGGGGATGCTGACCTCTATTTGTGCTGCCGCTATCATCGCATCGAAAAGCTTATCCTTGTGGATCGGTACGGATGTCTTAACGGGAAGCATAGGAACTGAAGCTGAATTTGTCCTGACGGTCGTCGTAAGCGTGCGTACCGGTGAATGTATCTCATCTGCCGCGTATTTCTCTCCTCTCAAACAGGTATTGCCTGTACAGGAAATAAACTCGTGATTGTCGTATCTGACGCTCAAGCGGCATCCGCGCGGACATATTATGCAGGTCATCGCTCTTTCTTTCATATAATAACCCTTCCTCTCAGTCAAGAAGCGTCAGGCATACGTCGTCTGCTTCGTTAAGCTTTTCGTATACTTCGCTTTTCAGATCGATGCGCTGCATCTCGCTTGGCGTGAGAAACGCCGTTTTCTTTTTATAGACAGTAACTCCGTCTGCCGTGATGGCGACCGTCTTTCCCGTAGACGGCTTCGCGACTCTGAACAGCAGCGGTGACGCTGAAAAATCAGACGCAGACTGCGGAACGACGTAGCGTACACCGCCGTCAACGCGTATCACCTTCGAGTTAAAGTGTTTTTCTTTTCCGTTTATATAATCTGCCGCGTGCGCTCCCGCTCTTGAAGCTTCATCTGAAACGTAATCGACGAGATCGTGAACGTGAAGCACGTTGCCGCAGGCAAAAATACCGGATACGCTTGTTTCAAGCGTATCAGTCACCTTTGCGCCGCCGGTAGTCCTGTCAAGCTGTATACCGGCGTTTCCGGTAAGCTCGTTCTCGGGTATAAGTCCGACCGAAAGCAGCAGTGTGTCGCATTCGACCGTCTCTTCCGTTTCTGGTATCGGCTTGAGATCGCTTCCGACCTCCGATACCGTAACGGCAGTCACTCTGTCACTGCCCGATATTCCGGTAACTGTGTGTGAAAGGCGAAGTGGTATATCGAAATCCTCAAGGCACTGTGCGATGTTGCGGCCGAGCCCGTTGGAATAAGGCATCAGCTCACATACCATAAGCACCTTCGCACCTTCAAGCGTAAGCCTTCGCGCCATTATAAGCCCTATGTCGCCCGAACCGAGTATCACTACACGCTTGCCGACGGCTTTGCCGAGTATGTTAACATAATACTGCGCCGTGCCTGCCGTATAAACACCTGCCGGACGCGTACCGGGGATGTTGAGCGCGCCGCGCGTCCTTTCGCGGCAGCCCATCGCGAGTATGACTGACTTTGCGCAGAAATTCATCAATCCGTATTCGGCTGAGACGGCTGTTACGTTTTTTTCCTTGTCAAGTGAAAGCACCAT
This sequence comes from uncultured Oscillospiraceae bacterium, assembly GCA_964523005.1. Lineage (GTDB taxonomy): Bacteria > Bacillota > Clostridia > Oscillospirales > CAG-382 > UMGS1307. The sequence continues at coordinate 3,209 of CAZFZL010000058.1, forward strand.
TGTGCCTAGGCGGTATTCGATACCGAGATCCATTAATCTGCGAATATACTTTACGGCATATTCCGGGCCGGTCAGCTCCTGACCGAATGTGTGGAGACCGAAGCCGGCATGGATGCACTGCGTGAGTATGCCGCCGAGAGCTTCGCTGCGTTCGAGTATCAGAATATCTTTTATCCCGTGTTCGTAAGCGCTTACGGCAGCCGCAAGACCGGCGGGACCGCCGCCGATTATTATTAGATCCTTCTTTTCGACGTTCATTTCGTATCACCGGTGAGCAGGTATGAGCTGCCTCCTTTTTTCGTAATATCCGTGATGCTGCATTTAAGCTCGCGCGCGAGTATCTGAGCGACCTTCGGCGAGCAGAATCCGCCCTGGCAGCGTCCCATGCCTGCGCGTGTACGTATTTTTACGCCGTCGATCGTGCGAGCGCCGAGCGGTCTGCGGATCGCGTCAACGATCTCAGCCTCAGTCACGCTTTCGCAGCGGCAGATTATATGTCCGAAAAGCGGATTTTCAAGCGCGAGCTTCTCCTGCTCGTTTGTGTCGAGATCGGCAAAATGAGGACATCCGACACGCTTTGTTACGCAGTTGCTTCGTCTCGAAAGATCAACGGGAAGCTGTTCGAGCAGCGAAAAAACGTATTCTGCTATTGCAGGCGAGGAAGCAAGCCCCGGTGATTCGATACCGGCGACGTTGATGAAGCGTGCATTAGCTTTTGAAAAGCCAATTATAAAGTCGCCGCTTTCAGGCGTTGCTCTTACTCCTGCGAACTGCGTGATAACACCGCGTGTCGTAAGCGACGGGATGATCTTTTTTGCATTCTCCGATACGAACGCAAGCCCGTCGGGCGTCGTTTCCGTGTCAGCGCCGTCTGCAACGCGAAAAGCGTTCGGACCCACGAGCATATTTTTGCTTTCGGTAGGTAGTACGAGTACGCCTTTGCCGTTTTGTGTCGGTATCGTGAAGATGATCGATGAAACGCACAGAGAAGTTTTGTCGTAAAGCATATATTCACCGCGGCGCGGTATTATCTTTACCGAATTGTCGCCGATGAGCGCTGCGATCTTTCCGCTGCCCGTACCGGAGCAGTTGATAATGTATTTTGCGGCGATTGTGTCGTTGATAATAAAGCAGCTTCCGTCATCCTTTATGCTTTCAACTTTATAATCAAATCGGAATTCAGCTCCATTGACAGCGGCGTTCTCTGCAGCGGCAACAGTTAGCTTATACGGACACGTCAGCGCGCTGTCGGCGTATAACGCACCGCACGCATCTTCAGCCAGCATCTTTTCCATCTCGTGCAGCTCGTCACGATAAACAATGCGCAGCTTGTCGCCTACACCGTTTTGAACACCTCGTGTATAAAGCTCCCTTACCGTCTCCATCTGCTTTTCGTCAAATGCAACTATCAGCGAAGGCATTTTTTTATACGGTACATCAAGCTCACCGCATGTCTGATCCATGAGAGCTGCTCCGCGGACGTTGAGCTTAGCCTTGAGTGTTCCGGGTTCCGGATCATATCCGGCGTGAACGACAGCAGAATTAGCGCGGCTTGCGCCTGAAGCTACATCGGAGCCTTGCTCAAGCACTATTACCGATCTGTTTGTAAACGATATAAGACGAGCGATCTGCGTTCCGCAGACTCCTGCGCCTATAACTGCAAAATCAAACACAAAATTTATTACCTTTCAATCAAATATAAAGCTTGGGTGAACATTCTTTTTCTATTATAACAAATTTCGTGCGATAATACAATGAAGTTGTACATTATTTATGTAAAAAAAGCTGATATAAGGTTGAAATTTTTTATCCGATATGATAAAATCATATAATAATAATTTGAAAGGTGCAGCTAAGCTGCTTTGAAAATGTCAGTAAGTGATGGAATGGGTGTCAATTATACAGAATATCTCGTTGTAAGAGAAAAGGATAAATACATCAGAAGAATTAAGCTATTGATCGCTTTTGGTTTCCTGCTTTTCAGTACGATTATGTTTCTCGTGATGTTTGTATGGACAAAAATGCCGGTACTCATGATAGTATACATAATGGTAAGCGTTATTTATTTTTGGTATTTTTCTCATTATACAAAAATCGAATATGAATATGTTATATCCTCCGCGACGTTCAGGATGGAATCGATCCTCGCACAGCGCAAGCGGTCTGTGCTCTTTGAAACGCCGATAAAGGATATAGAAAAGCTCGTGCCATACGCTGGAAACAAATCCACCTACGAAGCGTCTGATATCGAAAAAAAAATATTTTGTGCTTCATCAATCAACTCACCCGACCTGTATATATGCGTTTATCGAGACGAAAGCGGAAAGAAGACCGCAGCGCTTTTCGACGCAACGAATAAGGCTCTTTCTATCTTCAAGTTTTACAATTCTTCTGCAACAGTAATAAAACAAGTTCGTTATTAAGGAATAATACTGTTTACCTCTCATATAATTGTATCGGCAGATGCAAATACAATTTGAGAGGAAAACCATATGAAACGAATCGTACCGATACTTGTACTCGTCCTTCTCCTTTCTTCCTGCGCAGGAGCGTCAAATGGACTTGACAGCGTTGTCTCGGCTATAGCGCCGCCTGTACGGATGGTGGCGGTCATCACCTGCGGAGGATTCACCTCACAGGCTGAAATATGCTTTTATTCTCCCGATTCGGAGATAATCATGACGACTGAGTTTCTCCAGCCGGAGGAGATCGGCGGACTGCTCGTCGAGCGCCATTCCGATATGAAGCTGTACGCGTCGTATGACGGGCTACTGTCGGAGCTAAGCGAGGAAGCGCTCAATGTCGTAACACTTACAAACGATATATTACAGGCAGTACGCGATAATCTCGAAACACTCGGAGAACGCGTTGAGCCTGATGACGAACGGTACGCTCAGGCACAGATAGTCCTTGGCAGCGGAACGATAACGGTATATTATGACGAAGCAACCGGAACGATCCTTAGAATAAATTCGGATATGTTTGCTTCGCAGTTAAAAATCGATATCATTGAAACAGAAAAAATTACAGCATCAAATCAAAACGTATCTGCTCTGACAAGCGGATAATGAAAGGCAAAGCAACAAATGTTCAAACGTGTCTCGGCAAATATTAATCTCGAGAATCTGATAGGTAACTATAAATATCTTCGTTCAGTAACGAACGAAAACTCTGAAGTTGCGGCTGTGGTAAAAGCAGACGCATACGGACACGGAGCCGACAGGGTCGCAAACGCACTTCAGGCAGCGGGGGTAGGCACATTCTGCGTCGCCTCTCTTGAAGAGGCGATCGCCCTGCGCAATGCCGGTATATATCGAGATGTGCTTATTCTCGGCAGAGTTTTCAGGCAGGATGTACATACCGCCTGCGAATATGGTTTTATCCTTACAGTGACCGGTTATGATATGGCAAAAGCTCTTGCGGACGCTTCTTACAGCACGCTCAGGGTACATATAAAGCTCGACACCGGTATGACTCGCAACGGTATATATTGCCACTCCGAAGAGGATGTCAAACCCGTATGTGACGAATGCGAAATGATCCATGCTATTCCGAAGATATGTCCTGAAGGAATATATACTCATTTTTGCGTTGCCGACAGTGATAGAGAATTTACAAAGAAGCAGTTCGATACCTTCATGTCAGTGTGCGACGGTCTTGCCCGGCGCGGTATAAACTGCGGTAAACGCCATTGCTGCAGCAGCGCAGGAATACTTTTCTATCCCGAATACCACCTTGATATGGTGCGCGCCGGGATAGCGCTGTACGGTTACTCGCCATCCGCGGCCATTGTACCGGAGCTCCATTATTGTATGACGCTCGAATCACGCATAGATTATATACGCGAAGTGAAGCAGGGTGATGCTGTCGGCTACGGCAGAACGTATGTTGCCTCGCGTGATATGAAGGTAGCCGTAATCTCAATTGGCTACGGAGACGGATTTTCAAGGCTTCTTTCAAATAAAGCGTGTTTGACTATCAATTCTCACAGCGTTCCCGTGGTCGGAAACATCTGTATGGATGCGTGCATGGCAGATATAACAGGAGTTGATTGCCATGAGGGTGACAGGGTGGTTATATTCGGCACAACAGGAATGGGTGCTGACAAAATGGCAGACACTATCGGCACAATAAGCTATGAAATATTGTGTGATGTAGGTAAACGCGTAGACAGGATATATCTGTAGTAAAATGTGAAGATTAATCCCGTATCATAGAACTATTTTAGTTTGACGGAATAAAATATATACCGAAGGCAAAAATAATATCAGCTTTGCCGAAAGGATGATATTGATGTTCGTCAAAAGAGGAGACATTTTTTACGCCGACCTTAGCCCTGTAGTCGGTTCAGAGCAGGGTGGGCTACGCCCTGTTTTGATTGTTCAGAATGATGTCGGTAATAAACACAGCCCGACCGTTATCGCTGCGGCGATAACAAGTCAGACCGGAAAAGCGCGGCTCCCTACACATATCTCGATTGATGCCGCTGAATACGGTCTTGCCCGTAATTCAGTCGTTCTTCTTGAACAGGTCAGAACTCTGGATAAGCAACGGCTGCGTGATAAAATGGGTCATCTCGACGATGGACTTATGCGGCGCGTGGATGATGGTTTAAGCGTAAGCTTTGGGCTGGGAAGCGATGAATTCAAAAAAGGACAGGCGCTTTTCTGATTGATAATTATTATGAGCAACACGTGATGTTTCGTTATAAAATCAAATTTATTTTTTAATTATCACAAAATAGTTATAGTATTTTTTTCGTTAGTGTGATAATATATAGCATATAATATATAGGAGTCGAAATATGAATATTCTTGATGAAATAAGCGATATGATGCAAAAGGGCAAGGTCGCACCTGTAAAAGAGCTTATCACACAGGCTCTTGAACAGGGTATATCCGCAAAGGACATCCTGGAAAAGGGACTGCTCTCCGGAATGGACATAATAGGAGACAAATTTAAAAACAACGTTATATATGTTCCGGAAGTACTTATTGCAGCCAGAGCGATGAATGCAGGAGCACTCCTTCTCAAGCCGTATCTTGCAGATGCCGGTGTCGAAGAAAAAGGTGTCGTGGTGATAGGTACGGTAAAAGGCGATCTTCATGATATAGGCAAGAACCTTGTAAAAATGATGATGGAAGGGAAAGGCCTCAAGGTGGTCGACCTCGGCGTCAGTGTCGCGCCGGAAACATTTGTAGCTGCGGCAAAAGAGAACAACGCTGATGTTATCGCTTGCTCGGCACTGCTCACGACGACGATGAACGAAATGAAAAACGTCGTTGAGCTCGCGAAAAAAGAAGGCGTTGCAGCTAAGGTGATAGTTGGCGGTGCACCGCTTACGCAAAGCTTCGCAGATTCCATCGGAGCTGATGGATATACTTCAAATGCTTCATCTGCCGCAGACCTTGCACTCTCGTTCTGCAGCTGAATTTACATAAAAAAGATCGCGCGGTCCTTTTAAGGCACCGCGCGATGTTTTTTATAAAGTCAATAGTTCTCTTTCCTGACCTCGAAGAAGCTCTGCGGATGAGCGCAGACGGGGCATATCTGAGGAGCTTTCTTGCCCATTACGAGATGTCCGCAGTTGCGGCATTCCCACATGGTCATTTCGCCTTTTTCAAATACCGTCTTCATCTCGACGTTATTCAAAAGAGCGCGGTAACGTTCCTCGTGTGATTTCTCGATCTTTGCGACCATTCTGAACTGAGCGGCAAGCGCGACGAATCCTTCTTCCTGCGCTTCTTTAGCGAAGGTCTCATACATATCGGTCCACTCGTAATTCTCGCCGTCAGCTGCTGCGGAAAGGTTCGCTGCCGTGTCTTTGAGTTCGCCGAGAGCCTTGAACCAAAGCTTTGCGTGCTCCTTTTCGTTGTTTGCGGTCGCTTCGAAAATAGATGCTATCTGCTCGTAGCCTTCCTTTTTCGCGACTGATGCAAAGTAAGTATACTTATTTCTCGCCTGTGATTCGCCTGCAAAAGCGGCGGCAAGGTTTTTCTCTGTTTTTGTTCCTTTGAGTTCCATGTTTCTATGCTCCTTTTTATTTTTTATCGTTTTATGAGTATATTATATCATCTTTTTTTATTTTGTCAACACTAATAGGAATAATTCTCAATAAAAATTAAAAATATTTTCGCTATTGACTTATGAGTAAGCTGACGATATAATGTATAAAGACGAAAGTCATGGAGGAAAATGTGTATGTTTGATAAAGAAAGCGTAAGCATTGTTAATGCCTTTGAAAAT
>CAZFZL010000059.1:0-9395 GCA_964523005.1 uncultured Oscillospiraceae bacterium
AGCTTTACGCGAATGAGTATGCACAGCACGAGCATTATCGGCGAAAGCACGACAAGCGCAATGAACGAAAGCATTATATCGAGCAGCCGTTTTATGTATTTTCGGTAAGACATATGCTTCACGGTATGTTTGCGGCGTATGCCGCTGCTCCTTTTAGTCTTTTGAACGTATCACGGCTCTGTAGAACAGACGCCGCAGCCCATTCGGCAGGCACACCTGTACGAAAAACCGCTGCGTGACGTTGATGAGATACCTCGCGCGTCCGATAATTCCCTTTTCGAGCAGGCGTTTCATCATGAAGCGTTCGCGTCTGAAATATTCCATTCCGCCGCGTCTCTTATAAAACGTCAAATCCGTTTCGACGCAGCACAACACCTGAGGGATGTTTTCCGATTTCTCACCGTTTGACGCCATAGACGCCCACATGATATAATCCTCTCCGCTGTTGACCTCTTCGTATCCACCTGCTTTGAGCAGTGCGCTTTTGCGCATCATTACGGTCATATTGTTGAACGGGCATCTGACGCGCAGCATTTTCTTTATCTCGCCGTCGCTTTCGGGTACTCTGCGAACCCTGACCGAGTCGTCGTCGCCGCGTTCGCTGCACCAGCCGCCGACCACGGCAAGCGAACCGTCGTTTTCGAAGCGTTCAAGTTGTAATTCAAAGCGCTGCGGAACGCTTATATCATCGGCATCGCATATTGCGATAAGCTCGCCGCAGCATTCTTTTATGCCCATATTGCGTGCCGCACCGCGTCCGACGTTTTTTTCGCTCCTGACGAGCTTTACCGTTTCGTTCGCGTGCGCTTCCAGCACTTTTTCGATCCCGTCCGTGAGCGCACCGTCGCAGACGACGACCGTTTCGTCAGCCGGGCGCGTCTGGCGCTCCATGCTCCGGAAAACAGCGTCAAGCCGTTCCGGGTCGTTTTTGCAGTAAACGCACAGCAAGACCGAGAGCTTCATCGTCTGCTCTTTACGAACGTTCTGATAAGTCCGCAGACACGGCTCATATCATCATCCGTCATCTTTATATCGCTCGGCAGGCATACGCCGTTGGCAAACACATCGCTTGCGAAGCTCGTACCGTCTTCCCTGTCGGTGAAGAAATCACACTTGCTGAATATCGGCTGTTCATGCATCGGCTTCCAGATATGCCTTGATTCGATGTTCTCCTCTTCGAGCATATCCATAAGATCGACAGGCATGATATTTTCGCTGTTTATACGCACACAGGTGAGCCAGCAGTTCGGATTCGTGCCTTCAGGCCATGGGCAGAAGCTCAGCTCGTCAAGCTCGCAAAGCTCGTCCATATATCTTTTTCTGATCTTTCTCTTTCTGTCAGCAAACTCCTCGAGCGTCATAAGCTGTCCGCGCCCTATACCGGCGCATACGTTGCTCATCCTGTAATTATAGCCGACCTCGTTGTGCAGATAATAGCGCACCCATTCGCGTGACTGTGTAGCCCAGAAGCGGGCTTTGCGCATCTCATCCTCGTTTTCCGACACGAGCATACCGCCGCCGGACGTCGTGATTATTTTATTGCCGTTGAACGAGAAACAGCCGTACTTGCCAAACGTGCCGCAGTACCTGCCGTGGTAGGTGCTTGCAAGCGCTTCGGCGGCGTCCTCGATGACGGGGACGTCGTAGCGGCTGCATATTTCCATTATCTCATCTATCTTCGCCGGAATGCCGTATATATGCACAAGCACAACAGCTCGCGGCTTTCCAAGCGTTTTGAATGCCTTTTCGAGCGCTGTCGGCGACATATCCCATGTGTCGGGTTCACTGTCTATGAAAACAGGTATACCGTTTTCATACAGTATAGGGTTTGCAGACGCTGAAAACGTCAGCGACGAACAGAACACCCTGTCGCCCGGTTTGATTCCTGTCAGCTTGAGTGCTAAATGAATGGCTGCAGTACCCGACGAAAGCACGGCGTCGTATTTGGAGCCGATATGCTCGGTAAGCTCCTTTCCGAACGCAGCGACGTTAGGTCCGAGCGGCGCTATCCAGTTACTTTCAAACGCCTCGTCGACGAACTTCTTTTCATTTCCGTTCATTGTAGGCGATGAAAGATATATTCGCTTTGCCTGAGATGCCATGACAACACTTCCTTTATTACATAAATGCTCAATACTGTTTTACTCTGCGCGTTTAAATGTCGGGACAAGGTCCATGAGTATTCTTTCGGAGCGTTCAGCTTCCTCTACTTCGGTCATCTCGTTTTCGCTCGTGAACTGTTTCATTTCCTGAAGCTTATTGAAAAGCAGCTCACTGTCGACATCGATCTGTTTTCCTACGAATATCTTGTTATTGTCCGTCGTTCTCAGTCCTTCCTCGCTCATGAGAAGCTCTTCATACAGCTTTTCTCCCGGGCGCAGACCTGTAAACTCGATCTTTATATCCTTGTCGACTCGAAGCCCTGACAGCCGGATCATTTTTTTTGCAAGCTCAAGTATGCTCGTTTCCTTACCCATGTCAAGTACAAATATCTCGCCGCCTTTTGCCATTGCTCCGGCGGTAAGTACAAGCTGTGTTGCTTCGGGGATAGTCATGAAAAATCTGACGATCTCGGGGTGAGTGACCGTAACCGGACCGCCCTCAAGTATCTGCTGCTTGAACAGCGGTATGACAGAGCCGCTCGAGCCGAGCACATTTCCGAAGCGCACCGCAGCGAACTGTGTTTTGACACCCTGCTCGTTCATCGACTGAACGATCATCTCGCATGCGCGCTTCGATGCGCCCATGATGTTGGTCGGATTGACAGCTTTGTCTGTCGAGATCATTATGAATTTCGACACTCCGTTGTTCTTCGCGGCACGCGCGGTATTGTAGGTACCGAAGATATTGTTCTTTATTGCCTCGCACGGCGACGTTTCCATCAGCGGCACGTGCTTATGCGCGGCGGCATGGATAACGATGTCGGGCTTATAGTTTCTCATAAGTCTGTCTATCGTCCCGTAATCGCGCACGGAGGCGATGAGCACGACGAGATCGAGCGTGCTTCCGTATTTGCGCACAAGCTCCTGCTGGATGTTATAAGCGTTATTTTCAAAAATATCTACGATGATCAGGCGTTTCGGCGCGTACAGCGCTATCTGTCTGCAAAGCTCTGAGCCTATCGAGCCGCCGCCGCCCGTGACCATAAAGGTCTTATCCTTTATAAACGAAAGCATTTCAGCGTCGGCGACCTCTACGGGATCGCGTCCGAGCAGCTCATCCGCCGTTATGTCACGCAGCCGATTGAGTATACCGGCGCGGTCGTTGGATTCGTACAGCCGCGGCGTTATCTTGACGACGCAGGTCGTTTTGGCGCATATGTCAAGCAGCTCGGAGCGCCTTGCGTTGCTCGCCGACGGGAGCGCTATTATGATATTCGTTATCCTGTATTTTTCGCACACCTGCACTATATCATTGCAGGTACCCACGATACGCACATCGCTTATGCGTTTGCCCTGCTTCTGCTCGTCGTCGTCTACTATCGCGACGGGCTTTATATGGGCGGAGGGATTCGCCTTTATCTCATTGAGCAGCATCACACACGCAGCGCCGCCGCCTACGATCAGCGCACGCTTGAACGGCTCGGTGACAACATCGTGGTTTTGGTGACCGTGTCTGAAATCCATCAGCATTCTGTACAGCAGCCTTATGCTGACGAGCGCAAGTGCCGTCGTACACATGAACAGCAGGTACAAAAACAGCGGAAGCACCAGTCCGACAAGACGGCATATCGTGAAGAACAACGCACCGGACGTTATGGACGCGCTGATACATATGAAAAATTCTTTTGACTGCGCGTAGCGCCAAAGACTTCCGTACACTCCGAAAAGAAACATGACGGCAAGATAGACGGGAAGCGCTATCAAAATTGTTTTCCAATATATATTCATCAGGCCTCCGACTATAAAGGCTCGTGAAAAGTAAAGGCACAGCAGGTAGGCGGTAAACACTGCTACCGCGTCAATTACCATTAAGAGAGTTCTTCGAAGCTGAGATTTCATCGTTGATTTTTTATCGGAGCAGCGCTCCGTTCCTTTCACATCAGGACTTCGTCTTGACACGAAGCCAATAATATGTTACAATATATTACACAAAAACAATGAGGTGACGCACTTGCACGACATACACAAAACCGCGGCTGCCGAGAGCGTTCCGGCGATGCGGGAGATAATCGCCTCGGGAAAGGGCTTCTGGCTTACCGTTACCGGGCGGAGCATGGCTCCGTTTCTCAAGCCCAAAGACGACAGGGTATATATCGCCCCGATGCGCGGCGGCAAATATCGCCGCGGTGATGTACTCTTTATCTTCAGCGACAGCAAGCCGATACTGCATCGTGTCTGCCGCACGGGTGAAAAGCAATTCTGGCTTTGCGGCGACGCGCATAACTATGTTGAAGGCCCGTTCGGCGACGACTGTATAATCGGTGTGATGACCGACGTTATCGGAAAAAAGGGTCGCCACACGCACATAAACAAATTCATGCGTTTTCTCGGCTGCGCCTGGTTGCTTACGCGCCCCTTCAGGCCGACGCTGCACTCACTGAGTGCTTCAACTGTCAACCGGAGGGACTGACTGACCTGTAAAAGCTCTCTTTTCAGCTTCTGCAAACGGATATTTTGTGGTGAACGCCGCGAACCGTTTCAGAAGCTTTTCGTTTTCTGCGATGTATTTGGTTCTGTGAAGATCGAAGCCGTAAACGGCATCATCGCCGAACGACAGGATCTTTGCGATCTTTGACGGGTTGAATATCGAGGAAAACGCTTCGACATTGAACTGAATGACAACGTCGTCGACGGAAAGAATATCCTTCGTCTGCTGAGCGGTGAACTCGCCGAAGGTACGGTTCAGGTGAGCTATAATAGGCTTGATATCGTGCCGGTAGGAGACGTTGTATATCTCCTCAAGCATCCACGGCTCGAATTTGCCGTACGGGAACTCAAGAAGTATCCTGTCAGTGCCTTCGTAGCAAAGCCTTGAAAGCCCGTCGATGAGGGATATGCCGCGTTCGATACGCACCTCCGCGCCCAGCTTTATCTCCGGGAATGACGCACCGCTGCTCATAAGAGCGGTAAAGCATTCACCTCGTCTCGCAAGAAAATCGGATATGCTCTCATGATGTGAAATATAATGCGGTGTCGCGCAGGCAAGCGTTACGCCTGCCAAGCGCAGAAATCCGAGTATGTCGGCGGACTCGGCGGTATTTCTTGCGCCATCGTCCATACCGGGCAAAAAATGGCTATGAAAATCAATCATTTTTTCGACCTTGCCTCTGCTTTTGCAAAAGCTCCTTAGCTGTGAGATTTCTCTCCGGTTGACGGAATTACTTTTCGACCTTTTCGCCGTTTCTGTATCCGTACTTTGAATAATATCTGTATTTGCTGTATTTTGAATATTTGCTCTTATACGAGATAGACATTCCGTCGGACGTTATCTTTGTCATGACGGCTCCGAGAAGCGTCGCGTCTGCCATCGCTATCGCGTCAAGCGTGTACTTCATGTTTTCGTGAGTACAAAGCTCCGGGCTTACGACCACGAGCAGCCCTGAGGCGTTCGGCGATATTACGAGCGCGTCAGTGACGACGTTGATCGGCGGCGTGTCGATGAATATATAATCGTAATACTGCGTCAGCGCGTCTATGACGGCTTTCATCGCCTGCGACGAGAGCAGCTCCGACGGGTTCGGCGGTATCGGTCCGGACGCAAGCAAGTCAAGCTGCGGTCTGACATCCCTGTGTATTTTATGGCTGAGCTCTTCGTTGATGAGGGCGTTGGAAAGTCCGTCGTTGTTAGTAACCTTGAATATTTTGTTCTGCGTCGGCTTTCTCAGGTCGGCGTCAACGATGAGCACGCGCTCGTCCTTCTGCGCCATTGCGAGCGCAAGGTTCGCGCAGGTCGTGGATTTACCTTCGCCGGGCAGTGAGCTGGTGACGATGACGACGTTATTGCGTTTTTCCGCCGGTACACCGGCAAGCGAAAAGATCACATTCGTGCGCAGCGCCTTATACGCCTCGACTATCGCAAACGGAGAGCTTTCGTCCATCAGCTGTTTTACATCGCTCTGCGGCTTTTTCTTCTTTCCTGCCATTCGGTCCCGCCTCCTTACTGCTTCTTGTATGCGTATGTGGTTGCATACCTTGATGATTTATCGTCCCTGAGGATATCGAAGCTCGGTATCTCTCCGAGGATCGGGACGTTGTAGTTGCTCTTGATGTCTTCGATGCTCTTTATTCTTGTATCTAACGCGAACACAAGCATCATGATCCCTATTACTATCACGACACCGGCAAGCGCAGCAAGCATTGATTTGTTGTATGACGTTGGATTTGAACGATATGCGTATGTTGCTTCCGACACGCTCTCCGCATAACCCGCCTTGACGACGCTCTTGACGGCGGCAGGCGCAGAGGACGCGATTTTATTGCACATTTCGACCGCAAGCTTCGGATCGTATGCGGTAACATAAAGCGTGAGAAATTCCGTTTCGTCCATCGACACAATTGACACGGAGACTTTTGAAAGATCGGCAACAGTGTCTTCACCGTAATCCTCAAGCAGCTGGTCGCGGAAAACGTCGGTACGCAGGAGGATGTTATATGCTTTTATAAGCTGTTGTGCATAGACCGAGTCACCCGTCGTATAGACATAGGTCACTCCTAAATCGTCTTTTTCGCTTATACGTCCGCTGCTTATGAACATCGTCGCATTCGCTGTATAGCGGGGTGTTTTGTTGTATTCCTGCGTGAAAAACACAGCGCAAAAACCGATCACTGCCGCAAGCACGAGCAAATACCAGCGCTTGAGCACCCCGATCAGGAAACGCGGCCAGTTGAATTTTGATGAATTTTTAATAATATACTTGTTGTCCATGGACTACCTCCGTATCGTTGGTCGGTTAAAATTTATTTTTCTTCGTTTTGTCTGAACATTCCGAGATCACCGAACAGCTTTACTCTTACGGCAGTATCCGCGGCAAGCTCAAAATCCTTCGGTGCGTTCGTGTCGAGCGTGCCTTCGGTCATTATTTTTGCTCCGTAAAAGAGCCAGCATATCCATCCGAGCGGCAGCAATATTATGCTTTTGGCGGCAAACGGGAAACGTCTGTATATCCTTCGCTTATCGGGAAAAATCGCTTTTTTGATTTTTTCCGTACGATATGATGCCATGCTGTGTTCAAATTCGTCCATGCTTCCGGAGCGGCGCGCGCCGAGATAACGTAAGCATACGCCGTCGCGTTCTCTTTTTTCTCCGAGCCAGCCGCCGCTTTCTATGTCGCTGACGAATCGCTCCGCAAGCTCCGGCACACCGTCTTCGCTGCAGTCAGGCAAAAGCTTCGCGTCCACGCCGAAATAACACGTTCCGATGTACAGCACGGTGCTGTATATTTTTATGTACCCGAGCGAACGCATAACGCTTTCCGTACGCTCGAAATCAGCGCTTTCACGGTAACGGGTCATATACAAAACAATATCCATAAGCTGACGTACTGAAGCTCCGCTCTTGACAAAATGCTGTATCATATGCAAAAGCAGAAATATGAGATGATCGGTGACACCGAGCGTCCTGAAGGAATGACCCGATATCGAAAAATCCATCGGGGCTTCAGAAACGAGCTTAGCTCCGTCGTAGCCGTCAAAGACAATGTCACTGATTATTTCTTCGTACAGCGTCGTGTGAAGCTCAAGGATGCCGACGGACTTATGTGTGCACGTGGCGTGATTTGAAAACTCTGTTCGCGGCGTGACCGAATAGCCCAAGCCCTCAAGAATAGTATATGCTTTTTTCTCATCCTCCGGGGATATGAGCAGGTCGGTATCATTCGAAACGCGCACCTCGGGCAGCGCGTAAAGTCTTGAGATGGCTTCGCCCTTGAGTATGAGCGGATTGATATCGTTTTTTTCAAGCGAATCTATCGTGGTAATGAGAAAATCGCGTTTCGTGCTGCTTTCAAGCAACAGCCACTTCAACTTCGTCTTACATTTGGCAATAAGCTCAGGCGACACCCGCAGCCCCGTATCCTGCGAAAGGCGGTTGGTCGCAATGAGCACAAGCTCAAGCGTATCCTGCTCCGCGGCGCGTATGATAATGGTCTTGAGCTCGTCTTCTGTCACTGTTATGTCGGGCAAAACATCGGTGGCGCCGCATGCGTACAGCCTCATCATTTTACCAAACTCACTTGTCAAGCAGCGTCACCTCCGGAGTTTTATCCGTATAAATATTTAGCTATAAGCTCGGATGTCACGGTAAAATCGATCTTTTTTGCCGCTATACCGTTGTACCGGACATATTCCCATTTGCCCGAAAACGGAACCGACTGAGAATCGGTGAAGCTGACCTTGCCGCTCGCGACGTCATAGGCGTACGAGATCAGCTTGGTAAGCGAAAGATTTGTTTTCACCTTGGTCGTGCAGTAATCGAGCAGACTGAGCATATCGGAAAGAGTATATTCGCTCATGATCTTTTTCATTATCGCTTCGATGACTTGTCTTTGGCGGCGTGAACGCTCAGCCGTGCTGTCGGAACGGTTCTGGACGTGCTGGCGGACATGGTCTCCGTCAAGGTGGTTATAGCCTGCCTTAAGGTCAGGATATACATATCCCCACGCATACGTCCGATATGTGTCGACTTCCTTTTGAGTAAGGTAGATATCAAGTCCGCCCATGCGGTCGACGATATCGACGACCCCCTGAAGATCTATTGTTATATAATACTGTATATCGAGACCGAAAACGCTGTTGACGGTATTTATCAGCAGTCCTGCTCCGCCCCAATAATAGGAATTGTTCAGCTTTGCCCAGCTGTGGTTTTCTATCGGTACGAGTATATCACGGTCGAACGAAAGCAGCTTGACAGCCTTCGTTGAGGTGTTGTATGAAACAATCACCATCGCGTCGGAAAAGCCTAACACGTTCTGTGTGTCAAGCGAATCACGTCCTATAAGCATAATGTTGACGATATTGCTCTTTTTCTGTGAAACGCGTTTTATCGAAACAGATGAGGAAGGCTCCGTATAAATGTGCTCGGATTCCTCGGCACTCTCTTCTTTGCTTTCCTGAGCTGAAACAGTGTTTATTTTACTTTCGTCCGGCTTGCTCACGGTGGACACTGTCGGATCTGATGCTATCGTGATCGATGTTTCGCTGCCTGTACTTTCCGTTTTGCTGTTCTCCGGCTTGCTCTCGTCAGGCTTGCTTTCGTCGGGCTTGCTCTCGTCGGGCTTGCTCGTTATGGAAACCGTCGGTTCGGATGCTATCGGAACAGATATTTCGCTGTCATTACTGACAGCTTTGCTTTCGTCAGGCTTGCTCGTCTCGGTCTTGCTTGTCTCGGTCTTGCTCGTCTCGGTCTTGCTCGTCTCGGTCTTGCTCGTCTCGGTCTTGCTTGTCTCGGTCTTGCTT
>CAZFZL010000060.1:0-9263 GCA_964523005.1 uncultured Oscillospiraceae bacterium
ATTAGCGCAGTTGGGAGCGCACAACACTGGCAGTGTTGGGGTCACGGGTTCGAGTCCCGTATGCTCCACCATGAAAAGCACGCTTCGGCGTGCTTTTTCGCTTTGTTGTTCTCACTGCAAACGAAAAGCGGCCGTTATTGCTTTTTCATCACCGCATAGATACAGTACACGGCGCCAATAAGCGCCGAAGGGTACAGCCCGACGGCTGCCGCGATTGCGGGGCTCATGTCCTGATTATCTTCAATACAGCGGCGGATCTCGCGCACAAGATACTTTGCGATGTATTTTTCATCCGTCACCGTTTTGAACGCAGTGCTCAGGTCCGGATTTTTAAGCAGTTCAAGATCCTTTACGGCATCCAGCGCACACAATACGGCTCGGTCGAATTCTTCCTTTGTGTATTCCGTGAGCGGATTTATTTCAAACAGCTTTCCTGTCGTTTCAGCCGCCGGCAGTGCTGTTCCTTTTTTTAAAAACTCAGCCGATGTGTTCTGTATGAGCTTGAGCGAAAGCAGCTTATACTGCGTTTCGGCGATAATCCGCTCCGACGCGTTGCCTCTTGAGCCAAGAATTCTCATCAGAAGCGTTCTGAAGCGGTCCTCACCGTCGCCGAAAGCTTCTTTTTCAAACGTATAGTTAAAGCCGTCGGCAAGTCCGAGCGCTTTTTTTGCGTCAAAATAGCCGCGTGCGATATTTGTGCGCGCAATGTTCGGCTCGAACAGCAGCAGAAAGCCAAGATCGGTTCGCGGTTCGATGAACGTGATCTTCACATCATCGGACGAGGGGCGCAGATGCAGACCGGGCGACTTCAGGTCAACGGCGATTATCTCGTCAGCTCCGCGTGAAATCGCAAGGTTTATCGGAAGCACATCATAGAAGCCGCCGTCAATATACTGCTCTCCGTTAATTTCATATGCACGCATCGCAGGAAAGCAGGCGCTTGACGCCATCAGGTAGTCAATAAGTTTTTCAGGCCCTATCTCGTCGGCAAATACCTCTTTTCCGCGTAGTGAAGGATATTTTGTCGTCACAATGCCCAACGCTATATCCGACGAACAGACCTTGCGGGTATCTATAACTTCTTCAAGCAGCGCGCGCAGCGGCGACTGGTCTATGCTCTTGCTCCTAATCGCCTTTTCCATCAGTTCCAGCGCCGCCTGCCGTTGGTTTTCCGGGTCGGTTATATCGCCCTGAGGCGTATAGTCAAGTATCATTTCAGTCGATATTTTCAACCACATACTCTCGCCGAGCTCAACATCGCCCATCGCCATCACGGCGCCGTTGAGCGCACCGACCGATGAACCGGTGACGATCCTGTAATCGTAGCCTATCTCATCAAGCAGCTTCCAAACGCCTATTTCATACGCGCCTCTTGAACCGCCTCCGCCGAGTACAACGGCTTTTTTTTCACTCATTGCATTTCCCGTCCGTTCTGTATTCTTATTTTCCATAATATCATTCATACAGTAAAAAATCAATAAAATTATTGCAAAAAAGCGTGTCATGAAGTATAATAAAAATATCATCTTCTAACGGAAAACGACATGAAAAAAATTCCGATAAAAATAACGGCGATCGGCGCCGTCTGCGCAGCCTTGAGCTGTATATTTCTTACCGCGGGATATTATCTGCATTTCGGCGAATTCATCTTTTATCTGCTCGCGTCGCTTCCTGCGATGGCGCTTCTGTACTACGACAGCAAAATCGGGTTCGCGCTTTCGTTCGCCGCAGCGTGCGCTGTGACGCTTATAACGACGGGCTTCGGATATATCTATATACTGCCGTATTTTATGCTTTTCGGTCACTATCCGCTGACCTGCTGGCTTTTTACCCGTTCGGGTATGAAAAAGCGCATCGCTACAGTGTTGAAGCTCATCATATTTGAGGTCGGACTCGTGCTGACGTGGCGCTTCACGGAGCTGTTCACGGTGGAAAACGAGATGCTCAGACGCTATATGCTGCCGATCCTGCTCGTCGTGGGAGTGGTCGTTTTCTTCATGTACGACGAAGTGATACGACGCCTCGAAATAATGAGCGCAAGGCTCATGCGCAAGCTCGACGGCAATAAATAAGGAGGCTCCCGCTATGAAAAACTCCACCGAACAGCCGAACGGTTTGCCTCATTACGGTACGCTTTATGAGCATCAGCTTAAGATCTATGACGCACAGCCGCGAACCTCATACATGCTCGCCGAAACGCTTCCCGACGACTTGTCGGGGCTATCTGCAGGCGACCGCCTTGATATAGTGCAATGCGGCAGCGATTTTATCCTTTCAAAAGACAGCATTCGCATCGGCAGGCTGAAGCGCCCCTTCGACGTGCTCACCGGCGCGCTCGCTTCGTTCGGCGATACGCTGTACGCCTCTGTATTTGCGCTTTCAGACACGCAAAGCGTACGCTTTCTTTACGTTGAGATCTTTATAAAAAAAGAAAAGGATTAAAAAAATGCTCCAGCTTCTTGATTACGCAAAGAGCTTCATAACGTCCGCAGTGCCTGAAAACGGGACTGTCGCGGATTTTACGATGGGCAACGGTCATGACACGCTTTTCCTGTGCCGGCTCGTGCCGGAAGGCAAGGTATACGCCTTCGATATACAGCAGCAGGCACTCAACAATACCAAAAAGCTTCTCGATGAGTCAGGCGTCACGAACGCCATACTCATAAAGGATTCGCACGCTAACGCAGCCGAATATATAGACGGCCCGATCGATGCCGGAATGTTCAACCTCGGATGGCTGCCCGGCGGCGACAAAAGCATACACACACTGCGTGAAAGCACACTCAAGGCCGTCGATTCCGCCGTCGCAATGCTCAGAGAGGGCGGCATAATTACCGTTTCCGTCTACCCCGGTCACTCGGAAGGCACTACCGAAGGCGATCTGCTCACCGAAAAGCTTAGCACGCTCGACAAGCTGCACTACTGCGTATCATACCTGCGGCTGATCAATTCACCTGACGCACCGTATGTCATTGCGATAGAAAAATATAAAAAGAAAAAATAAAACCGAAAGGCACTACAATGAAAAAACTGAAAAACGCGCTGTCCGTTACTCTTGCATTTCTGCTGCTCTTTTCAGTCCTTCTCCCGTCCGCCGCGATAGGCAGCAGCGGGATATCCTCGCTGAAAGGTCTCGGTCTCAACTACACCACGTTCAACTACACCGATTCATCAAGCGCTTCAGGTATCGTGCATTCGCTCGTTTACGATCCGGAAGATTCCAACGTGCTCGCCTATGTCGACAACGGCAACAGCGGCTGGCAGTTCAAAACGCTCGCGACCGCGACGCGCTGTGAACAGTACACCGATTACAACGTCGTCGCCGGCGTCAACAACGAATTCTTCTCGATGAGCACCGGAACGGCAGGCGTTCTCGTCGGCTACGGTATGTACATAACCGACGGCAGGATCGCTCAGGCTCAGACCGGCACCGAAGGCACCGTTCTTGCGTTCGGCTCCGACGGCAGCATTGACGCCATAAAATCCAAGCTCGCCTACAAGCTCTGCGTCAACGGCACGGAATGGAAAAACGGCTCCTCAAGCGCGCTCACGTTTATAAACAAGCGCAGCTCGGAGTGGAGCAGCGGCATATACCTCTGGGACTCCTGCTGCGGAACGAAGACTGATTCGGTCGAGTCGGCGCCCGGCATCGAAATAGTGTGCGAAAAGCTTGAAAACACTGAAATTTCCGTCGGACGCACCTGCACCGCCAAGGTCGTGGAGATACGCACCGATTCGTACTGCTCCGAATTTACCTCTGACCAATTTGTGCTTTTTATAAAAAACGGCTCTTCGCTCCAGACATACGCAAAAACGATCAAGGTCGGCGACCAGATAGATATTGCCGTTGAAGAATCGATCTCATCTTCAAAGGATATCATGAAAAGCGCCCACACGGCAACATCCGTCCTCTTTGACGCATTCGTCGTCAACAAAAAGGCCGTCAGCTCTGTCATTTCGTCTCTGCCTGCTTATTCGACCGAACGTCCGCGTACCGGTATAGGCTTCAAAGCAGACGGCACCGTCGTTATCCTCGTCGCCGAAGGCGACGATGTGAACGGCGCAAACGGCGTGACATGCGACACTTTCGCCAAGATGTTCATTGACGCAGGCTGCGTGACCGCCTACAACTTGGACGGCGGCGGCTCTTCACAGCTTGTGCTCGACAATAACGGCACGCTTGAGCAGGTGTACGGCACAGGGCGCGGCGTAGCCAACAGCATACTTCTCATCGAACGCGGCGGCTCGGACGCAATCGACGACGACATCGCCGCGGCGCTCAACAGCGCTATAAAGGGTGTCACAAGCGAAATGAAAAAGGATTCCGCGATCAAGGCAGCATATAACGCGGCAGTCGCGGTTAAGGGCAATAAGCTCTCCATGACGGGCGACTACCGTAACGCACTGTATGATCTCAATCAGGCGGTCGGTGTGCGCACGAAGCTGCTTAGCCTCGTCGCCGAAATATATGACGATGCAAGCTATTCTGACTATTCAGCCCATGCATGGAAGCAGCTGCGTACCGCGCTCAGCAGCGCCAACAAAGCACTCGCCGACAGCAGCGCAACACAGGCAACGCTCAACATGGCTTATCTTTCACTCAAGAGCGCATATGCTGCGACCGGCAGTATAACACATAACATAGCCGCCGGCAGATCGTATACACGCTCCGGTGTTTGGGCGACGACTCCCAACTATGACGATGCGAACAATACTGAGCTGACTGACGGCGATTACGGCACACCCGGATATGGCGCGTGCTGGACGGGATTTCATAAAACGTTTCTCGAGAACGGTTATCATGTCGTAACTCTCGACCTCGGCGAAAAATACAAATCGCTCAGCGGTGTGACGATGACCTTCTATTACGACAGCGCCGCAGGCTGTACCCTCCCGACGAAGATCACAGTCTACACCTCTGACTCCGCGACGAGCGGATTTACGCAGGCAGGCGTCAATTCGTCTATAACGATTCCGGGTTCGATCCAGCTTGTAACGCCTGAGATCGACCTCGGCAGCGCTTCTGGAAGATATGTTCAAATCAAATGGAATTCGACCGGATCATTCTCGTTCGTGTCAGAGATCGAGGTGAACGTAACGTATTCGCCTAAGCTCGACCCCGTCGCTTCCGCCGACCGCGACCTCGGCGATAACCCGAACATTGAAGGCGATGAAAGCAAGGAAGAGAGCAAGACCGAAAGCAAGGAAGAGAGCAAGACCGAAAGCACTGAGCCTTCGAAGGAACAATCCGACGAAAGTGATATCGTCTCCGATGAAAGCACAAACGAAAGCAGCGAAGTGTCAGACGAAAGCATCGAAGCCTCCGGCGAAAGCGTTGAAGAATCGGACGAAAGCGCCGAAGTATCGGACGAAAGCGTTGAAGAATCAGCTGAACAGTCAGACGCTTCCGAACAGGCCGAAAGCTCACAGGAAAGCAACACGGATGATGAAAAAGGCAGCGGCGTATGGCTCTACGTCGGAATAGGGATCGCAGTACTCGCGGCGGTTGCGGCATTAATAATTATAATTCTGAAAAAGAAGCCAAAAGCACAGTAAAAGAATAAACTTTGCCCGGCTGAACACAATAATTCAGCCGGGCATTTTCAGCCTGTGGCATTAAGGAGACATACCTAATGAAAAAGCTTGCATTGAAGCTGGGCAGTTTTGCACAGGAATACTCGAACGAGAAAATAAACGCCTATGCTGCCCAGTCTTCATACTACATTTTTCTCTCGCTGATCCCGTTTTTGATCATCATCGTCGCGATGCTCCGTTATATTCCGGGCGTCGCATCGACTGTCAGCGAGCTGCTCATGATGCTGCCCGAAACCACCCGTCCGCTCATAATACAGGTCACCTCGGAAGCATTTCAGGCAGGACTGTCACTCGTTCCCGTCGCCTTTATCGCAATGCTTTGGTCGGCATCACGCGGCATACGCACAGTAATGTCTTCGATAAAGCACATATACAAAAACGATAAGTCACGAAATTTCATCAAAGAACAGCTCGCGTCACTGATCTACGCGCTGTTATACGGCGCGGCGTTGACTATTACGCTGCTCGTGCTCGTGTTCGGAAGCACAATCATCGATTTTCTGACAGAGCGCTTCCCTTCGCTGTCCGAATTCACTGCGCTTTCGGCAGGCGTGAGATACCTGCTTCTGTTCTGCGTGCTCACCTTCCTGTTCTGCGCGACCTTCTGTGCCGCTTCTCACCGGCAAAAGGAACGGCTCGCTTTCTTCTCGCATATGCCCGGTTCGCTCACCGCGGCAGGCGGCTGGCTCATTTTTTCACTTGTATTCGCTTTTTTTGTGGATAATTTTTCAAATTATTCGAGCGTCTACGGCAGCCTCACCGCCGTTATACTGCTTCTGCTGTGGCTTCACGCCTGCGTCAGCATCCTCCTGACGGGCGCGCTGATGAACGTTCTGCTTGCAAAACGCTCCCGTTCTGAAATCGAATTAGACGAGCCTAAGTGTTGACAAAAACGCTCGTATATGATAGAATAATCTGAATAAATATGAAGGAGCTGACCGTATGCCGCTGGCAGACAGTATAAGACCTAAAACGCTGGACGACATAGTCGGTCAGAAGCATCTGCTCAAACCCGGTGCGCCGTTCAGACGCATGATAGAATCGGGTCATTTCCCTTCCATGGTGTTCTACGGACCGTCCGGCACCGGAAAAACAACAGCCGCCGACATCATAGCGCGCATGGCAGGAATGTATTTCTGCAAGCTCAATGCCACTGTCGCGTCACTTGCCGACGTGAAAAACGTGCTCGCGCAGTCCGAAACGCTTTCCGGCAGCAGCGGTGTGCTTCTCTATATCGACGAGATCCAGTATTTCAACAAAAAGCAGCAGCAAAGTCTGCTCGAATACATAGAGGACGGCAGAGTCACTCTTATCTGCTCCACTACGGAGAATCCTTTTTTTGCGCTTTACAGCGCTCTTCTTTCGCGCTCAAGCGTTTTTGAATTCAAAAACGTCGAAAAAAGCGAGACTGTCAGGGCACTGTCGCGCGCGTTCACGCTCCTGTGCACAGAGACCGAAGAAACGAAGAAGCTCGAAGCCGGCGTACCTGAAATCATCGCTGCCTCATGCGGCGGCGACGTGCGCAAAGCGATAAACACGCTTGAGAACGTATTTTTCTCGTGCGGTGATACGCTCACGGAAGAGATGGCGCGTGAATTTTCGCAGCGCTCTTCAATGCGCTTTGACCGTGACGGCGACGCGCATTACGACCTGCTCTCCGCACTCCAGAAATCCATACGCGGCAGTGACCCCGACGCCGCCGTGTATTATCTTGCGTGCCTGCTTGAAGGCGGCGATCTGCTGTCGCCGTGCCGCCGGCTGCTCGTTATTGCGAGCGAAGACATCGGAATGGCGTATCCGCTCGCGTGTGTTGTTGTGAAAAGCTGCGTCGACAGCGCACTCCAGCTCGGCTTGCCCGAAGCACGCATCCCGCTTGCACACGCCGCCGTGCTGCTCGCCGTCGCACCGAAATCCAACAGCGCATATTCTGCCTACGACCTCGCGGCAAAGGATGTTTCAGGCGACCTGAACATCCCGCCGTATCTCAGAACGGGCGGCGAAAGCAACTATAAATACCCTCATTGTTATCCTGACTCTTACGTCGATCAGCAGTATCTGCCTGATGAACTCAAAAACAAGACTTACTATACACCGTGCGACAACAAGACGGAGCTTGCGTACAGGGCTTATTGGGACTCGATAAAGCAAAAACACGGCAAGGGGAATGCGGATGAAAATTAACTCAGTCAGTATACTGTACAGAACAACTCCTCTTAAAACGCCGTTTGTGACGTCGCTGCGCCGGGTCGAAAGTGCTGAAGCGTTCATAGTCGCTTTTCACGCCGGAAATCTCACCGGTTACGGCTCAGCTTCTCCTACGGCAGCGATCACGGGAGACACCTCCGGTTCAATAGTCTGCGCGCTGCGCGACTATCTTATCCCGCGCATCATCGGAAAAGAGCTGTCGCCGGAGCTTTTGGATATGCTCGACGGCTCGCTCATCCACAATACCTCGCCGAAGGCAGCCTGCGACATCGCGCTTTATGACCTGCTTTCACAGCAGGCAAGGCTTCCGCTTTACGCCTACCTTGGCGGCAGCGGAGCGAAGACGCTTGAAAGCGATATAACGATCGCGCTCGGTACGCCCGAAAAAATGGCTCATGATACTGCCGCGGCAATAGCCGACGGCTGGAATATACTCAAAATAAAGCTCGGAACAGGCGCTGATGACGACATTGCCCGTCTTGAAGCGATAGCTCCGCTCGTAAGCGGCAGCGGCGTGACGATACGCCTCGACGCAAATCAGGGATGGAGCGAAAACGACACCATACGCGTCGAAGCACACTGCACAAAGCTCGGACTGTCGCCCGAACTGATCGAGCAGCCGTTGAAATTCTACGAAAGCTCATCAAAGCTCGCCGAAACGCTCAGCATTCCGCTGCTCGCAGATGAAAGCGTTTTTTCAGATCGCGACGCGAAGCGTATACTCGAAACGCGGCAGGCTTCAATGATAAACATAAAGCTCATGAAAAGCGGCGGAATATCCGGCGCTCTGAAAATATGCGACACGGCTCGTGAATACGGCGCGAAGGGATGTATGCTCGGTTGTATGCTCGAAGACACCGTCGGAATAATAGCCGCCGCGCACCTTGCCTGTGCAAGAAGCGAGATAACGATGTATGATCTGGATGCAGCAATGCTCTGCGAATATGTCCCGTGCAGCAGCTCAACGGTATTTCAGGGACGCTTCATAACACCGACAGAATCCCGCAAAGGGCTTGGAATATATAACATAGGAAAGGCTTCTGAGATATGCACGATTTCACAGACCGCCTGAAGGAACACCTGATCCCGAACACGGCGTGCGTCATATGCCCCGTGGGAGGAACGCCGTATATCACGCACAATGCCGATATGCGCTTTCGTTCTGCGAGCGTCATAAAGCTGTTTCTGCTCTCATACGCACTCGAGCACGACGATGTGAACGCCACGGTTCGTTTCTGCGACAAAACACACGCAAGCGCGCTCGGAGAGCTCAATCTTGAAAGCGCGGCGCTCGACACGCTTCTGCTGATGATGATCGCATCAAGCGACAACGGCGCTACCAATGTGCTCATCGACCGCTACGACTTCGACACGCTCAACGCCTACATTCGTTCACTCAAAACGAAAGAGACCTCCATAAACAGAAAAATGCTCGACTACGAAGCGATAGATAACGGAAAAGA
>CAZFZL010000061.1:0-8862 GCA_964523005.1 uncultured Oscillospiraceae bacterium
AATTATTATAAAAAATAAAGCCAGCGAAAGACATCCTTTTTTTATCTTTTTGAAGCGAGCTGACGCAGTACACAGCCATTCCGACTGCCGACACTGCGTTGCCCGCGATTATTCTCCACGTTTCGTCTGTCATTGAACTGCCCTGCCGTTTTTTTTCTTCTATTAATAATAGCACATATACTTCCGTTTTTCAATAGCGTCGATACAAAAACAGGCTTCGTCATAATGGATAACATTTTATCGATATTTTTATATCGATTTGTTGATTGCGCATCTTTACAATTCATCTAAAAATGGTATAATAAAAGCGTAAACCGAATAACACGGGGCAAGCGGGTGAAAACTCGTAAAAGAAAGGAGCGGTAGGTGAAATGGAAAAAGGAATGTCAGTCCACACACTGCAAAGGCTGCCGCTGTATTTGAGCTGTCTGAAGACGGAGCCGCTTCGCTCGGAGCCGAATATATCGGCAAAGATGCTCGCGGACGCGCTGGAACTCGGAGAAATACAGGTACGCAAGGATCTGGCGCTCGTATGTGATAAGGGCAGACCCAAGGTCGGGTACCCGACGCTGGAGCTGACGAAGGCGATCGAGCTGTTTCTCGGATACGGAAAGACAAAGAAAGCGGTGCTCATCGGAGCAGGAAAGCTCGGAAGCGCGCTGATGTCGTACGGAGGGTTCGCGGAATACGGGCTTGACATAGCGGCTGCGTTCGACAGTGATCCGGCAAAGCCGTCAGTCGCGTCGAAGCCGGTCTTCCCGATGGAAAAGCTTTCCGCCAATGTCCGGGAGATCAACGCGGTGATCGGGATAATAACGGTCCCTGCACCGTATGCGCAGGAAGCGTGCGACGAACTCGTCGAATGCGGGGTCAAAGCGATATGGAATTTCGCGCCGGCGCATCTAACTGCGCCGAAGCACATACTCATCAAGAACGAAAACATGGCGGCGTCGCTCGCGGTGCTGTCACAACATTTAACACCGGACGATAAAGAAGATATATGAAAGGAAAGGCAACAATCATGGACAGAAAGATCATTGACAGTGTACCTGCGCTCGAAGAGGCGCTCGCACGCGTAAGAGCAGCACAGGAAAAATTCTCGCAAGCATACTACACTCAGGAGCAGGTAGATAAAATATTCAAAGCCGCCGCTACCGCAGCAAACCACAAGCGCGTCGAGCTTGCACTCATGGCAGTAGAGGAAACGGGAATGGGCATCGCGGAGGACAAGGTTATCAAAAACAACTTCGCAGCCGAATACATCTACAACGCCTACAAGAACGTCAAAACATGCGGTGTCATCGAGAAAGACGCTGCGATGGGCATAACGAAGATCGCCGAGCCTGTCGGAATTATCGCCGCCGTCATCCCTACGACGAACCCGACCTCCACCGCCATCTTCAAGACGCTTCTCGCGCTTAAGACCCGCAATGGTATCATCATCAGTCCGCATCCGAGAGCAAAAAAATGCACCGCAGAAGCGGCACGCATCATTCTTGAAGCAGCCGTCAAGGCAGGCGCTCCGGAGGACATCATCACATGGATCGATGTGCCGTCGCTCGAGATGACGAACCTGCTGATGAAGGAAGCGGACATAATCCTTGCCACCGGCGGACCGGGAATGGTCAAAGCAGCTTATTCATCAGGCAAGCCTGCCGTCGGTGTAGGCCCCGGCAACACGCCCGCGGTCATTGATTCGAGCGCCGACGTGATACTCGCCGTCAACTCGATAATCCATTCCAAGACATTCGACAACGGCATGATATGCGCGTCCGAGCAGTCCACGATCGTCCTCGCCGACGTCTACGCGGCAGTCAAAGCGGAATTTGCGAAGCGAGGCTGCTATTTCCTCAACAACGCCGAGAAGGAAAAGGTCAGAAAGACCATCCTCATCAACGGCGCACTCAACGCAAAGATAGTCGGTCAGACAGCTCACAGGATAGCGTCTCTCGCCGGCATCGAGGTTCCCGAAAGCACCAAGATTCTCATCGGCGAAGTGGACAGCACCGATCTGTCCGAAGAATTCGCGCATGAGAAGCTCTCGCCCGTGCTTGCGATGTACAAGGCAAAGACGTTTGACGATGCTGTTGCGAAGGCGACAAAGCTCATCGCCGACGGCGGTTACGGCCACACCTCGTCACTCTATATCAACGTCGCCACGCAGAAGGACAAGGTCGCTCAGTTCGAGCAGGCTATGAAGACCTGTCGCGTACTGCTCAACACACCGTCGTCACAGGGCGGTATCGGCGACATATACAACTTCGCGCTCACTCCCTCGCTTACGCTCGGCTGCGGCTCATGGGGCGGCAACAGCGTATCCGAAAATGTCGGAGTGAAACAGCTTCTCAATATAAAAACGGTCGCCGAAAGGAGAGAGAATATGCTTTGGTTCAGAACACCCGGAAAGGTCTACATCAAGAAGGGCTGCCTGCCGGTAGCGCTCAACGAATTGGGTCAGGTGCTGAATAAGAAAAAGGTATTCATCGTCACCGACAGCTTCCTTTATAAAAACGGCTACACAAAGCCGATAACCGACAAGCTCGACGAAATGGGCATACAGCACACGACCTTCTGGGACGTTGCACCTGATCCGTCGCTCGGCTGCGCAAGAGAAGGCGCAAAGGCGATGCTCTCGTTTGAGCCTGACTGCATAATCGCGATCGGCGGCGGCTCCGCTATGGACGCAGGCAAGATCATGTGGGTACTGTACGAGCATCCGGAGGCCGACTTCGCAGATATGGCGATGCGCTTTATGGACATTCGCAAGAGAGTATACACGTTCCCGAAGATGGGCGAAAAAGCATACTTCATCGCCGTCCCGACCTCTGCCGGAACCGGCAGTGAGGTCACTCCCTTCGCCGTCATCACCGACGAGACAACGGGCGCCAAATATCCGCTTGCCGATTATGAGCTTATGCCTAACATGGCGATAGTCGACGCGGACATGATGATGAACGCACCCAAGGGACTCACGAGCGCATCCGGCATCGACGCCGTTTCTCATGCGATCGAAGCGTTCGTATCGGTCATGGCTACAGATTTCACCGACGGAATCGCGCTGCGCGCACTCAAGATGATATTCGAATATCTGCCCCGCGCCTACAATAACGGCGCAAGCGATCCAGAAGCAAGAGAAAAGATGGCAAACGCCGCTACGATGGCGGGTATGGCTTTCGCAAATGCATTTCTCGGCATCAACCATTCAATGGCTCACAAGCTCGGCGCATACCATCACCTGCCGCACGGCGTAGCAATAGCGCTCGTGCTCGAAGAAGTGATGCGCTTCAACGCAGCTGAAGTTCCCACGAAGATGGGCACATTCCCGCAGTACGTTTATCCGCACACGCTCAGCCGTTACGCTGAGATCGCCGACTATCTCGGAGTCAAGGGCAAGAACGACGCTGAGAAGCTGGAAGGACTCGTCGCGAAGATACGCGAGCTCAAGGACATCATCGGCATCAAGCACAGCATAAAAGAATACGGCATCACCGAAGAGGCTTTTCTTGCAACGCTCGACGAAATGTCGGCTATGGCGTTTGACGACCAGTGCACAGGCGCTAACCCGCGCTATCCGCTCATAAGCGAAATCAAGCAGCTGTACCTTAACGCATATTACGGTACGCACACCCAAATATAAGGAGGCATTCAGAAATGGAATACAAATACGACACCGTTCTCGCAAAACGCACGAATAAGACGATCTACAAAGACAAAAACCGTGTGATAAAAGTATTTGAGCCGGGATATAAAAAATCCGACGTGCTCAACGAAGCGCTCAACCACGCGAGAGCCGAAGAGACGGGTCTGAACGTTCCGAGACTGTTTGAGGTCATGATAACCGAAGACGGCTGCTGGGCGATCGTCACTGAATTTATCGAAGGCAAAACGCTTACCGAGCTGCTGCGCGAGAATCCCGACAAGGAAGACGAATACCTCGATATTTTTGTATCGCTTCAGATGGAGATACACTCAAAGAAAGCTCCTCTGTTGAACAAGCTAAAGGATAAGATGAATCGTAAAATATCGGAGTCCTCCCTTGACGCTACAACTCGCTACGAGCTTCACACGAGACTTGAGGGAATGCCTACGCACACAAAGGTATGCCACGGCGATTTCAATATGTCAAACATCATCGTAACGCCTGACGGTACGCCGTTCATCCTCGACTGGTCTCACGCGACGCAAGGCAACGCGTCTGCCGATGTTGCGCGCACATATCTGCTCTTCTCTCTCGCCGGAGACATAAAGCTTGCGGAAAAATACCTCGCGCTTTTCTGCAAAAAGAGCGACACCGCGAAGCAGTATGTACAACAGTGGCTTCCGATCGTCGCCGCTTCACAGTCAGTCAAGGGCAAGCCGGAAGAACGCGAATTTCTTCTTAAGTGGGCAAGCGTCGTCGATTACGAATAAAGTCCTCGCGAAACGCAGAAAAGCGGCGGTCGAACGACCGCTGCTTTTCTTTATAGTGATCTGCACTTGATTTTTCAGTGCTCTTATTTGCCGGTCTTCATTGCGTTCTCAGCGTTCTCGATCATCTTCTTGACCATCTGTCCGCCGACGGAACCTGCCTGCTTCGCGGTGAGGTCGCCATTATAACCCTGCTTGAGGTTGACGCCTACTTCGCTCGCAGCTTCCATCTTGAACTTATCCATAGCGTCTCTTGCTTCGGGAATAAGTGACTTAGCCATTTCATTATCTCCTTCTTGCTTGATCGGCTTATCGCCGTGAGCTTTTTTGCTCTGACAATATTTTGCGTCGTCTCTTCTTATTTATGAATGTAAATTTTTGATAAAATATCGGCAATGCTCGGTTTTACGCCGCCCATTGCCGTTGTTTTTTTATACGTCTATACCATTACCGAGAGCGCATTGCTTCGCTGTGTTATTCCAAATTTGCCTTTGCGTCCTCGCTGTAGTCATGTATCTGCGCAACCGTTTTGCAGCTATCCATTTCGGCGCATTCACCGCAGGTTTCGTAACCCTTGCCAAAAGCACATTTGCGGATTTCGCACATATCGCTGCAAAAATAGGTTTTCGCCCCATCCGCGCGGCAACCCTCGCAGTTAATCATTTCCGGTAGGATCTCGACTCCGTTGAGCTCACTCCAAAGCTTCGCTGTTTTCGCTCTCAGGGCTTCGTCGTTATTGATTGTCGCTATGTACGCGTCGCATTTTTCGCAGTCAAGTCCGCAGCAGCCGATCTTTTTTTTCATTGTTTTATTCTCCATTCAGTTATTCTTCGTGTGTACTTCCGATTTCAAGCAGGTTGCCCTCCGGGTCGGCGACGTAAAAGTTGCGGATGCCGAAGGAAAAGGCTGTCGGCGCACCGGTCGGAAAGGGCACCGGGCTTTGTCGTGTTTCCTTTTCTGTTTTGCGTTCCTCTTGAGCAGGTCTGTTATTGTCATTACCGCTTCATGCATATTATAACACTGATATCATTTTTTTCAAGTAAAACTTCCCTAAAATCAACTTATATTTGCAGTTCGATAAAATGTTAATTAGTTTTTCGGTTTATAACCGCAAAACTTTTTCCGAATACTATATGTACCGGGTCACTGTGCGTTTCCGCACGGTGACCCGCGGTTTTTACAGTATCATTTCGTGTTCTTTCGGCGGTAAGGCTTTGTGAGCTGTGTGCGTCAGCTTCTTTCGGTTCGCGATTTTTGATACCATGCGGTTGCGCTCTGACTCGGTTATCACTCCGTTTTCACAGAGATAATTATTGAACTACAAGAGCCAAATTTTCACCGCCGTCTGCCGCTCCTTTGCGTGGTTGCTTGCCTCGTTCATGCAGTCACTCTGCTTTCGTCATCACTATTACTTTCGACGGAAAGCTACCGTAATATACATTTCGGCGGCTTTCCGTTGCGAATTCATGATCTTCTATAATGATTCTCTCCCCCTCTTTCACATGGATTGTTCGTATCTGCGCCGTTTCTTTTCTTCATCCGGTTTGGGAAGCGTGGTGCAGTCCTCAACTTTTCGCCGCTCGAACATTCCCGCAAGCCCGGCGACGATTCCGGAGACACCAGCCGCAACAGTGAAGGATGAATGTCCGCTCATTCTTTGAAGCGTATTGTACGCATAAATATTGCCGCATTTCGCGGAGCGTTCAAGATACTCCACCGCCCTGCGCCTGTTATAATAACCCGCTTCATAAAGATAAATTTTCGCGAGCCGGTACAGAGCGAAGGAATTTCCCGTCTGTTCCGTCGTCTCCGATTTCGTTGCCAGTTCTGAAATCATCTGATGCAGCGTCGGCTGAAAGGTCACCGCCTCCTTTGCCCACTGCTGAAACGCTTCCAAGTCCTTGATAAGATTGAATTTCCAACTCTCACCCTTGAGCACCGCGCGGTATTCGCGTGTGCCAATTGCCTTGTGGTCGTATGGGTGGAATCGGTCACGCCGAGGGAAATTCCATTTAAAATCACGCGTACGCTTGCGGAATATTATATTGCAAATAAGCCGTGTGACGGCGGCTGGGCGATAATACCGCAAACCAACCTTGACGCGTATTTCGGCAGCACGGCGTTTACGAAAATGTATCTGCCGAAGCTTCCCCCGGAGTTCATCGAGCGAAAAGAATCAAGCTTCGGCGTTGAAATGTACAGAGCGAAACTTTTCTAAAAAACCTTATTGCAACCGAATAGTGTAAGCGAGCCGCGGTGACTGTTAATGCCATCGCGACATTTGTGTCAAAAAGTAATAGAAATTTTGCAAACAACTGCTAATATGACTGCTAACACAAAATATAAAACTCGAAAAAATCGCAATAACAGTCACTATCTATTGGCATAGGTGGTCATATCGGTATATAATATTATGAATATGAAAAATATTGCGAACGGGGTCGAAACATGAAAACAGGGCCGAATATCCGCGAACGCGCCGACGGACGTTTTGAAGCGCGGTACATCAAATCCCGCACCGACGAGGGAAAAATTATATACGGTTACTGTTACAGCAAGACCTACGCGGAAGCCGAAGAAAAGCGAAACGCGATTCTTGGAATCGAAGTCCCGAAGAAGTCCGGCGTGAAACATATGAATCTGCTCATATTGGGCGCGGGAGGTCAGGGGCAGGTCGTGAAAGAGACAGCACAGAGCATGTGCATTTTTGAGAAGATCGATTTTCTTGACGACGACCCGCAAAAGACAGCAGCTATCGACATATGTGATAATTATAAAAATTATATTGACGAATATCCGATAGCGTTCGTGTCGTTCGGAAAAAATGATCTCCGCTCCAAGTGGATAGACAAGCTGGAAAAAGCCGGATTCATTCTGCCTAAAATCGTTCACCGTGATGCCGGTGTCAGTCCGAGCGCAAAAATAGGAACAGCATCAATTGTTGAAGCAAAGGCGAATATCAGTGCCAACGTGACGATCGGCAAGGGCTGTTTTATCAGTTCTGGCGCGATTATCGATCACGACGCGGTACTGAAAGACTGTTGCCATATCGACTGCGGCGCGATGGTGAAGAACAAATGCACCGTGGAGTCGCTGCGAAAGGTACAGAGCGGCAGCGTTGTGGAAATATAGCGGCAAAAGTTAATGATTATCACGAGGATATATATGTACAAAAATTATTATAGCAACCTCGCCCGGTCCGGTGCTGTTCAAGCAAAAACGGGTGAAAATATATAAAACATATTTCAACCTTCTGAAGTTCCGCACAATGCGAATCGACACGCCTCATGATATGCCGACTCACATGCTGCAAAATCCGGAGCAGTGGATAATACGAATCGGAAAGATTCTTCGTAAGACGAGTCTTGCTTGAGTAATAATAGGGACAAAACCTGAAAAGCCTTGCTGTATAAGGGTTTTTAAGCATTTTTATAGAATCATAAATCTTAATAAATGTATTTGTGGCTCGATAAAAGCGTTTGAAGGTTAATTCATAATTGAATTATCAAATAAGCTTTACATACTTTTATACCTTTTAAAAAAGAGCAAACTCCCACTAATAACAATTGTTTTTCATAAGTATAATATAACAAACAAGCGCATGTGTCAATAGATAAAGTAACAAATAGTAATGTCGAAATTGTTTAATACATCGAGCAGGATTATAAAGATAACTGGTTAAATTTGTAATCGTAAATACATAATTCAAACAATATTTAAATATTCATAAAAATTATAGCGGAGGAACTAAACCATGATAATCAAATCCGACGAGACTATTCAAATTTTAAAGGGCAAATTAATATGCAAATATAACAATCAAAGTAAGATTTTTTCTGACCCTGCTGAGTTTTCTAATGACGAATGGGGAAAGAACAAAACGGTTAGTTGTATTTGCGTTGAGGACGGAACATTGTCTATCACATTGGAAGATACTCCTGTTTTAACACAATGCAACGCTAACACAAATTGGGAACAAGAACATTTTGAAAGAACCGGCCACGAACCAAATCTGTTTGATGGCGTTTAAGAGATTTGAATCGAGAAGCGTACCAAGATTTGATGTTATAGCCCAAGATGATTAAAAATATTCCTATTGTTAAAGTCCTTGATGACAAAAATTCATTCCTGACAAAGGTAATGAATTTTATATAATTATTTTTATCTCATCAAGTTGTCCACGAAGAAATGAATAACGAATTATCGCGAGGTTCCAATATGTACAAAGCATTTTTTAAACGGTTTTTCGACATAATACTTTCGTTTATAGCGATTATATGTTTATCATGGCTTTTTATTATAATATCGTTAGCTATTGTAATAGACGATCCGGGTCCAGTTCTTTTTAAACAGAAACGGGTGGGTAAAGGTAAAAAGCTATTCAAAATATTAAAGTTCCGCAGCATGAAAATGAGCACACCACGCGATACGCCGACACATATGCTTAAAAACCCC
>CAZFZL010000062.1:0-8557 GCA_964523005.1 uncultured Oscillospiraceae bacterium
CTTCGCCGCTTGTGCGCTTCGCGCACCTGCAGCATCGACGGCCTCGCGAAAATGCCCTTGCCAGCAAGCATTTTCGCTTCGTGGTATAATACTTGCAGAAGTCTTGCTTCGCAAGCCTTTGCGGCTTCGCCGCTTGTGCGCTTCGCGCACCTGCAGCATCGACGGCCTCGCGAAAATGCCCTTGCAGACAAACTTTTTGCCGCGCAAGCATTTTCGCTTTACTGAAGTAACTTTGTCGCGCAAACAGCTTTATTTCTTATCATAGTTATCACAAAATCAAGGAGAGTATTCATGGAGCTTCCGACTGTACTCAAAAACGCGATAGAAAGCAACGTTGCACCGTTTCAGAATTCATCTCTCGTGAAAGCTTCACGAGAGCTTTCACTGCGTTACCGTGAATCGTCGGGAGACGGAAAACGGATCACGGTCACTGAACTCGACAGCGCTGTTTACGCGGCGGTACGTATGCCGGCGACGTACAGCGCGCTGCTCACATCATTGAAATACGCGTTTGGATGCTGTCGGATGAAACCGGAGACTGTGCTTGACGCAGGCGCCGGAACGGGTACTGCGGCGTGGGCGTTGTCAGAGCTTACGGGCGGCGGTGAGTGCATAACGTGCGTTGAACGCGAAGCGGAAATGATAAAGCTCGGAAAAAAACTCATGAGCGCCGATGAATCGCTTTTGTGCCGCGTAAGCTGGATACGCAATGATGCTGCCGTCATGCTGCCCGATGAAAAATACGATCTTGTAATTGCTTCTTACCTACTCGGAGAAATGACGCAGGCGCAGCGGCTCAAAACGGCGCGTATGCTTTGGGAACGCACCGGCAAGCTGCTTTTGATCGTCGCGCCCGGCACACCTGATTCGTATTCGCAGATGATGGAGGTACGCAGTGAGCTGCTTTCGGACGGAGCATATCTTGCGGCGCCCTGTCCGCACGCGGGCGGCTGTCCGCTCGGAGAAAACGACTGGTGCAACTTCACCTGCCGCGTAGCGCGTTCGAAGCTGCATAAGCTCCTCAAGGGCGGCGACGCGCCATATGAGGACGAAAAATTCTTCTACCTTGCATTCACTCGGGAGCCTGCCGCGCAGTGCAGTTCGCGCATACTGCGCCACCCGCTGACAGACAAAAACAGGATGACGCTCACGCTGTGTTGCGGCGACGGTACAATCAAAACGGAATGCGTAACGAAAAAAGACGGCGAGCTGTTCAAAGCGGCAAAAAAAGCCTCATGCGGCGACAGCTTCCCCGTATAAAAAATGAAAAACAAAAAGGCGTGGACTCATGTCCGCGCCTTTTTACACAGCTTGAAAGAAATTCTATCAGATGTTCTTGAGGATATACATTGCAATGAACAGAGCCGATACGATGTACATGAGTATCGGGACTTCCTTGAATTTGCCGCGGCACATCTTGATGATGGTGTAGGAGATGAAGCCGAAGCCGATACCGTCGGATATGCTGTAACCGAACGGCATGATCGTGATCGTCAGGAACGCAGGTATCGCGACCTCTATATCGTTCCAGTCAATATCCTTGACACCCCTCATCATAAGCACGCCGACGATTATGAGCGCCGGAGCGGTTGCCGCACCGGGGATTATTCCGGCGATAGGTGAAAGAACGATCGCGAGAAGGAAGAGTATACCGACGGTGAGAGAGGTAAGCCCCGTTCTGCCGCCTTCGGCGATACCGGTGGAGGATTCGACGTACGTCGTAACGGTGGAGGTACCCATGCAGGCGCCTACGCAGGTAGCGACAGCGTCAGCGATGAGAGCTTTGTCTCCGCCTTCCATGTTGCCGTCTTCGTCAAGCATTCCGGCGCTGCCGGCAGTACCGATGAGCGTGCCGACGGTGTCGAACATATCAACTATCGCGAACGATACAACGGCGGTTACGAGAGGCAGTATGCCTTTATCAAAAATGCCTGCAAAATCGAACTGGAAGAAAGTGCTGAACGTAAGGTTGTCGTAGCTGATGAGTGCCTTGAAGGACTCGGGAAGGACGGTGACGCCCATCGGGATACCTATGAGGGTCGTAGCTATGATGCCTATGAATATTGCGCCCTTGACCTTCCACGCCATGAGAACGGCGATGATCAATACGCCGATGATCGTGAGAAGTCCGGCGGAGTTGAGAACGGTTTCACCTGCGTCATTTGCAAGAGTAAACTGAAGCCCCGTGATGTTGTTGGCAGCATCGAGCTTCACGATACCGGTTCCGCTGTTGAGGAAGCCGATTATTGCGATGAACAGACCGATACCGGCTGAGATAGCAGCCTTGATGGATTTCGGTATCTGGTTGATGATCTTCTTTCTCAAAGGAGTGACGGCTATGATAAGGAAAATGATACCTGAAAGAAGAACGATAGTAAGGCCCTGCTGCCACGTGTAGCCCATCGCCCAGCTGGCGGCTACGGTGAAAGCAAAGTAAGCGTTCAGGCCCATGCCGGGAGCCTGAGCAAAAGGTGCGTTTGCAAGGAACGCCGTGAGAATACAGCCGATCGCGGAAGCAATACATGTTGCAAGGAATACCCCGCCCCATTCCATGCCCGTCGCCGAAAGATAATTCGGGTTGACAAACAGGATGTACGCCATTGCGAAGAAGGTCGTAAGTCCGGCAATTATCTCCGTGCTGACTTTTGAGTTGCGCTCGGAGATTTTGAAGAACTTGTTCATTTTTTCTCCTCCTAAAAAATAAAACGGTATGTGTGAATCAAATACCTGTTCAAATTATAAACCTGTTTTTCCGCTCTGTCAATTAGACATATTCACTAAATTTTCATCATTTTTTCACAACATCTCATGCCTATGCAACAAGCATAAGTTGAAATTTGCCCATACATGATGTGTTTTTTGTCTTCACTTTACGCAAGATATTGTAAATTCACTCTTTTGTGTTGAAAACCGGTTTTTGCTCTTTTACATAATGCGGTTTTAGCAGCATTATGTTCCGCGCAGCGGTGCGAACAGATGTTTTGTGTAAAAATTCAAGGTATTTAATAAACAAGCAGTGCGTCGGTTTTCACCCGGTGCACTGCTGATATTATTTACTGCTGTCTGTTACAGCGGTTTTTTCTTTTTTATAAACCGGTCAAAAAGTCCGAGCATACACGGAAGCACGAACAGCACGAGCAGCACGACGCTCAGAGCGCCTATCGAGATCGTTCTGCATATCTGAGCGATGGCAGGATCGGAGAAGAAGAAGCCGATGACGCCCGTCGCGACGATCATTATCATACCGGATGTGAGGACGGTGTGCATAGAGCCGTCGTAGGCGGCAGCAAGCGACTGCTTTTTATCAAGCGTTTCGCGTGCGCTGCAGTAGTAATTCGTAAACAGTATCGCATAGTCTATCGTCGCGCCCATGAGTATGCACTGAACCATCAGGAACGCGAGATAATACATGCTGTACCCCTGCAGCCCGATGACGCAGACGGTGATAAACACACCGCACTGGACGAGCAGCACGAGCAGCAGCGGTATAAGGAGGTTTCTGAAGGTAACGGCGACGACGATGAATATTGCCGCAGCGCTCAACAGCGTTATGAGTGTGAGTTGGTCGCCGAAGTCCTGCTGAAGCTCGTATACCATTTCCGACGTGCCGATAAGATAACTGCCGGAGAGATTTTCGGAGCATTGCGCGGTGATGTACTCCATGAATTTTGCCGTCTGCTCTGATTCGTCCGCGAGCGTGAGCGTGAGAACGAGGCGCGAATAATTCCCGCCGCACAGCTCTGACTTCGCGTCGCTCAACGTCTGCTGTGCCTGAGTCACAAGCGATTTCGTTTCGTCATCCAGAAGCGAAGAGAGCGCAGAATCTTCCGAAAGCGCATCCGCAAGATACGTCACGAAGGAGTCCATCGTCATCGTCGTCACATCCGCGCTTTGGGATGCGTAATACACGCACATAAGCTCTGTCTCTTCACTTTTGACGCCTGTGCCGAGTGTTTCGAGCATTGCGCCGATCTGTTGAGGCGTATACCGGATATTCTGTGCGCCGAGCTCCATGAGCGCAGCGGCAGCGGTGAGCTGAGAGAGCGTCGTTTCGTCGAGCGCGCCGCTGAGCTGCTCACTGCCAAGGATGAAGCCCACGAACTGAACGGGCGACAGCGTTTTGTCATACGAATCCGGGTTTGCATACGCATACATCTGATATATCTGCTCAGCCTGCTGCGCATCCATTCCGAAAAGGGCCGCCATGTTCTCGGCGCTCAACGTCGCCGCGAATACATCGGGGTCGGTCAGCGACGCGGCAAACGATACATAAGAGACCGTTTCGTTGGTGAACAGCCCGGAGAACAGCTCGTTTTGCGAAACGTCGTCATTCAGGAAGGCAAAAAATTCGTGGAGCGTTACCGACGTGCCTTCGCCGCCCTCGCTCATGTAATAAACCGTTTTTATGAGTGAGGCGTCGAGCGATCCCGTATCATTGTTTTCCGAAAGCACCTGCGCCATCTCATCCGCGCTCAGCGGCGCTCCGATCGTACCGGAGTACCACACGGCGCTTTTCACGCCGTCTTTTTCGCTCAGCAGCTTGGCAAGGTCGCTCACGGCGTCCTCATCTTCGTTTTTGTAAAGCACGACGAGCGTGCTTTGAGAGGTGAAGGTGTTCTTTATCGTGTCGTCGGAATCAAGCGTATATGCGACGTCAGTGCTCAGCTGCAGTACGTACGAGCCGACGAGCAGCACGGCGAACGCGGCAGCGACGTATTTTCCTGCGCGGGACGCATAGGTCGAAAGCGCACCGGAGCGTATGTTGAACGTCTTTTTCGTGGTCTTTTCTATCGCCTTGTCACAAAGCATTACAAGCGCAGGAAGTACGGTGAACGTACATATCATACTCAAAAAAACACCCTTCGCGAGCACGATCCCAAGGTCTGCGCCTATTTTGAAGCTCATGAAAACGAGCGCGAGCAGTCCGACGATCGTCGTAAACGCGCTGCTCATCACAGCCGGGAACGCGCCGTTTACGGCACTGCGCATAGCATCTTCTTTGTCGGCGCAATTTGCTTTTTCCTGACGGTAGCGGTTCATGAGTATAACGGCATAATCCATCGACAGCACAAGCTGCAGTATCGACGAAAGTGAAAACGTCGTTATCGATATGCTCCCCATAATCACATTCGTTCCAAGGTTGAGCACGATCGCCGCGCCTATCGCCGCGGCGAACAGCAGCGGCTCGAAATACGACTTGCACATGATTATGAGTATGACCGCGACGAGAGCGGCAATTATGAGTATGAGCGACAGTGGCAGCTTGTTCGTGGCGCTGCTGTCGTTTTTGTAAACCATATCGTATTCGGAAAATTCCGAGGCAAGCGCGCTTTCGATCGCTTCTTCTTCATCCGAATAATAATCATACTGCATGTTCAAAACGTACAATGTCTTGTCGTCTTTGTTGTATTCGTCGCTGTCGATGTCGTAATCGACAGAATCAACATATTGTATATTTGAAAGCTGTGTGTAAATCGTGTGTTTTTCTTCTTCACTCAAGCGAGTGAACATCACACGGATGTTCTGCGTCATTCCGGAGGAAGGAAACTCGCTCTCCATGACGGCGAGCCCTTCCTTCATCGGCGAGGAATCGGGCAGATATTCCGTCATATCACTGTTTATTTCAACCTTTTGGATAAAAAATGCGCTTATTACCGTCAGCACGAGCATAACGGCAAGCACAATATATCTCTTTTTTACAAAAGCATTAAGTATTTTTCTCATTTTCGCGTATCTCCGATAATATAGGTGTTGACTTTTCCTGTCATCTATATTATAATAGACACGGTGGCTCAATGTCAACCGACTGTTGTTTTTGAGCTGTTGTGTCTCAAACAAACGGCGCTTTCGCTGCTATGTAATAAACAAATTCGGCAAATCAGTTGACATAACATCAGAACAGGAGATAAGAAAATGGAAAACCAGAGGGTAAGGCTCAGCAAATCGCTTCTGAAGAACGCGCTGATCTCGCTTTTGGAGGAGAAGGCGATCGAGAAGGTCACGGTGTACGAGATATGTACTGTTTCGCAGATCAACAGAACGACCTTCTACAAGTATTACGGGAGTCAGTACGACCTGCTTAACGACATAGAAGGCGACCTTTTCTCAGAGCTTGAGGAGCTGCTCGGCATTGGCGACCCGGACGATGTGAACAACCTGAGCACAGTGCTCGACTATCTGCGGCAGGAGCGCAAAAAATGCAAGGTGCTGATAAATTCAGTTCCGGACACGAGCTTTTCGGAAAAGCTGTTCAGTCTCAAGACAATACAGTCGATCCTGATCACGCGCACGCCGAAGCAGTACAACGAATGGCAGAGCGAATATCTGCATCTATTCTTCTGTCAGGGATATTATGCGATAATCAGGAAATGGATCAACAGCGACTGCCGCGAACCCGTGCAGTCGATAGCCGCACTCGTCGCGTCGCTCGGCTCTCTGCTGATAAAATCGTAAAAATATAAATACGGCAGAAGCGATTTTCGCTTCTGCCGTATTGCAGTTATGCTGTAAATGATTTATTTATCAATAGATAAGATACGATCCGTCGCTCTGATAAATGAAGCAGAACGATGCTTCAAGGCCATAGCTGCCGCAGTCGAAGGTGACAGTACAGACCGACGCACCGCCATCACAGCGGCACAGAAGCTCCCAGTTGGTAAGGTAAACGCTGTCTTTGTCATAATCGGCGCCGTTGGAATACAGCCACGAAAGCGTATCGCTCCAGAGTGTATCGGGCTCGTCGCTGTCCTTCACTTAGCTGACTCTGTCCTTGAGCGAGTCGTATGCGTCCGATGTCATGAGCTTTTTCATCTTGTCGTCGTTCTTCGCCGCAACTGATTTGAGGAGTGCTTCGACTGCCGCTTTGAATTCGGCAGAATATTTCTCAACGGCTTCGTCGAAGTCTTCAGCAGGATATTCCTTCAGCGCGTCGCCGTCACCGATGAGCACGCTGACGTAGCTGCCGTCGGATTTCTTCGCGCCGAACTGCTTTTCGATGTCCTGCCATACATTTGCATATGAATCTGACAGCACCGTCAGCGTATCGCCGCTGAGCTTGAATATAATGCACTTCGTCCCCTCGGCACAGCCATACGAACCGCTGTACTGTATTTTCGTGTATTCGTTTTCGAGAAGGACTTTTCTGCTCTCGCTGATGAGCATATAAGTAGTGGTTTCATCTGCTTTGACGCTCACGACAACATAGCCGTCTCTCGAACGCACGTTTTTCACGCCGCTGTCGAAATCGAGGATATACGCATCGCCGACCTTGATTGCGCGCTGTGTCGCTTCGAGCAGCTCGCCGTCCTTGAGATACTTGATCGTGCGCTCCATGACCACGACGCTGCCATAGGCTTCATCTTCGACAGGATCGCCGATTTTTATGACCTTGCTGCCTTCGTAATAATAATACAAAGTGTCATCCGTCGACTCATCCTCAGATGATGTCTGCGAGACTGTCTGCGATCCGGCGCCGACGCTCTCCGTTGCCGCTGTGCTTTCGGGATCAACCGTATCACAGCCATACGCACATAAAAGCGCCGCGACAGTCAGAAATACTGCGAGAATTCTGAATTTTTTCATGTCCTTGTCCCTTCTGATTATTTTTTAGCGTAAAAAAATCGTACAAATTTTTTCCGTGATATTACCGATTTTCTCTTCTCAGGTAAATGATACCACATATCTTATCATCTGTCAGCATTTTTTGTTTTTTCATAAAAAAAACAATCCGATGCTTTAAGGCACCGGAAATTGTTGACATTATTTATTTTATTGAGCTGCCGCGGACGTATTCCGTACCGGAGTCGCCAAGCGTAAAAGTGTTTTTGTCCCGGAGGACGAGCATCACAACATATTCGCCGTTTTCATCGTACATCATCAGCTCGTCGCCGTTGATTATCGTGTACGTCCCGTTTCCGATGTTTTCGCCGTCTGACGAAACGGAAGTCCATGCATCTGACGAAAAGGTGACAAAGGCACTCTGCACATCGCCTTTTTTATACCACACACCCTCCATATACGACCAGTCGCCGCTTTCGACCTTAACTGCGCACGAGCACAGCGAAAGGCATATCACACCGCAGGCGATGAAGCATAATACCGTGGCAAGCTTTTTTTTCATTCGTTTCGTCCTTCCGTTTCTTTTTTGCAGACGCTTTTAATTATAGCTATAACTGCTACTATGGCGAGAACGATGTTCGCCAGCGCGTTGACGTAATTTTTCAGGACGATGCAGTAGACAGCCCAGAGCGAGGAGTTGATTACCATCGACACGCGCAGAAAATTGACCGATGAGCGAGGATATATCGCTGCCGCGCCGTACTGAGCACAGGCGACCACCGGGCAAAGTCCGATAACACCCATATTGTTTGAAAGCACTCCGGCGATAATACCGGCGGCAACGAGCAGGCACGGAACGAGGATCGTGCTGCTTTTTTTCTTTATGAGCACGGCATTGCGTATCATGCTTATAACGTCCTGCGCCACGCCGCTGTACCCGGCAAGTATCAGCCCGGACACGACGAAAATCCCGTGATTGACTATCTGATACGAAAGCATT
>CAZFZL010000063.1:0-8535 GCA_964523005.1 uncultured Oscillospiraceae bacterium
TCGGAGGACGTTCGGCAGAGGAAGTAATCTTCAACGATATATCAGGCGGTGCGTCAAACGATATCCAACGTGCTACAGAAATCGCCCGTAAGATGGTTACGCAGTACGGTATGAGTGAGCTCGGTCCTATTGTGTACGGCAGCGGTCATGATGAGGTTTTTCTGGGACGCGACTACGCCAACACAATTAATTATTCCGAAGATACTGCTGCTAAGATTGATGAACAGATATACAAGATCATACAACAGGCTCATAAGATAGCGAAGGATATCCTTACGACTCATCTTGATAAACTGAATTTTATTGCTGAATACCTGATTGCTCACGAGAGCATGGATGGTGAACAGTTTAACCTCATCATGGATGGCAATCCCTCTGATGCCGATGTCGATGCGATCAGAACACGCAAAGAAGAGCTCAGCCGCAAAGAGAATGAGCGCTGTAAGCGAGCAAAGGATGAATCAGACGACGACGACGATGATGATGCGGAAGAAAATAAAAAAGCAGAAATCAAGCATTGATGTTAAGTTTTTTGAAAAAGCAAGGGCTTTTGTGAGAATAATCAATTAAATAAGCTCACAAAAAGAATTACCGGAGCGACTTGAACGTCGTTCCGGCATACACACGGAGCCTTGTTTGCAGAAAGGCACGGTATAAAATATGGATGAAGAAAAAAAACAGGATTATCTGAACGAACGCATAAGTGAAAACAGGTCGCGTGTATTGATCAGCACAATAGCTTCGGTCTTGATACTCGCGTGTGCTCTGTTCATGGTTTACTATATCAAATCAACACGCGGACCTATTATTGCACCTGATGATAGTGAAGCGGTGTCGCAGACCTCGCCTTCACAAGACACATCTCTTACGCTTTCGGAAACAAGCGATATTGTTGATTCTATTCCTTCGTCTGAAACATCTGAGTCTTTTTCATCGGCTGAATCTCAGGACGAATCCGCAGAAGAATCAAATGACGAATCAACAGTCCAGCAAACAGTATACGGCAAGACATACAACAACATATATGTATATGGAAATACTGCGGTTTCGCTGCTCAGTGGTTCAAGCTCCAATCAGACAAAATTTGCTCAAGCGGTCAATAATTACGCTGAAAAGCTTGGAGACAAGGTGAATGTATACGCCTGTGTTGTACCGACCTACGTGGAATTCTATCGTAACGGTGAAGGAAACAAGGTCAGCACCGCGTCACAGAGTGATATAATAACGTCCATATACTCCGAATTAAACGAAAGCGTTATCGCTGTCGACGCGTACAGTGTTCTCGGCTCTCATACAGACGAATATCTGTACTACAGAACGGATCCGAACTGGACCCCGCTCGGAGCTTATTACGCTTATACCGCGCTTGCAGAGGCGTTTGGAGAGAGCGCAACGTTGTTGTCCTCATTTGAGAGCGATACGATAAGCGAATTCCTCGGCGAAAATTACAATTCGCTTTCCGTCAAACTTAACCAACTCAAAGATGAGCCGGATTATATCACATTCTACAAAACCGATCTGCTTTATCCGTCCACAGTAACGCATTATTATTCTGACGGAA
The DNA here is from genome assembly GCA_964523005.1 of uncultured Oscillospiraceae bacterium. Taxonomy (GTDB): domain Bacteria; phylum Bacillota; class Clostridia; order Oscillospirales; family CAG-382; genus UMGS1307. Next base: position 1,562 of record CAZFZL010000063.1, read on the forward strand.
CTGTACGGGAAAACACGCAGATGGTATATAAGAGCGTTAGTAATCCGATAACCTACGGATACATGATATTCGGATGCAGAGGAACGTACACGAGCGTTAAAACGCAAAATAAAAACGGAAAGAAGCTTCTTGTTCTTGCAGACGATACACGCAGCGCTCTTTCGCCTTTCCTGATGGCTCATTTTGAAGAGCTGCACATAGGTGAGATAAGAACTTTCTACGACCAGACTGGAAAAACATTGAAAAAATTCGTTGATGAAAACGGAATAACCGATGTGCTTATAATGACTTATACAGGAAACGCACGCAACACTTACCGTATCAACGACCTTAATGAACTACTCGGTGAATAAAAATGGATAAGAATATCAACGAACAAAAAATTTCCTGTACGCTGACCGGCTTTCTGTCGGTCAGCGCAGCTTTGAAAAGTCCGTACCGTGATGTCCTTGAGCTGTATATAGAACCGGACAGGTATGAAAAAATACGCCGTTCTGAAATACGTAAAACAGAAAAGATGCAGTACAGCGAGATATTTTCGACTGCTGAAAAAAAGAAGATAAAAGTGACGTTTAAAAACGCTGCTTTCTTTGAATCGCTCGGAAAGACCTGCGGAGGATTGGCGGCACTTGTATCGGAACGCCGTTATTGCAATCAAAAAGCTCTCCTCGAAAAAAAGGACCCTTTTTTCGTATACCTTGAGGGTATTGAAGACCCGTTCAATTTCGGTTATGCACTGCGTTCACTATATCTTTCGGGATGCAGCGGTGTATTTCTCCCCGAACGCAACTATTTCACGTCGTCCGATATAGTTGTGCGGGCATCGGCCGGTGCAAGCGAGCTTATCGACATTGCGTTGACGGATGATGCACAGGCGCTTTGCCGCAGCGCAAAAGAAAAGGGAATACGAATCGTATGTACTTCATCCGATAAAAACAATGTTCCTATGCGTTCTGCCGATCTCAAAAAGCCACTGATGTTGGTCATAGGCGGAGAAAAACGCGGCATATCAAGAGCCATACTTGAGCTTGCCGACTGTTCAGTACGCATAAACTATGCTGTAAAGAGCAATATCGCGCTGCCAACCTCATCTGCCGCGTGTCTTCTTGCGTTTGCCATTATGGGAGCGAATGAGTAAAATCATATATTGTATCACCGCCTGTAGTGATATATGCGTACGGTACCTCGCCGAGTATTATCGTCTCAGCGAGCGGGACGCTTTGTGCTATACAGACGGATGCTGATGTAAACGGAGCAAGTACGCTCACTGATATTCTGAAATCAATATATATTTCATGCCGCGATTGATTTATGCCGACGGCTGTAAATAAATTTTTCGTTTCGCTCGTAATACTTCCGAGCGGAACGATTTTTATTTTTATACCGTCACCACGTCCTGACAACAGGCTGCTTCCGAAAATGTTTCCGAAAGGCACTGAAAAATCTTTTTTTGAAAGAGCTTCAATGCCGTTCAGGACGAGCATCGTAAGCTCAGATTTGATGACGTTCAATTTTTTACTGTCGACCGTCACAAAAACCGCTTTTCCGTTTTTGTCCTTTTCGACACTGCAAAGCGAATCGTAATTCACGGCGGTATCTGATAAATAATTCGCAACAGCATTATTTATAACAGCAGTTACGGTATTTATGCAGTCCGCGTGCGCGTATCGAACAACGGCTTTATCAAGGCCGCTTTTCATATAACAGCATGCACCTATGATCAACGAAGCAACTACACAAATCGCTATTGAGGCGCGTATTCTTTTTACGGTTTTCTCTCTCACTTATTTTGCTCCGCTTAATTTTTTTCTGATATTGAATTATATTCCGAAAAGTAGAAAAAAATAAGTTCAGAGCATATGAAAGAGGATAAAAATGAAAAAATACTTTATCGTTTTATATATTATAACAGCATTGACGTGCACTTTTATGCTTTGGTCAGATTTCCTCGGCAGCCCCTTTTATGTTCTTTTAACGAAAAATATAGTCACATCATACGTTGATCGGCATTACCGCGGTGTGCTGGAATATACAGGCTGCGGCTACTCATCAGGCGAATATTATGCGATAGTGACAGACTCGGAAAAAAGCAAATATAAAATGACCTACGATATTGAAAAGGATATCGTAGGTGATGGATATTATTATTCATCATATATTGTAATGAAACATTTGATAAGAGCAAAAATACGTGAGGTAATCAGTGTCAACACAGGGATAGAGCTTGATTTAGACGAAATAATGATCGAGCTTGACGTTCCGAAATATGTTTACAGTGTAGGTGACATGCCAAGCGGATACGACAGTATAATAAGTGTAAGGATAACGATGAAATCGTTTTTTTCTGAAAAAAATGAATTTGCGCGTGATTCATACGCAATTTTATGCGCATTGAAGCAGTCCGGAGCAGGCATCGAAAACGTAGACATATCATCGGTCGATTATGAAATATGTATTAATGACAACGGTTTTCCGACAGATATTCTCAGTGCTGAATCACTTGTTTTTTCTAAATAAATTATTGAGTTTTTCGTGTGCTGATTGTTTTCTGCTTTTCGTTTCTTCCGAATCAATTATATACTTTCCTTCGGTTTCATCGTAAACAAGTATACAACCTTCATGTACAAATCCAACAATTTCATCGTATTTAAGCTCTACGATGTTTTTATCGCTGTCAATACAGGAAATGATACCGTTTTCTATATTATCCACAGTTAATGCCATATCAAGATCTCCTTTGAAGTATAAATTATTATAGCATATTATATCCCATAATGCAAATAGAGATTGACAAAATGCAAAAACGGTTGTATAATCGAGTAAAAGATCAGAAAAGGCATGGTCAAACAAATGGATAAAAAAAGTCTGATGCTCGGCAACGAAGCTGTAGCAAGAGGATTATATGAAGCGGGATGCCGTTTTATTTCGAGCTATCCCGGTACGCCTTCTACGGAAATAACCGAGAAGGCGGCAATTTTTGATGAAATACACGTCGAATGGGCACCAAACGAAAAAGTAGCATATGAAGCTTCCTTCGGCGCGTGTGCTGCAGGGGCGCGTGCGTTCTGCGCAATGAAACACGTCGGCATGAACGTAGCCGCAGACCCGATGTTTACCTCCTCATATACGGGCGTGAACGGCGGACTTGTAATAGCGGTCGCTGACGACCCTTCAATGCACTCCTCGCAGAACGAGCAGGATTCGCGCAATTACGCGATCGCTGCTAAGCTGCCTATGCTTGAGCCTTCGGATTCGTCCGAATGCCTTGAATTCACAAAAAAAGCTTTCGAAATATCTGAGCGATTCGATACGCCGGTCATCCTCCGACTGTCTACCCGTATCGCACATTCGCAAAGTCTCGTCTGCGTATCTGAGCGCAGCGGCGACGAGATGAAGGAATATGTTAAAAACGAACCTAAATTCGTCATGAAGCCCGCAAACGCCATCAGACGTCATCCAATAGTTGAGCAACGCCAGAAAGCGATATCTGAGTATTCACTCACTTCAACGCTCAACCGAGTTGAGGACAACGGCACGCCGCTCGGAATAATCACCGCGGGAACGTCGTATAACTATGCGCTCGAAGTCTTTGGAAGAACTGCTTCATATCTCAAGCTCGGTATCATAAACCCTCTCAACATCGAACTTATACGCGACTTTGCTTCTAAGCATTCAAGGATAGTTGTTATAGAAGAGCTTGACGCAGTGATCGAAACCTTCTGCAAAAAGAACGGGATTTGCTGCGAAGGAAAAGAACTTACGGGATATATAGGTGAATTTTCTCAGGAAACGCTCAGAAAAGTGCTTTTAGGTGAAGAAAAAGAGCATACTTCATTCGGCGAGCCGCTTCCGGTGCGTCCTCCGATAATGTGTCCCGGATGCCCTCACAGAGGAACGTTCTTCGTTCTTAAAAAGATGGGGCTTTCTGTTTGTGGTGACATAGGCTGTTATACGCTCGGATCGGCGCCTCCTCTCGGAGCTGTCGACACGACGCTTTGCATGGGCGCCTCTGTCTCAATGCTGCACGGCTTCAATACCGTGCGCCCCGACGAGCATTCGCGTCGCGTAGCCGTCATTGGCGATTCCACTTTCGTGCATTCAGGCATAACTTCACTTATCGACATAGTTTATAATCAGAGCATATCAGTCGTACTTATACTCGACAACAGCATCACCGGTATGACAGGTCACCAACAGAACCCCTGCACCGGACTGACAATAAAGAATCAGCCTACAAAAGCGCTTTCGCTCGAAAAAGTATGCAGTGCCTGCGGAATTGACAGGATCAATGTGATAGATCCAAACGATATAAAAGGACTTGAAGCGCTCCTGCGGCAGGAGCTTGACGCCGGCGAGCCTTCGGTCATCATTGTCAGAAGACCGTGCGCACTTCTTAAATGCGTAAAGAAAGATACTTATGACAAGGTAGATACGGACAAATGCCGTTCATGCAGAAGCTGTATGAAGATAGGCTGTCCTGCGATCTCGATAAGCAACAGAAAAGCTGTCATAGATTCGGCGCTTTGCATCGGCTGCAGGCTGTGTGAGGAGTTGTGTCCTTTCGACGCGATAGAAAACATCAGGAGGAATGCGAAATGACCGGAAATATAATGATATGCGGTGTCGGCGGTCAGGGCTCTCTGCTTGCGAGCAGGATACTCGGTCACGTCGCGCAAAGCCTCGGATGTGACGTGAAGGTCTCTGAAGTGCATGGAATGGCGCAGCGCGGCGGAAGCGTCGTAACCTACGTCAGATACAGCGATGAAGGAAAAGTTGCCTCCCCGGTCATTTGTCGCGGCGAAGCAGATGTTCTTCTGAGCTTTGAACAGCTCGAAGGAGCAAGGTGGATCGAATATCTGAAAAAAGACGGTCTGCTTATAGTCAATACCCAGCAAATTTTACCTATGCCCGTCGTACTCGGCGCTGCCGAATACCCTACGGATCTCATAGAAAAAATAAAATCGAGAGGGATCAACACCGTTGCGTTCGACGCACTCGGTGCTGCGCGTGAACTCGGTAATGAAAAGGTGGTTAATGTTATACTTATCGGTATTTTTGCTAAACACAGTGAAGTACCTGTAGGTCTGTTTACCGACGCGGTTCGGGAATGCGTCCCGGAAAGGCTCAGGGAACTGAACCTTAAAGCGTTTGAAGCAGGCTATAACATATAAACCGAAAGGACATAAGCTCTAATGTACTCACCTGAAATAGAAACGGCGAGCAGGGAAGAAATGCGCCGTATCCAATATAAAAATCTCATAAAGACGCTTGAGCGCGTCTACAATAATGTACCGATGTACAAAAAACGCTTCGATGAAGCCGGAATAAAGCTTTCGGATATCAAATCCATTGATGATCTTTCAAAGCTTCCGTTTACATACAAGCAGGATCTGCGCGATAATTACCCTTACGGACTTTTCGCTGCACCGCTTGACGACATCGTCAGGATCCACGCATCTTCCGGAACCACCGGGAAACAGACGGTCGTCGGATATACGAAAAACGATCTGGATATGTGGGCTACCTGCGTGGCACGCGCGTTGTCCGCTGCCGGCTGCACTAAGAGAGACTTCATTCACATTTCATACGGTTACGGATTGTTCACCGGCGGTATGGGACTTCACGACGGCGCTCATAAGCTCGGTGCGATAACCATCCCGGTTTCATCCGGAAATACAGCACGTCAGATCCAGATCATGCGCGACTTCGGTTCGACGATACTTTGCTGTACTCCTTCTTACGCGCTCCATATCGGAGACGTTATCACGGAAAACAACATACCGCTTTCCGATCTGAAGCTCAAGGCAGGTATATTCGGCGCAGAACCTTGGACTGACGGAATGCGCTCCGAAATAGAAAAAAGACTTGGTATCAAAGCGTACGATATTTACGGACTTTCCGAAATATCCGGCCCCGGCGTTAGCTTCAACTGCGAGATGCAGAACGGACTTCACGTCAACGAAGACAATTTCATACCCGAGATCATCGATCCCGAAACAGGAGAGGTGCTCCCGTACGGTGAGCAGGGCGAGCTTGTGTTCACCTGTATCACAAAAGAAGCGCTGCCTCTTATCCGCTATCGCACGAGAGATATATCGAGATTGATACCCGGAAAATGCGAATGCGGAAGGACGCTTATCAGGATGGAGAAACCCTGCGGACGCACAGACGATATGCTCATCATACGCGGTGTAAACGTCTTCCCGTCGCAGATCGAAACCGTTCTTCTCCAATTCCCCGAAGTAACACCCCACTATGTCATTTACGTCAACAGGATCAACAACCTCGACACCATCGAGGTCAAAGTGGAAATCTCATCCAACGCATTAGACAACGCTGACGCCGTGAGCAGTCTTGAAAAGCTTTCGCGCAGAATAAAGAACAGGATCGACTCAACACTCGGAATAGCGGTCAAGGTTACGCTCGTCGAACCTAATTCGCTTCAGCGCAGCGAAGGAAAAGCAAAACGTATCATTGACAACAGGACGCAGGTAAACTTTTAACGTCAGAAAGGAGATCACCATGATAATCAAGCAAACCTCAGTATTCGTTGAAAACAAGCCCGGAAGGCTGTCAGATGTCGTGAAAACGGTTTCTGATGCGGGATGCAATATTCTTGCGCTTACGATAGCAGACACAGCAGACTTCGGCGTTATGCGGTTCATTACCGACGATACTGACAAGGCAGACGCAGCGTTGAGAAAAGGCGGCTTCGCATCATCGAAGACGAACGTGCTCAGCGTAAAGATACCCGACAGGGTAGGGGGTCTTTCCGAAGCGCTCCAGCTTCTTTCGAGGAGCGGAATAGACGTCGAGTATATGTATGTATTCGTAGCAAAAGCAGAAAGCACAGCACAGGTGGTCATGCGTGTAGCAGATGTCAATAAAGCGCAGACGATTTTGTACGATGCGGGATATGACAACTGACAGTTGTCTGACAGTTATAGCAAAAGCTCCGGTCTTATTTACGACCG
>CAZFZL010000064.1:0-8502 GCA_964523005.1 uncultured Oscillospiraceae bacterium
GTCGTCGATAATGATAGGAATAATAACATATATTTCCGTGCTCGAACGTACCAAGGAAATAGGTATACTTCGCTCGATAGGCGCTTCAAAGCGCAATATCTCGCAGGTGTTCAATGCCGAAACGCTTATAATCGGGCTGACCGCCGGACTTATCGGTATCGGCATCTCTCTTGCGTGCTGTCCTCTAATAACATACCTTGTCAAGTCGCTCAGCGGAGTGACTGAGATACGCGCATATCTCGAACCGCTCCACTGCGTGATACTCATAGCAATAAGCATGGCGTTGACACTGCTGAGCGGACTGCTGCCGGCGCGCATGGCGGCAAAGAAAGACCCCGTGGAAGCGCTCAGAAGCGAATAAACGCAATTAAGAGCTGTAAAAATACAGCTCTTTTTTTATTGCATATCGCAATAAAATGTGATACAATTTACACGAGAAAAAAAGGAATCGATGATATGAAAATTACGATAGCAATGGATTCGTTCAAAGGTACGCTCAGCGCACGCGAAAGCTGCGAATGCATCGCCGACGCGCTCCCGGATGGCTTTTTTGCGACGCTTGTTCCGCTCTCGGACGGCGGTGAAGGCATATGCGATGTTTTGTCGGCACAAAGCGGCTTTTACTATGTAAATTGCCCCTCTGCCGACGTATACGGTAATGCACGCACGGGCAGATACCTCGTCTCGAACGACAGCGCTTTCATCGAGAGTGCGCTCTCATGCGGTATAACTCAGACCGTCACCGGCAGACAAAGTCCGCTTATTACCACGACCTGCGGCGTTGGGCTTGAAATACTCCATGCGCTTAAGAACGGCTGTAAAAGCATATATGTTTTCGTCGGCGGAACCGCTGTCAACGATCTCGGAACGGGCATGGCGCGTGCGCTCGGATACCGTTTTACCGACGCTAACGGGAACGAAACGTGTCTTAGCGGAGGCTCTGTCGGCGATACCGCGTTCATCGACGCGCGAAACGCAGTACCAATACCGACGGACGTGCATATATACGCGCCGACGGACGTTACCAACCCTCTCTGCGGTGAAAACGGAGCGTCAATGGTCTATTCGATGCAGAAGGGCGCGTCGCGCGAAGAAGCGGTGATGCTTGACGATGCGCTGCGCCATATGGCAGCCCTCATAAAGCAAACACTCAAAGCAAATGTGTCAAAAATACCCGGCTCAGGCGCCGGCGGCGGACTCGGCGGCGGACTTATCGCGTTCTGCGGTGCTTCGGTGACAAGCGGATTTGATGTGATCTCGAAGCTTCTGAACCTCGAAAAAGCGATCATCGAGAGCGATGCCGTTATCACCGGCGAGGGAAAAACAGATATGCAAACGGCTTTTGGCAAGCTCCCGGCACGCGTTGCGCAGCTCGCCGCAAAGCATGGCAAGCCCTGCTACATAATAAGCGGCCGCGTCACAGAAGACGTAAAGGCGCACGGAATGCCCGGCGTAACCGCTTTTTACGAAGCGGCTGGCAACAGCATAGCGGACGCAGAAGCCTTTTCGCACGCATATACTTATCTTAAGAAGAGCGCTCAGCGAATGCTCTTAGATATAAAAGCAGAAAGAAAATAACTTAAGGCGTTCTGTATATAACCCATACTGAATAAAACGCTTTATGTAAGCATATTCATGCAACGTGCGCGTTGCTGCTTCCGGAACGGCCGCCACAGCACCACTGTTTTGACGTTTTGTATTGACAAAAAACAAAAAATGAGTTATCATATCAGTATTGAAAATAAGGGTACGGGATATGGACAATAACAACACTCCAAAAAAAAGACGTTACATATTTGATATACTGTTCCTTTTGGTCCTTGTTGCTGCGACGTTCTGGCTTATATTTTCGCAATCTGAGCTTGACGACATAGGACGCGCGCTGAAGCACACAGATTTCAAATGGCTTATACCTGCGGCGGGGATGGTTTTTGTTTGCATCTTCTGCGAAGGCTTCAATTACATGGTCGTACTCGGCGAGCTTGGAACACGGATTACAGCAAGACGAAGCATGACATACGCCGCGATCGATCTTTATTTTTGTGCAATAACCCCCTCAGCATCCGGAGGTCAGCCGGCGGCGACTTACTATATGGCTAAGGATGGTGTTTCAGTCGCCAACTCAAGCGCAGCGATCCTCTTCTTTACTCTCCAATGCAAGATTATCAACTTTTTATATCTCGCGGTTGTTTTGATATTCAGACCGCTTTTTGTCACCACCCAATCGCTGGCGTTCAGGATCATGCTTGTTGCAGGAATTTGCGTGAGCTTCCTGCTGATGCTATTCATCACGATAGCGATGCTCAAGCCTGTTATAGTTGAAAAACTCGTAAGTGTGCTTTGCAGGTTACTTTCAGCCCTAAAGCTCATAAAGCGTTCGCAGAAAACCGCTGAGCGGTTCAGACATGTCGGACTTGACTTCAAGGTCGCGGCAAAGGAGCTTTGCGGAAAAAAGAGAGTCTTTTTCAAAAGCTTGCTGTTCTGCTTTTTTCAGCGCACCGCATTGTTTTCAGTCGTTTGGTTTATATACCGTGCGCTCGGTTTTTCGCAGCTTGACTTTCTCACAGTCATATCGTGTCAGGTGCTACTTTCAGTCGCCGTTGACTTCATTCCTCTGCCGGGTGCAATAGGGGCGACCGAAATGTCGTTTCTGCATGTCTTCCGCGGTATTTTTCCGCAAGCGGCGCTGCTGCCGGCGATGCTGATGACACGAATGTGCAACTTCTATCTGTGTCTCATCGTATGCGCTGTTATCACGCTCTCAAATATCATTCGTCTTTCGGTAAGGCAAAACCACGCAAACACCGCGCTGCATGAAAAAAGCTCCGCCGGAGATGAAATAATAGACGAAAAGGACAATAACGATGATAGGCTTTTATAACGCATCAGTCATCGCAACATATCTCAGTCTTGCTTCGGCGCTTTTCGGAATGTATTTCGCGTACAACGTACAGATACCTCAGGCAATGCTGTGTCTGATGTTTTCGGGATTTTGCGATATGTTCGACGGTAAGATCGCCCGTCATATAACCAGAACAAAGCAAGAACAGGATTTCGGTATCCAGCTTGATTCTCTCGCCGATTTGGTATGCTTCGGCGTTCTTCCATCTGTTATTGGATATGCTTTAGGATTAAAGCAGGTCTATTACATAATCATTCTCATTCTATATGTTATTTGCGGACTTATACGCCTCGCTTATTTCAATGTCACCGAGCAGGAGCGTCAGAACGTCGAAACGACTGTCAGAAAGTATTACGAGGGGCTTCCGATCACTTCCGTAGCACTGATATTACCGGCGCTGTTTTGCTTTTCAAAGCTTATCGGCGGCCTGTTTCCTATCGTATACGCAAGCGCTCTCGTGCTGCTCGCCGCCGCATTTATAATTCGCTTTAAAGTTAAAAAACCCGACAATCTCATGCTCGTGATTATGCTGATCGCCGGCATAGCCGTGACTGCAGTACTCGCGGTCATCTATCTATGAACGTCACCACCAAACGCCGCACTACATGCAAGCGCGGCGACGCTTTGATGCGCTCGGCATCGTTTCTCTACACGAACGCTGTCGGGCGAGTATTATTAAAAATACTGATTCAGCCGTGGGTCTCACGTGTCGGCGGCGTTGTTGCCGACAGCGGATTCTCACGTCTTTTTATACGCCGCTTTGTGAAAAAGCACGCGATAGACACGAAGCGTTTTGAAGAACGTAAATACCGTTCCTTCAACGATTTTTTCACACGCAAGCTCAAGGAGAACTGCTTCGACGCCTCTCCTGACGCTTTGATTTCACCGTGTGATGCGCTCGTCACTTATTACGAAATCACTGACAGCGCAATTTTCGGAATAAAGGGGTCGGAATATACTGTCGCTTCACTGACGGGAAATGAAGAAGACGCACAGAAGTATCGCGGCGGCACGTGTCTTGTTTTCAGACTATGCGTCAACGATTATCACAGATACTGCTTTTTCGACGACGGATGTATTATTTCGTCGAAAAAAATCAAGGGTGTTCTTCACACAGTTCAACCCATAGCGCACGCACCCGCCGATGTATTTGTGCAAAATAGCCGCGAGGTCACATATCTCGACACTGACAATTTTTCAGAATCCGTACAGATAGAGGTCGGTGCGCTGCTCGTAGGCAGGATAACAAACGATCATACGGCGCGTGAATTCAGGCGCGGGCAGGAAAAAGGCAGGTTTGAATTCGGCGGCTCAACGATCGTGCTTCTGCTCAAGAAGGGCGCGGCGCTGACCGACGAAGAGATTGTATCCAATTCACTCGCCGGTCTTGAGACCCGCGTTTTCTGCGGAGAGCGGATCGGTTCTACCTCGCGGTGAAAACATACGCTCAACGCATCGTGAGATCAGATTTGCGATGAGGATGGCAGGGTACGTAAGCACTGCCCATGCCGCCGAAAAATACGGACATATCTGTCCTAACAGATTAAACGGCAACCCGGAATAATCCCAAACGCCAAGCTTTAGCCAAAGATTAACTACTACTCCCGTCAAAAACTCGCACAGCGTGACTGCCGCTGACCCTACAAACAGTTTTATTACCAAAATGCTTCGATAGATTACTTTCGTTCTGTTGCAGAGCGCATCTATCAGCAGCAGACAGACGCCACCGAGCGCGAACATTGAGATATGTGTCCTGCGTCTGTACAGCAGCTCGATACAACAGTAAATCGCACCGCCGCACACAAGCAGCACCGCACTCCTCGTTAGAACAACCTTTTTCAATAAAAAATCCCCTCCGGAGATATTTTGGTCCGGAGGGTTTTTTTTATTCTTTGTTTTCATTAGCAGGATTATCCTGCGGTGCTTCAGGCGGATCGCAAAGCTGAGCGGAGGAGATTATCTCCTCTTCATATGTGTCGTTCTCGAAATACCGGTCGGTGAAGAAAGCCGACGGCTTCACGTGTGTCTTTCGTGTCAGAAGCATATACAGCAGCCATAACAGAAGCCCCGCCGCGGAGAGTATCGCGCCGTACTTCAATCCCGGCGTCTCGTATTTGAACACGATATTGTTAACGCCGGCTGAGCATTTTACAGCCATAAAGCCATAGAAAACTTCAATTATCTCCGCTTTCTCTCCGTTGACCGTCGCGCTCCAGCCGTCCTCGTAAGGCACGCTGAAGAAGACATAGTTATCCCTTTCCATTTCCTGCGTAACAGCAGTAAAGCCATAGGAATCGTAGTCAAACGACTCACAGGCGCTTTCGGCGCGTTCGACACAGTTTTGATAATATGTGTCGAGCTTAGCGGTAGAAGTGGAGGAAAGCGATATCTTTCCCGCCGAAGTAACCTCGGTCATATATTGTGAAAATTTCTCTGCCTCGTCATCAGGCACAACAAGATACTTCGTCAGGTACAGATGCTTGTCGGAGTCGGAAATCTTTTTGAATTCACTCTCGGTCATAAACTCAGTATACGAATATCCCATCGGGATGTAATTGTCGTTTTTATAAACAGTCATTCCGTTTATACGCCCGATGAGTGAAAAGCCCTTGGCGCTGAAATCGTCCTCCTTGCTCGTTTCGATATAATAGTATTTAACAGAGAAGAACGAGCGCAAGCCGAATTTTAATGCTTCGGCGCGGGAGCCGACGGAGCGCGACACATCCGCTATTTCAGGATACGCGTTCATTATTGATGCAGGTACGACGGTATGGAAGCAGCGTATCGAAGGCATCTGCCAATACAGCCCGAGATTGTCGAGCGAGCCGTCGTAGCAGTCAATGCGGTAGAATTCGTTGTCTTTATATATTATGTCAACCGAAGCGCCGGCGAGGGCGACAGCATAGTCTCCGGAATACACTTCAGCTTTTTCGGAGTCGTCATCGGTGAAATAGGCGCTGACTTTCAAGCCGCCGTCAGGAACTGTGACAGTATAGCCATCCGCAGATACCCGTACCGATGTACGGTTAAATTTTATATATTCAAGCGCATACCCTTCGTCAGGCGTTACGGTGAAGGTAACTGTGCTACCGGTGAGTGCTTCCTCGGCTCCGGCTGTTACTGTTCCGTTTGTTGAGCTGTTGATCTTTACAGACTGATCTGCCGGGTCAACATCCTCCGGGTACATCGATTCCCAACCGCCGATTGCCTGTTCAAGAAGAAAATCAGTGCCCCATGAATGACATTTTCCATAGAAAATATGTGTCCAGCCACAGACAAGGATGCTGATTATTACAGCATACGTAATAATTCGGTTGAAATAACGTTTCCCTCTGAAATATTTCGTGAGAACATAGACGGCAGCAAGGCTGACAAACGCGATTATGACATAGACCCAGAACCGGTCAATGAACGCAGGCTGACCGAGCGTGAATACCGACGCGTCATCCTCGTTTGCCTTCCACGTCAGTCCGAGTGCAACGGTGAACGCCGTACAGACGGCGCCGCAGACGATCAGTCCGGGCTTGAAGCTGAATTTTCTGTCGAGTGCGATGACGGTCGCTCCCGTCATAACGAGTATGAGCATATAATACCATCTCGCGTAGTACGAACTGTTGAGCAGAAAAAACGTCGAGTTGCCGAGCGGCACGAGCGCCATGACTATGAGCACGATTATTAGCCATGAGAACCACGCTTTTTTACGTTTTGCGATGTATGCGATGACGCCGGTCATACTGAACAGCGGCAGATACGCGGTTAGCGAAGCCCAACGCGCGTTGTTGTCAACGATAAAATTCTTACGTGACGGGATGTCCGGAGGAAAGAAGAAGCTTTCTATTATTGAAAGGTACCTGTTCGTATAAAACTCTCCGCCTGACCTGTAATAGAGCATTCCCCAACCCGAATAGCTGCTTCCCATACGCGGGTTGTCAATGATCGCAAGCGCCGCAGGTAAGAACAGCACCATCGACATGAGCGCGCCGATGACCGCTTCGACCGCAAGAAAGAAGAAGCTTTTGAGTTTGATCCTGAATGTCTTAGAGGAACAGCGTATGAGAAAATATATTATGCAGAATACGACCTGACCGGCGAACATAAAATAGTTAATCATTGCGTTGATTGCCACAGCGAGCGCAAAATAACCCTTACGGTCGTTCTGTATCAGCTCTTCCATACCGATCAGCAGCAGCGGGAAGAAGGCAATGACCTCGTGGAACTGATTAAAAAAAATATTGTATATTCCGAACCCGGAGAAAGAGTAAAGCAGTGCGCCGATAACGGCGTAATGCTGATTTTTGACGAACCGGCGCAGATACGCGAAGGAAAAAACGGCAGCAGTAACGAATTTCGCAATGAACATCGGCGCCATAAGATAGGGCGCCCACGTTGCAGGGAAAAGGCACATGAACCAGAAATACGGACTGCCTAAAAGATAATACGAATAGCTTCCGATATAATTCGAACCGAGATCTGTCAACCAGTCCCAGCCGAAGTTTCCGTCGTGTACCATTTGGACACAGTGTTCATAGAAAGGTATCTGCTGGGCGTTATAGTCGCCGAAGTAGAGAAAAACTCCTTTTGATTCTATGAGAAACGGGATGAAAAGCAAGAAACCGGTCAGCAGCGCGAGCCAAAAGGTACGCCTGTAATAAAGCATTGAATCGTTTCTTTCGTCATCCGGCGTCGGATTAAATATCCTGTTGAAGTGCTTGGTCATAAGCTTTCCTTTCCGGAATAATTCCCCTTATTTATATTCGCTGACGCATCAGAAGCATCACGGCTATACTGGCGATAAGAAGCAGCGGTACTATGTAGATAGCGGCTTTTACTCCGCCGCTCATCCCGTCACCGGCATTGCTGACGACTGTTATGATTGAAACCTCGGTGGCAGTGCTTTCCTGAGACGATACCGACGGCGTTTCATCGGAGCTTTCCTGAGGCGATGTATCGTCAATTTCGGTGAAGACGACAGTGATCTCGACATCGTTGTCCGGCATGGTGAGCGTATATCGCGGACTTTCATCGGTATATGTCGTGCCGTTAAATGAAATACTTTGGAAGACAAAGCCGTCCGCTGACATTACATCTATCATCACGCTGTCGCCTTCGTACGCATCGCTGCAGTTTGCAAGGGCGCTGCCCTGACCGACTACGGTGACAGTAACCGTATGCTTTTCCTTCTCCGCTTCTGTTGATTTAAGGACGAACAGCCCCGTTACAACGACATCGATGTCAGGCATGGCAAAGGTGGCGCGGCTGACGATAGCGTTATTTATGATGATGCGCTTGAGCTCGTATCCGGAATCAGGTGTGTACGTTGCTTTTACGGTTTCGCCTTTTACTGCGCTTGTTTTATCGACGGTTATTTTTCCGTGAGAAGCCTGAACGACTGTTATCGAGTGAGCAGCACCTGAGACGGACTCATCCGGCACGGATTCATCCGGTACGGACTCATCCGGCACGGATTCATCCGGGAGGCTTTCGTCGGACGTTTCAATAAGCGCAAAAACAGCAGTGACTGTGGCTTTCTCGCCTGCCATTGTAAATAACGGCAAAGAAATGATATCATTCACCAAAATCACCACAAGCTTATAGCCTTC
>CAZFZL010000065.1:0-8479 GCA_964523005.1 uncultured Oscillospiraceae bacterium
CCGCCATCAAGGGAATGCTCGCGCCGGAATATCGCGAATCCGTCATCGGTCACGCACAGGTGCGGCAGACGATCCGCGTTCCGAACATCGGCACGATAGCAGGCTCGTATATTACCGACGGCAAGATCACAAGAAGCTCGCTTATACGCGTGCTGCGTGACAATGTAGTCATTTTCGAAGATAAAATAAGTTCCCTCAAGCGTTTCAAGGACGACGCACGTGAGGTCGCACAGGGCTATGAGTGCGGCATCGGACTCGAAAAATTCAACGACATAAAGGAAAACGACGTGCTTGAGGCATATGTCATGGAGGAAATAGCAAGATAATGGCGTTCAGACAGGACAGAATAAACGAACAGGTCAGACGCGTCATCAGCGAAAACATCCGCAACATCAAGGATTACCGACTTAAAAACGCCTTTTTATCCGTAACGGACGCACAGGTTTCAAAGGATCTGTCAGTCGCTAAAATATACTACTCCGTCCTTCCGGACGGAAGAAAAGAGACTGTTGACCTGACGGAAATTGCGAAAGGCCTTTCCTCCGCGTCCGGCTGGCTGCGCAATATCCTTGCGAGCGAGCTGAACCTGAGGCAGACACCGAAGCTTACGTTCATATACGACGAGACGGCGCAGAGTGCAATACGAATATCGGAAATACTGAAAGAGATAAAGACCGATGAAGCTGATAACACCTGAGGAATGTGCCGCAAGGCTTAAGGAGCTTTCCGGCAGTATAACGGTGCTCACGCACGCTAATCCCGACGGCGATACCGTCGGCTCCGCCTGCGCGCTCGTGCGCATACTGCGCGCGCTCGGAAAAGATGTGTACGCGTTCTGCCCGGACCCGATACCGTTTCGCTATATGTTTCTCCTGGAGGACGGACTTTTTGTCAGAACTCTCCCTGACGCCAAACAGACCTTCGTCGCCGTCGATATTCCCTCCTCCGCTCAGCTCGGCAAGGACGCAAAAACGTTCGACAGAAAAATACACATTCTCATAGACCACCATATTTCAAACACGCTCGACGCAGATTATAAGCTCGTTATGTCCGAAAAATCGGCAGCAGGCGAGATCGTCTACATACTGATGGGCCTGCTCGGCGGCAAGCCCGACGTGCCCACGGCAGAAGCGCTTTATGCTGCGATAGCCTCAGACAGCGGCGGCTTCCGCTTCTCGTCTACAAGCCCACAGACGCACGAAACGGCCGCAGCGCTGCTTGAGACGGGGATCGATTTCGCGAAGATCAACAGATTTATATTCGACACCATAACCGACGGCGAATTCAAAATAGCGAAGCTTGCATACTCGATACTCGAAAAGCGCTGCTGCGGCAGGGTCGCCGTGCTGTGCTTCACGAACGGAATGCTCGCTGACGCCGGCATAGAAAAGCCGGAATACGGCGATACAGTACAGCTCGGAAGACGGCTCGAGGGCGTCGAGGTCGGCATCACGCTCAAGCCCGACGGTGATAACTCTTTCAGAGTATCGTTGCGTTCAAACGAATACGTCAACGTATCCGAAATAGCGCAGGCGTTCGGCGGCGGCGGTCACTATTTTGCAGCCGCGTGCCGCATAGACGGCAGCCCGGAAGACGCCGTCAACGCCGTCGTAGCCGAAACGGAGAAACGACTTGAAAAGCTCGATAATACTTATTGATAAACCGGCGGGAATGACATCATTTTCCGCCGTTTCCCGCGTCAGACGGCTTTTCGGCGCAAAGAAAGCCGGCCACTGCGGTACACTCGATCCGGACGCGACGGGATTGCTGCCCGTTATGCTCGGCAACGCCGTGAAAGCTACACCGTATCTAACCGACCACGATAAGGATTACACAGCCTCACTTCGGCTCGGAATAACCACCGACACCGGAGATACGGGCGGAAAAGTCATTTCCGAATACAGCGGCACACTTCCCGGCTTCGATGAGTTCTGCGCAGCGGCAAAAACCTTTTCGGGCGAGATAATGCAGGTACCGCCTATGTATTCGGCGCTGAAGGTCAACGGGCAGAAGCTCGTGGATCTCGCGCGCAAAGGCATTGAAGTTGAACGCAGCGCAAGAAGAATAACAGTATACTCTATCGTGCCGCGCGAAGCTGACGGCGTTTTCTTTATAGACGTTTCATGCTCACGCGGAACATACATACGCACACTGTGCGAGGACATCGGTAATTCGCTCGGCTGCGGTGCGGCAATGGCTTCGCTTCGCAGAGCCCGCGTGGGCGAATTCACGCTTGACAACGCGTATACGCCCGAAGCGCTCGAAGCGATGAGCGCAGAAGAACGCGAAGCGTGCGCGATACCGATTGCGGATGTGTTTTCACGTTTTCGTTCCGTTACGCTCGAACCGTTCTATGAGAGGCTCGCGAGAAACGGCGCCGAAATATACCTTTCAAAAGCTCACATCATGGCAGAAACGGGCGAAATGCTCAAGCTCTACGGCGCGGACGGATTTTTTGCGCTCGGTGAAGTACGCGACTATCCCGACGGCAGCGCCGTAAAGCCCGTGACGATGTTTCTGTAATATTTCCGAAAGGAAAAAGCATGAATATTGATAATTGTTCAAAAAAAATAATACGTGAAAAGCTCAGAAGCCCGTTCGGCTTCAAGGGCTATTATATCGATGAGCTGTGGCAGTGCGTCGTTTCGCTCTCGTGCGGCGCGTTCACCGCATCGTGTCCGGGCGTACAGAGTCCGCTCTGGTCCGACGGCACGATCTTCTCTAAGCTCGGCCCCGAGGATTCAAATGCACTCATGGCAAGTCTCACACAGCGTACGCTCGATGCGCTCGCTTCATCGCCGCTCGAACGGCCGGACATCCTTCTCGAAAAGAAGCTCCCTGAGCTGATAAACAGCGCAAAAGAGCTGTGCGGGCAGGATATGCGGACGACATTTGTCCTCAACTCGCTCGTCGGATGCGACATCGCGCTCTGGACACTTTGGGCAAGCACGAACGGCATTGAGAGCTTCGACGGGATCATCCCACCATACGCAAAAAATGCACTTTCGCACCGCAGCGATGTGCTTGCACATATACCGCTCATCAGCTACGGTGTAACGTCCGAACAGACGCGTACGATACTCGCGGACGGTACGGCGATACTTAAAATCAAAATCGGAAGTCATTCGCCTGACGCGGTTTCACACGAAGACGATATGCAGAAAATGCTCGAATGGGACAAGCACAGGCTTTCCAAAATACACACGCTCGCAAAGACTTTCACCACCGACATGACGTATAACGGTCACGTCAAATACTACCTCGACGCAAATGGCAGATACGATTCGCTCAGCCGTATTTCGCAGTTGCTTTCCCACGCACGCGCAATAGGAGCGCTTGACGACATCGTACTGCTCGAAGAACCGTTCGCGCCCGACAGCGCAATCGACGTGTCAGAGCTTCCCGTGTGCGTAGTCGCCGACGAAAGCGCACATTCACTCGCCGACGTGCGCTCAAGGCTGTCGCTCGGATACCGCGCGATAGCTCTTAAGCCGATAGCGAAAACGCTTAGCGAAAGCTTCAAAATGGCTGCGCAGGCATACGCCGCCGGTGCCTCGTGCTTCTGTGCCGACCTTACGGTCAATCCGCTGCTTGCACTGTGGAACAGGACGTTTGCTTCACGCCTCGCGCCGCTACCCGGAATGAAATGCGGCTGCGTCGAAGTAAACGGCGATCAGAATTATCTGAATTGGGAGCAGATGAAAAAAATGCTCCCGGCATCAATTAAATACACGGAAGCGGTAAACGGAAGATTCGACGCCGGCGAATACTTCACACCTCGCTGCCCGCTCTTTGAAAGGAACAGCTACCAATGAGAAAAATTACTTTTATCATGAGTCCCGAAACGAGAGATATGGTCATCTCAAAGAAGACACTCGCGGCGCTCGAACAAGACTTTGAGCTTCAGTTCAACGACGGCTGCGGTCAAAAGGAAGCGCTCCGCGGCGCCGATATAGCCGTCACCTCGTGGGGCAATACAACGCTCGGCGCCGACGAGCTTGACATGGCTCCCGGCCTCAGGCTCGTATGCCATGCCGCAGGAAGCGTCAAGCCGATCGTATCCGACGAGCTTTGGAAGCGCGGTATCCGCGTCACAAGCTCAAACGCGCCGCTCGGAATGGGTGTCGCGGAAACGGCGCTCGGCTTTACAATATCCGCTTCGAAAAACTTCTACGCACTCAACACCAATATCAAAAACGGCGGCTGGGCTGAAGGAAAAGAAAACATACGCGAGCTTTACGACCTGACGATCGGCGTAGTCGGATTCGGCTGGGCAGGCCGTCATTACGCGACCCTTATGCGCAATTTTCTCGTGGACGTCATAGTTTACGATCCGTTCATAAGCGAAGAAGCGATCGCTTCGGTCGGCGCACAGAAGGTCAGCCTCGAAGAGCTTCTTGAGCGAAGCGATATCGTTTCGCTGCACGCCCCTTCCATACCGTCAACGAACCATATGATCAATAAAGACACGCTCGCGCTCATGAAAAAGGATGCTGTGATCATCAACACGGCGCGCGGAACGCTCATCGACGAAGATGCGCTCTGCACGCATATGGAAGCAGGCAACCTAAAATACGCCTGCCTTGATGTCACCGACCCGGAGCCGCCGGCGGCAGACAGCCGTCTGCGCACGATACCGAACATCATCATGACACCGCACCTTGCCGGTCTCTCGCAGAACGGTCTGAAACACATCGGTCACCATGTGCGCGAAGAAATAATACGCTTCCTCTCCGGCGAACCCATGGTCGCCGAGGTCACTCAGGATATGCTCTCAAAGATGGCGTAACGGCTCCATTGCCGAAGCAATCCTCAGCTTTTCAGCAGCGTCCGGCTCCGCAAGCGGCAGCCTGACGCTGCTTTTGCATACGCCCAGAAGGCTTAGCGCGTACTTTACCGGAGACGGATTCACCGTACAAAACAGCTCGCGTACAAACGGAAACAACAGTCTCCACAGCTCCTGCGCCTCCTGCATGTTTCCATTCTCAACAAGGCAGTACAGGCGAAGCGCGAGCTTCGGAAACACATTGGACAGCACCGATATGATACCGTCAGCGCCGAGCGCAAGCGCCGCAAGCGCGTATTCGTCGCTGCCGCAATAGCAATAAAGCCCGCTGCTTTTGCACTTCTCTATGCTCTGTGTATGCTGGAGAAAATCGCCTGACGCTTCCTTTGCGCCGCTTACGGTTTCTATACGCGCAAGACGCAAATACGTCGAAGGAAACACGTTCATACCGGTGCGTGCCGGCACGTTATAAACGATCAACGGTATGTCAGCGCACGCGCTGACGGCGGCGTAGTGCTCTTCAAGTCCCTGCTGCGACGTTTTGTTGTAATACGGCGTCACCACGAGCGCAGCATCATAGCCGAGCAGCGCAGCTTTTTTCGTCATCGCACAGGTGCGCTTAGTATCGCTCGTACCCGTCCCGGCTATCATGAACGTTCGCTTCTTCGCGCGTCCGAGCGCGTATTCGAGTACCTTTTCGCGTTCGTATGGGCTCAACGAGCATGGCTCGCCCGTCGTGCCGCATATCACAAGCGCGTCTATACCGGCTTCGATCTGCCTGTCTATAAGCTCTCCGAACGCCGGATAATCGACTTTCTTTCCGTCAAACGGCGTCACAAGCGCTGTTGCGACTCCAAAAAAGAGTCCTTTTTTGTACATAAGGTGATACTGCCTTTCAAAAGAAATGAAATTTTGCGTTAAAACACGCAAACCGGTTGCATCTTGAACGCTTTTGTAGTATAATAACGTGATAAAGAAGACCCACAATACCATAATAGTCACGCCGGTGTTTTTTGCTACCGGAAAAAGGAACGATTTTGGATAAACTCAAGCCCGACCTGACGAAGCTTTCATCATACGATTACTTTCTGCCCGAAGAGCTGATCGCTCAGACACCTATAAAAAAGCGAGACGCTTCAAGGCTTCTCGTCATCGACAGAAGCACCGGAAGCACTCAGGACAGACATTTTTCTGATATAACTGAATATCTCAGGCCCGGCGACTGCCTTGTGATAAACGACACGAAAGTCATCCCGGCGCGGTTGTTCGGCACAGTGCCGTCCAGCTCGCGCGTCGAGGTTCTCCTGTTGCGTCGTATAGAAGGCGAAGAGTGGCAGTGCATGACCCGTCCGGGCAAAAAAACAAAGCCCGGTACAACGGTCGACTTCGGAGAGATGAAGGGCGTTGTAACAGGCGTGGAAGAGGATGGGCTCAGGCACATTCGTTTCGAATACGATGGCATATTCAACGAAATACTCGGCAGGATAGGGCTTATGCCGCTCCCGCCGTATATTAAAAAAACGCTTTCCGACAATGAGCGATACCAGACCGTCTACGCAAAGACGGAAGGCAGCGCCGCTGCGCCGACGGCAGGACTGCATTTTACGCCCGAACTTCTCAAAAGCATCGAAAACATGGGCGTCACCACGGCGCGCGTGCTGCTGCACGTCGGTATCGGGACGTTCCGTCCCGTCAAGGAAGAAAACATAACCGAGCATCAGATGCATACGGAGCATATCTGCGTGACAAAGGAAACGGCAGACGCGATAAACGCCGCAAGGCGTGCCGGCGGCAGGATCATCTGCGTAGGCACAACATCGTGCAGAACGCTCGAAAGCGTCACTGACGAAAGCGGGATCATACATCCGTATGAAGGCGAAACAGGTATATATATCTATCCGCCATACAAATTCAAGGCGGTCGACGCATTGATTACGAATTTTCATCTCCCCGAAAGCTCACTGCTCATGCTCGTGTGTGCCTTCGGCAGCTACGATATCATGATGAACGCATACCGTCACGCGGTCGGGGAAAAATACAGGTTTTTCAGCTTTGGAGATGCGATGTTCATTCAGTGATATGTAAACGAAAGGACTGTATATGTATACACTTACCTTCGACAAAAAAATACCGATATTAGTCATAGCAGGACCGACCGCATCCGGAAAATCCGCACTCGCCTGCGCGGTGGCACAACAGCTCAACGGTGAGATAATATCCGGTGATTCTATGCAGGTCTATCGCGGTATGGATATAGGAACATCAAAGCCCTCGAAAGAAGTGCTTGAACAGGTCCCCCACCACCTTGTGGATATTTTGAATATCTCACAGTCATTTTCCGCCCAAAGCTTCAAAACACTCGCAAAGCAATCAGCCGAAGAAATACTGTCGCGCAAAAAGCTGCCTATACTCGCAGGCGGCACAGGGCTTTATATAGATATGCTCATCAAGGATATTATTCTTCCGGAGATACGCAATAACCCCGCGCTGCGCGCACAGCTCAACTCCATCGCCGCGGAAAAGGGCAATCTATACCTCCACGAAATACTCGCCTCATGCGATCCGGCATCAGCCGCCGCCATCCACCCAAACAATGTCAAGCGGGTAGTACGCGCAATAGAAATATTCCGTATGACGCAGGTAACTATGAGCGAGTGGAACAAGCGCTCCATGCAGAAGGAGTCGGATTTTGCGCCTTTCAAGGTCTACCTGACTGCCAACAGACAGAAGCTGTACGATATTATCGACGCGAGAGTGGATTCATTTATACAGGCGGGGCTTGAGGATGAAGTGAGAGGGCTTTATGAAAAGGGACTTGCCTCGGCGCCCACAGCATCACAGGCAATAGGCTATAAGGAATTCAGGCAGTACATAGAAGGCACGGCTTCGCTTGACGACACCGTCGCGCTTATAAAGCAAAACACGAGAAACTACGCAAAGCGTCAGGAAACATACTTCGCAAAAATGGATTTTGACCTTACCTTTGACGCAGCCGTTTCAAATACATCCGGGCAATGTGAGCAGATATGCCGTGCGGTGAACATACAGGATACGGAAGGTGTCTGATGAAGCTCAAGCTGAAAATGACGCTGCGCCAGTTCGCACTCGCTGCAGTGGCGCTTTTGATAATCTCATATTTTATTCTGCAGCTTGTCCTCTCGGTAGGAGATATCGTAACAGTGCAGGCCGCTGAATACACCGTAATCACCGAAACTCTTGACCTGTCGGGTTGTATCTTTCGTGACGAGACGCTTCTGTACAGCGAAAGCACCGGAACAGTCTGTTATCTTGCAGACGATTATGAAAAGGTCATGGCAGGACAAGCGGTTGCTTCGATATACGCGACCGCCGACGATGCCGGTGTCCAGACGTCCATAAAAGCGCTCAAGGACAAGGTGCTGCTGCTTGAAAAATCAGCGGCAAGCGCCTCAACGACCGACCTTTCATTTCTCGATACGAATATTAATTCCCTCATAATCAATTCCGTGCGAAGCGCCGAAAAGGGGTTCGTTACCTCGGCAGCACAAAATCGCGACCAGTTGCTTATATACTTGAACAGACGCAGCTCGGTCGTTTCGGGCAAATCGTACGAAATACAGATAAAAACGCTTGAAAACGAAATATCACGGCTTGAATCGTCCATACAGGGCGCGAAAACGACCCTAACCGCTCCGCGCGCAAGCTGGTTCGTAT
>CAZFZL010000066.1:0-8412 GCA_964523005.1 uncultured Oscillospiraceae bacterium
CATATCGTAAGAGCTATATGCGCTACGCTCGCCGAGCTGAAAAGATCGTTCCCCACTGTCGGGACGCAGCTTGACGAAGACGTATTTTTTATCACATCCCAGGAGCTTGAAGACCTTTATCCGTCGCTCACGCCCAAGCAGCGCGAGGACGAGATCATAAAGAAGCATCCGACCGCGTTCATAATGCAGATAGGCGCGCCGCTTCGCTCCGGCAAGCCGCATGACGGACGCGCACCGGACTACGACGACTGGAGCATTAACGGCGACCTGATGTTTTACGACAAGGTGCTCGGTCACGCGATGGAGATCTCTTCCATGGGCGTCCGGGTCGATCCGGAGTCGCTCAGAAGCCAGCTCAGGGCGCGCGGACTTGAGAAGCGTGAAAAGCTGTATTTCCATTCGCTTCTGCTCAGCGGCGCGCTGCCGCTTACGATAGGCGGCGGCATAGGTCAGTCACGGCTGTGTATGCTGCTGCTCGGCAAGGCACACATAGGCGAGGTCCAGTCCTCAATATGGGATGATGCAACGGTTACTGAATGCACGAAAGCGGGTATTGAGCTTTTATAAGCGATCTCCCGACATTTGAAGAAAGGCAGAATATATGAATATACCTGAGCTTTTCGGATGTAATGTCTTCAACAGCATACAGATGAAAAAATACCTTCCATCCGACGTATACACAGCGCTCCACAGCTCGCTTGAAAACGGTACGGAGATCTCAAACGATATAATCGAAAGCGTAGCCGCGGCGATGAAGGAATGGGCGATAGAAAAGGGCGCGACCCACTACACGCACTGGTTCCAGCCGATGACCGGCGTCACTGCGGAGAAGCACAACAGCTTCCTCTCGCCCTGTAAGGACGGATCTGCCGTCATGGAGTTCACCGCGAAGGAGCTTATCAAGGGCGAATCCGATGCGTCATCGTTTCCTTCGGGAGGACTGCGCGCCACGTTTGAGGCGAGAGGCTACACAGCATGGGATCCGACCTCGTACGCCTTCATAAAGGACGGCTCACTTTGCATACCGACGGCATTCTGCTCGTACGGCGGTGAGATACTCGACAAAAAGACGCCGCTGCTGCGCTCGATGAAGCTGCTCAACAGGCAGGCGCTGCGCATACTCAGAGCGCTCGGCGACACCGTAACGACGCACGTCGACGCTACGGCAGGCGCAGAGCAGGAATATTTTCTAATAGACAAAAAAATGTACGACGCGCGTGAAGACCTCAAGCTCACCGGCCGCACCCTTTTCGGAGCGATGCCACCTAAAGGTCAGGAGCTCGACGACCATTTCTTCGGCGCTATACGTCCGCGTGTGAATGACTTCATGCGCACGCTTGACGAGGAGCTTTGGAAGCTCGGAATATACGCAAAAACGAAGCACAACGAGGTCGCCCCCTCCCAGCACGAGCTTGCTCCGGTGTATTCGACGGTCAACCTTGCCGCCGACCAGAACCAGCTTACGATGGAAATAATGAAGCGCGTAGCGGAAGAAAAGGGGCTTGCGTGTCTGCTTCACGAAAAGCCGTTCAACGGCGTCAACGGAAGCGGCAAACACAACAACTGGTCGCTGAGCACGAGCGCCGGAAAGAATCTGCTCAAGCCCGGCAAGGACGTAAAAAACAACCGCACATTTCTGATTTTCCTATGCGCTGTCATAAGCGCGGTCGATAAGTATCAGGATCTGCTGCGCATATCCGTCGCCGGCCCCGGAAACGATCTGCGCCTCGGTGCCGACGAAGCGCCGCCTGCCGTAATATCTATGTATCTCGGCGACGACCTGACGGACACACTGCGCTCGTTTGCGGAGGATACCGATTACGAGCCACATTCGAAAATACACATCAACCCCGTCGCGGAGGTGCTTCCCGATCTGTATAAGGACACGTCCGACCGCAACCGCACATCACCGTTCGCTTTTACGGGCGACAAATTCGAGTTCCGTATGCCCGGTTCTGACGTTTCCATCGCCGAGGCAAACATCGTTCTCAACACGATCGTCGCCGACTCCCTTTCGGTTTTTGCCGACAGACTTGAGGACGCGCCGGACATCGCCTCCGAGATAAGCTTGATCATAAAGGATACATACGAAAACCACTCGCGCATAATATTTAACGGCAACAACTATTCGGCGGAATGGCTCGAAGAAGCGCAGAAACGCGGTCTGCTCAATCTGCGCACGGCAGCCGACGCTATCGTCCATCTTACGGACGACAAAAATCTCAATCTCTATACGAAGCACGATATCTTCTCGGCGCTTGAGCTTCGCTCACGCCGCGATATAATGCTCGATCATTACAGCAAGGTCGTCACCATAGAAGCGCGTACCATGAAGGATATGGCGCTTTCCGTTCTTCCGTGTCTGCTCTCACAGGCAGGAAGCGCAGCATCGTCGGTAGCGGCGATGAAGTCGGTCGGGATCACTCCCGGCGACAGCACGGCGCAGTATATCCGCAGACTCGCACATCTGGCTGACGATGTACAGGCAGGCGTGAAAACACTCGGAGAAGTACTCGTACAGTCCGCAAAATATACGCAGCCGCGCGAGCACGCCTTTTTCGTACGTGACAATCTCATACCTGCAATGAACGCACTTCGCGCTGCGGTAGACGAATATGAACCGTTCGCGGTCAAAATGCCGTATCCGACATACACCGATATACTATATTCCGTCTGAAAAACTCCGGAGGTAAACAAATGCATCGCATCAACATAAGAAAGCTTGTCGGCATAGCGCTGTTTACTGCCATCGTCATCGTTTTACAGCTGCTCGGAAGCTTTATCAAATTCGGTACATTCTCGATTTCGCTCGTCCTTATCCCGATCGTCGTCGGAGCGGCAGTCTACGGCTGGCGAACAGGCGCATGGCTCGGCTTCGTATTCGGCGCTGCCGTGCTGCTTTCTGGCGACGCGACGCTGTTTTTCAACATCAATCCCATAGGGACTGTTGTTACTGTCCTTCTCAAGGGTACGCTTGCCGGATTCGCATCGGGTCTTGTCTATAAGATGCTCGAAGGCAAAAACAAATATCTCGCCGTGTTCACGGCGGCGGTCGTCTGCCCTGTCGTCAACACCGGCGTGTTCCTGCTGGGCAGCTCGGTATTCTTTCTCGATACTATCACCGAATGGGCTCAGGCAGCCGGCTTTGAGGGAGCACTCGGCTCGTATATGATTATCGGTCTCGTAGGTCTCAATTTCGTATTTGAGCTTGTATTCAATCTTGTGCTCAGCCCTGCTGCCGTAACGCTTATCAAAATAGGTCAGAAGCGCACGCAGGAATAATAAATAATTCAGTTTTAGGAGGTAACGCAAATGTCCGGTCACTCAAAATGGAAGAACATTATGCATAAAAAGGAGAAGACTGACGCCCAGCGCGCAAACGTCTTTACTAAAATAGGCAAGGAAATCGCAATGGCAGTACGCGACGGAGGCGCTGATCCTGCCTCTAACGGCAAACTGCGCGATCTTATCGCGAAAGCAAAGCAAAATAACGTACCGAACGACAACATCGACCGTATCATCAAAAAGGCTGCAGGCGGTGACGGTGCTCAGTACGAGGAGATATTCTATGAGGGCTACGGCCCGGGCGGTGTTGCGGTCATTGTAGAGACATCCACCGACAACAGAAACCGCACGGCAAGCGACATACGCCACTATTTCGATAAGTTCGGAGGCAACCTCGGCACGACCGGCTGCGTTTCCTTTATGTTTGCCGACAAGGGCGTTATTGTCATTGAGAACGACGGTCATGATGAAGATACATTCATGGAACACGCGCTCGATGCCGGCGCTGTTGATTTCACTTCGGAGGACGGATATTTCGAGGTCTTTACCGACCCGACGGAGCTTGACGGCGTAAAGAGCGCGCTCGAAGCCGACGGTTACACGTTTGAATCGGCAGAGCTCGAGAAGATACCGTCCACCTATGTCAGGCTCGACGAGGAAGACGCGATCAAAATGCAAAAGCTGCTCGACCATCTCGAAGAAAACGACGATGCCATCAACGTATGGCACAACTGGGACGAATAACATAACGTCAAAACGCCCTCCGGTCATTCCGGAGGGCATTATTTTCAGCTTCAGTCTTATATTATACGAATGGTTTCGATCACCTGATCGTTGACGGGCTTGTCGCGCATATCCGTTCTGACGGAAGCGATCTCGTCGACCGTCTCTATCCCGTCGGTCACTCTGCCGAAGGCGGCGTACTGACCGTCAAGGAAGGTGCCGTCCTTGTGCATTATGAAAAACTGTGACGACGCGGAATCGGGGTCCTGCGTGCGTGCCATAGAAACGGTCCCGCGCGTGTGCGAAAGCGTGTTTTTATGTCCGTTTGAGGCAAATTCGCCTTTTATCTTTTTCTTTGAGCCGCTCGTTCCCGTACCGGTCGGGTCGCCGCCCTGTATCATAAAGCCGCTTATAACGCGGTGGAAGATAAGCCCGTCGTAGAAGCCTTCCTTTACGAGTGAAAGAAAATTCGCGACCGTCTCAGGCGCCTGATCGGGATACAGCTCTATGTGCATTGTTTTACCGTTTTTCATTTTTATTTCGATCATAATAATACCTCCGTATTTTTATTGATATGAGTATACCACAGGGTGTGCTGTTTTTCAACAGCCGTTTTTTAAAACAACGAAAAAAAGCTGCAGCACAAATGCTGCAGCCTTGCGTGAGCTTATGCTTTTCTTTTCGTGAGATATTTTATCAGGAGCAGTGTTCCAATGAGCAGAGCCATACAGATGGGAAGCACAATGAGCCAATTCTGGATCAGCGCACAGAGCAGATAGCCCGCGAACGCTATTCCGGCGACGGTCAGCGCGTAAGGCAGCTGCGTCGAAACGTGGTCGACGTGATTACAGCCCGCACCGGCTGACGCCATGATCGTCGTATCGGATATCGGCGAGCAGTGGTCGCCGCAGACCGCGCCTGCAAGGCAGGCGGATATACCGATTATGAACAGCTCGGAGCCGCCTGTAAAGACATGCTGGACGATCGGAATGAGTATCGTGAACGTTCCCCAAGACGTACCGGTCGCAAACGCGAGTCCGAGAGCGACGAGGAAGATTATTGCGGGAAGGAAATTTTCAAGGTTCGGTGCTGCATTCTCCATGAGCGAGGAAACGTATACGTCGGCACCAAGGAGGTTGGTCATGTTGCCGAGCGTCCATGCGAGCGAGAGGATGAGTATCGGAGGAACCATGGCGCAAAAGCCCTTCGGGATACAGTCCATCGCGTTTTTGAAAGATATTATCCCTCTTGCGATAAGATATATCACCGTTATGACCAGGGCAATGAACGTGCCCCACGGAAGCCCGACGGATGCGTCACAGCCGGCGAAGGCTTCGGTGAGAGAAGTGCCGGAGAAAAATCCGCCCGTATAGAGCATACCGCATATGCAGGAGATGATGAGCAACACGACGGGAAACACAAGGTCGATAACATACGTTTTCTTCACAGGCGTCTGAGCAGCCGCGGTGCCGTCTGCATTGCTGTCTGCACTGCTGTCTGCAGTGTTGTCTGCGGTGTTGTCTGCGGTGTTGTCTGCGGTGTTGTCAGGCATTGCGGATATGTCGCCGTTTGCCGCTTTTATCTCGAATTTCTTCATAGTGCCGTAATCGAATTTCATAATACACATCGCTACGACCATCACTATCGTCAGCAGCGAATAAAAATTGTACGGTATCGCCTGGCAGAAGAGCGTGAAGCCTGATTCGTCGCCTTCGACAACACCTGCAACAGCAGCCGCCCATGATGATATGGGAGCGATCATGCATATCGGTGCTGCGGTCGCGTCGATTATGTACGCGAGCTTCGGGCGCGAAATTTTATGACTGTCGCAGACGGGACGCATTACGCTTCCGACGGTCAGGCAGTTGAAGTAGTCGTCAATGAATATAAGCACGCCGAGTACAAACGTCGCAAGCAGCGCGCCGATGCGCGTTTTGATATGGTTCTGCGCCCATCTGCCGAACGCGGCGGAGCCGCCGGCTTTGTTGATGAGAGCAACCATTATGCCGAGAAGCACAAGAAATATCAATATGCCCATGTCCCATTCGTCGGAAAGCTTTTCGAGAAAGCCTTTGTTGACGATGGAGTTGACCGTATCGACGGGCTTGAATTCAGCATAGAAAAGCGCTCCGGACAGAACGCCGATGAACAGCGAGCTGTATACTTCCTTGGTGATGAGTGCGAGAGAGATGGCGATGATCGGCGGGAGCAGTGAGACGAAGGTCATGTAATAGCGGTTCGCATCGGGGTCACCGTTATCGACCAGCACACCGCACAGCACGACGGCAATTATTATCAGCGCTGCCGCCGCAAGATTGATGATTGTTTTCTTTTTCATTTCTTTTCCTTTCGTTTTGTTCTGCCGTTTTTCGTCATCACGCGTAAAAAACAGCAAAAAAGCGCGGCAGACGCCGCGCATACAGACATTATAAGCCGTATTGCGATAGCGCTCCACAAAAAGTGACAGTACGCAGGATATTGTCCTGCGTCCCAACGATCCGCGCCGGAAAGCACGGACGGTTTCGGCACAGCACCCTTTCACACGCGGTATTTCCGCACCGGCGTTCGCGTTACTTATGTGTTGTGCGCCTCTATCAATAGGAACATTATACACTCCACGAAGCATAAGTCAATAGAAAAATCAGTTTTTTCTCGAAAAAATACAGTTTTTATGAGTCTTGACATCGAAGCGAAGAGGCTGTATAATCACACCGTAGGAAGGTGGTCCTTTGGAATACCATAACATCCCACCCGTGTTCGACGGACGCTCGGAAATACTCGTCTTAGGCTCGTTTCCGTCGGTTCGCTCACGCGCTGAGGGCTTTTATTACGCACACGCTCAGAACCGCTTCTGGCGCACGCTTGCAGGCGTGTTTTGTGAGCCGGTTCCGGCTGATGTTCCGGAGAAAAAAGCGTTTCTGCTGCGGCACGGGATCGCGTTGTGGGACGTACTTGAACGCTGTGAAGTAACGGGATCGTCGGACGCATCGATAAAAAACGCCGTGCCTAACGATATTCCTTCACTGCTTAACAGGTCGGAAATCAAGCGCGTTTATACGAACGGAAAAACCGCTTTTTTGCTTTACGAAAAGCTTGTCTTCCCTCTCACGGCAATACACTGTGTGCTTCTTCCGTCGACAAGCCCCGCCAACGCGGCGGTATCGCCCGATGAGCTGATAGAAAAATGGAAGGTATTAAAAATAAAAAGTTGACTTGACAGGCGCAATGTGCTATCATTGATTAGTCAAAACAATATATAAAAGGAACGGTCATTTTCATGGATACTGCGCTGAGGATAATATTTCTCGTGATAACCGCGCTGCCCGCGCTCGTCGGATTTTGCAGCTTCGGTGTCAAAAGGAAAAAAGGCATAAACATAACCGCAAAGCTTCTCGCCGTCTTATATATTCTCACTCATACGCTCGTAGCCGGCGCGTGTCTCGGCGAGCAGGTGGATTATTCGACGGGAGCTGTCATGGATGGTTTCTACCTGATAAGCTCGAGTTATCTGCTGATGATACTGTTTTATCTGTACGAAGTGCTCGCCGTGTTTTATACGGTGATGTATATAATCCGCACGCGCAATACGCGCCCGATAAAGGCATTTTCGTGTACTGTTGCCTCGCTTACCGTGCTCATCGGAGCCGGTATAACGGCGACGCTCTGGTTCGCCGCAGAGAACTACATCGACTGGACGTGTATATTCTTCTTTATACCGTATTTTCTGTACGCCGCGCTGCTTTTCGTCATCGCAAACCAGAACGCACCGCAGCCTAAGCCGGGCGTACGGCAGGTGCTTTTGAAAAACAAATTGAAAAAGTGACCGCAAGCGCAACATTTTTCACGTCAGCTATTGCAAAGCGAGCATAAATATGATAGAATACTATGAAAAGTACGAAAGGATATATCAACTATGAAAAATATCAAAACAGTAAATAAGAAGACCTATTCGAACAACGCATCGCTCGGCTGCGGCGAATGCCAGGCGTCCTGCCAGTCCGCGTGCAAAACATCATGCACCGTCGCCAACCAGAAATGTGAAAACGCAAAGCGCAAGGAAAAGGAAAGCAAATAAAGAATGATACACCTTTTTGAAAAGAAGGGAACGTATCTTGTCCTCGACGTCAACAGCGGAGCGCTCCATATACTCACGAAGCTCGCGTACGACGTTTTGTCTGTCTGCGGCGATCCGATGCCGGACGAGCCGTCAGAAGCCGTGAAGGCGCTCGGACACCCCGAAGACGAGACGAATGAGGTTTACAGTGAGCTCCTGTCCCTCAGGGATCAGGGGCTTCTTTTTGCGCCTGAGATCAAGGTACCCTTCCCGGATATAAAATATGTACCCGTAAAAGCGATGTGTCTGCACATCGCCCACGACTGCAATATGCGGTGCAAATACTGTTT
>CAZFZL010000067.1:0-8301 GCA_964523005.1 uncultured Oscillospiraceae bacterium
TTGCCTATTATCAGATGCGCAAGCATCCCGCAAAGCGCGGCGGTATATGGGGCATGCCATGCAATTCCATCTATGCTGTCATGTGCGTTTGTGACAACGAATCGCTTGTTTTTTCAGAGCCTGTTTTTGATACGCTAAGAGCAAGCGCCGGAAATGATGCACTGTTCATTATCGCGGGCGGAAAAAGTGATCAGGCGGCTAAATACTGCGCGCGCCGTGCGGCAGAAAACGGCTTTGAAAATGAATACAAAAAGCAATTTGCGTTTGTAGGTTCGTTTCTACCTCGCTCAAAGCTTTGCGTTTCTGCTCCGATTGACGTGATGTATAATTTTTTTCTTCCGTATCAGACGGCTGTTTCTCGCTTTTATGCAAGGACAGGCTTCTGGCAGTCGAGCGGCGCATACGGCTTCCGTGATCAGCTGCAGGACTGTTTAATGCTCATGCACACGATCCCGGATACCGTCCGCACACATTTGATACGCTGCTGCGCGCATCAATACGAGGATGGCTCGGTGATGCACTGGTATTTGCCTGCCGGCGCCGGTGTAAAAACAAAATGCAGCGATGATTTCATGTATCTTCCGCTCGTTACGGCGCGATACATCGCACAAACAGGAGATGCTTCGGTGCTCGATGTTTGTGTGCCGTATCTTTCATCACCGCCGCTCGAAACACAGGAACGCTATGAACAGCCGCGCCGTTCAGATATAAGGGAAAGCGTTTTCGGACATTGTCTTCGCGCGCTTAAAAGAGCACAACGGTACGGCACCCACGGTCTTCCGCTTATCGGCAGCTGCGATTGGAACGACGGCTTCTCTTCGCTCGGAACGCAAGGCAGGGGAGAGAGCGTGCTCAATGGCGCGTTCTATATCTATGTTTACGAAAATTTCATCCCCATCGCGAAAGAACGCTGTCCTGAGCTGATACCGCATTGGCGTGAGATATGTACGTCACTGCGAAGCGCCGTGTCCGCATGCTTTGAAGACGGTTATTTTCTCCGCGCTTTCGACGACAGCGGCAGAAAACTCGGAGCAAAGGGCGATCCGGAATGTGCGATCGATCTTTCGGTACAGGTGTACGCTGCTTTGGCAAAAGCAGCTCCGGAGGAAATGACAAAGAGCGCTCTTGAAAAAGCATATCAAAGGCTGTACGACGACGAAAACTCTGTTGTCAAACTTCTCGATGCACCGTTTACCAACGACGGCAGACGTGTAGGCTATATAAATGCCTACAACCCCGGCGTCAGAGAAAACGGCGGTCAGTATACTCATGCCGCCGCGCAGTATCTTATTGCGCTGTGGCAGTGCGGCATGAAGGAGAAGGCGTTTGAAATCCTATCTGTGCTCAATCCTGCGGTACGGTGTAAAGACAAGGAGCTTGCCGAAAGGTATAAAGCTGAGCCGTACGCGCTATGCGGTGACATCTGTTCTAATCCGGAGATGCCGGGGAGAGGCGGCTGGGCGCTTTATACGGGCTCAAGCGCATGGTATTGGTGTGCGATAGATGAAATATTCGGGCTTTAGTGAAAAAAATGTTGATTTCAGCGAGTACTTTTGATATAATAAACGATATATGAAAGCATTTTTAATTGACAACTGCGCTTTCGGAAGGCGGTACCGACTCGTTGAGACGTTCAGATTGGCTAATAAAGATTACACGCGCCGGCGTTATTGCCGCTGTATACTGTGTCTTGACCTTTGCGCTTGCGCCCGTATCCTTCGGCCCGTTTCAATTCAGAGCGGCGGAAGCCATGGCGGTGTTGCCGATGATCTTCCCGGAAGCGACGGCGGGTCTGTTCGTCGGATGTATACTTTCAAATCTGCTTTCTTCTTACGGCGTGCTCGACGTTGTGATCGGTAGTCTCGCTACGCTTTGCGCAGCGCTGCTGACGGCAAGAGCAAAAAAGCTTTGGCTCGCTCCTGTGCCGCCCGTCATTATCAATGCAGTCGCGGTCGGATTTGCAATAACGTTCGCTCAGGCGGGGATGGATATCTCATCCTTCCCCATCGGAGTGTATCTCATGAACGCCGGCTCGCTCTTCATCTCGGAGGCGGTCGTGTGTTTCGGACTTGGAATACCGCTTTTGATCGGCGTGAAAAAGTACATGACAAGAAAAAACAATACATAAAGAGGCAATCATCAGATGAACAGAGTATCGAAAACCGATTATTATCTTGATATCGCCCGTTCAGTCACTACCCGCAGCACCTGCCTGCGCAGACGCTTCGGCGCGATAATCGTCAAGGACGATGTTATCATATCTACGGGCTATAACGGCGCTCCGCGCGGACGCAAGAATTGCAGCGATTTGCATTTTTGCCTGCGTGAAAAGCTTGAAATACCGCGCGGTGAACGCTATGAGCTTTGCCGCTCCGTCCACGCTGAGGCAAACGCAATAATCTCCGCCGGGCGCGAGAGAATGCTCGGAAGTGACCTGTATCTTTCGTGCACCGATCCGAAGACCGGCGAGGAGCAGTTCGGCGTATGCTGCTGTTCAATGTGCAAGAGACTTGTGCTCAACGCCGGTATCGCTCGCGTGATAGTACGCAGTGGCTCCGGCGAGACGATAATATATGATACGCAAGACTGGATAGAAAACGATGACAGTCTGACAGGCGACAGCAGATATTGAGAAAGGCATGACATGAAACGCTCTATCCTTAAAAGAACCATCCTTTGCATTACACTTGCTTTGTGCTTTCTGTTGTCTGCGTGCTCAAACGCAAAGGTCCTCTCCCGGACCGACAGCGGCGATCTGTACAACAAAATGACCGGTGACAAATATGTCGCCTGCTCCGTAAGCCTGAAGGCATATTCCATCGATACAAGCAAGGTCTACGCCAAGGCCGGAAGTATGAAGTATTACAGAATACGCTTCGAAAACCCGGAGGTGTTCATTTCCGAAGAGGACAACGTCATGGGCGGCGTGTACCGCATATCCACTGCCCCGGACATCACTCTTGAAAACTTCGGCGCTATAGCAGCGCATATATACATAATCGGGGCGGCAGAATATGTTGTTGATCAATTTCAGCCTGCCGAGGAATACCTTACTGACACCTCATATGACTTTGAAAACTATACTGACGGCTCTGAATATGTCAAAGCCGTAGTAGAAGCGCTGCTTGAGGATGAAAGACAGGAGGTTCCTGAGTATATTGATGACGACGAAACCCGCCGGATACGGTTGCTTTCAAACGAGTTTCCCGGACTTATGTATGAGGTGATCTTTATGAAGGCGACCACGGGGAAAAGCTATCTGTACGACAGAGGAACCGGGATATGCGTTCTGGCGCCGAAAAAGATCGTGGAACGTCTGCTGTGATACTGATTGACGAAGCGTCCTGCGTTTTTTACAGCCGTTGTGCTATGCTTGAAATAGAGTGCCTTGGCGCCAACGCATGGAGCGAAAAACAAATAGCAAAGCGCTCTGCGCTCTGCTCTTATCTTGTAGCGATCGAGGACGGTGAACCGATCGGTATATGCTCATTTTATACCGTTTCGGACGAAATACAGATCATCAATATTGCCGTAAGCCCGGCTTTCAGAAAAAAGGGCGTTGCTTCGGCACTGCTCGATAAAGCGCTTTCATCCGGACTGCCGGCATCGCTTGAGGTGTCGTGCCTGAATCACGCGGCCATCGCGCTTTACGAAAAATATCGATTCAAAGCCGTCGGAAAAAGAAAAAACTTTTACCGGGACAGTGATGCCCTGATAATGATAAAGGAAGCATCAGATGAACATACTTGCAATTGAAAGCTCCTGCGATGAGACGAGCGCTGCCGTTGTATGCGACGGAAGAGCGCTGCTCTCGTGCAAGGTTGCCTCGCAGATCGAAATACACGCGCGCTACGGCGGAGTAGTGCCGGAGATAGCTTCGCGTGCGCACACCGAAGCACTTATACCGTGCGTCAGACAAGCGCTTGATGACGCAAATATTGCCATGGATGCCATCGATGCAGTGGCAGTTACTGCCTGCCCCGGGCTTATAGGTGCGCTCCTGACGGGTGTATCGTTTGCAAAGGGACTCGCGTATTCGTTCGGCAAGCCGCTTATACCGGTCCACCATATTCGCGGTCACGTAGCTGCTGCCTATCTTACAAATCAAGACCTCAAGCCGCCGTTTACTGCGCTCGTTGTATCGGGCGGACATACTTCTTTGCTTCAGGTCGATGACTACTCATCCTATCGCACTGTCGGTCGAACCCGCGACGATGCCGCCGGAGAGGCGCTTGACAAGGCGGCGCGTGTTCTCGGGCTTCCATACCCCGGCGGAGCTAAAATGGACGCTATGGCGTTGCTGGGCGATCCTGAGAGCATAAAATTTTCTGTTTCACACGTCGACGGCGCTCCGTACGATTTTTCTTTTTCCGGACTCAAAACATCGGTAGTTAATCATATGCATACACTCGAAATGAAGGGTATAGTGCTAACCGAACAGGAAAAAAACGATATAGCCGCTTCGTTTATGGCAACGCTCGTCAAAACACTCACGTCACGCCTGAGCGCTCTTATGGACACCCAGAGCCGACCGATCGTACTTGCCGGAGGTGTTGCAGCAAGCAAAAACGTCAGAAATGAGATAAGCTCGCTGTGTGAAAAGCGCAAAGTAAAGCTGTATATGCCCGAAATGAAGCTTTGCGGAGACAATGCCGCCATGATAGGCGCGCAGGGTTATTACGAATACATTTCCGGGAATATTGCTGACCTTTCGCTCAACGCACGAGCAAGCTGCGATGTATAAAACGCCCCATTGTAACGCGCAAAATGTACATAATCAACATAATGCATTTGCTCGATAGACATAATATTTATTCACAGCTTGTGTAAAAGGCTGTGGATAATGCGAGAAACTGAAAAGTGAAAAAACGTTTTCAGGCATTAAATCGGCACTTTTGCTGTGGAAAAGTCTGTGGATTGTGTGGATTGCTCTCTTTTATAATAAAAAAATAATCAGATATTACGTTAACCCGACATGCGTCGGAGAAGGGAACGGGAACAAAATATGAATGAAAAATTAACAAAACAGATCGACCTTGCGACGGAGCATTTCAGAGCGCTTGCCGTCGAACAGGCAGAACGCGCCGAACGTATCAAAAACGCCGGTGACTTCGTCGATTACGAAAAGCTTGATAAAATCGTCATCGGTGTATGCAGCGGCGACGGTATTGGGCCGAGCATAACGTCAGTCACCGAAAAAGTGCTCAAAAGCATGCTTGAGAGTGAAGTCGCAGCGGGAAAAATCGAATTTCGCGATATAGCAGGGCTTACTATTGAAAACAGAATAAAGCATATGCAGCCCATCCCGGACGATGTTATGGCTGAGCTGAAGCAGTGCAACGTCATTCTTAAGGGACCGACGACCACACCGCAGCAGGGCGATGGACTCCCGAACATCGAAAGCGCCAACGTCGCCATGCGCAAGGCTCTGGACTTGTTTGCAAACGTAAGACCCGTCCGTGTCAAGGAGCAGGGCATCAATTGGACATTCTTCCGTGAGAACACCGAGGGCACCTACGCAGTCGGAAGCAAAGGCGTGAATGTGAGTGAAGAGCTCGCGATGGATTTCGTCGTAGCAACGACCGAAGGCACGGAGCGTATAGCGCGCCTTGCGTTTGAATACGCGAGAAAGAACGGGCTTGACAGAGTAGCTGTCGTCACAAAAGCGAACGTCATAAAAACGACAGACGGCAAATTCCTCTCGATCTGCAACAGAATGGCTGCCGAGTACCCGGAGATAAAGACAGAGGGCTGGTACATAGATATAATGACCGCCAAGCTCATAGACGAAGAAAGACGCAGAGATTTCCGCGTCTTCATACTCCCGAATCTTTACGGCGACATCATCACCGACGAAGCAGCCCAGTTCCAGGGCGGCGTCGGCACAGCAGGCAGCGCTAACATCGGGAAAAAATATGCAATGTTCGAAGCGATCCACGGCTCAGCCCCGCGAATGGTCAGCGAAGGACGTGATATATACGCCGATCCCTGCTCGATGCTCAGAGCCGGTGTTATGCTGCTTGAGCATATCGGCATGATCGACCGCGCCGATAAGCTTGCCAAGGCGCTTGATATATGTATGTTCACCGAGAAGAAGATCGCTGTGACGGGACGCAGCACCGGCGCTACCACAGTTAACTTCGGCGATTACGTCATAGAAACGCTCGCAAAGCTCTGATAATTATCAGCCGAGCGTCTTTCCGCTCATAAGGCGCATAGCGCGCTCGACTGAATCCTTCGCGTCGCCCCACGGCTCATCCTCGTAACGGTAGTCGAATTTTTTGATAAAATGCGATATATCGCCGCGCAGCTTTGACAGATACGCTCCTTCGAGCTTGCTTGCTGAGCAGATGAGCTCAGAGTACGTTTTCGACGGCAGCGTGCTGCGTGCGCTTTCGAGCAGGCGCTTGTAGTGCTCAAGGCAGAAGAACGTCTGTGCGTCGAACTTATCGCGGAATTCCTTTTCACGCGCCCAGAGTATACAGGCGGTCTCGAACATTTTTCCGAGCGAAGCTTCGATCCGCTCGCATACATAACAGCTCTCTTCGAGCTTGCCGAGATACGACACCGGCTTCTGAGCTGCATCGCGCGTGAGAAAGCCTCCCGGTTTGACCGAGCTGATTATCTCATCAAGGTGACTTTCAAGCATCAGCGCAAGCTGCAGCTTGTTGTTGCGCGCGAACATCATACCGTAATGACGCGGACAGAACCCTTTTTCGTTCGTTTTAATGCGTATGTCAGGCTCCATCATCGATGCGCCGAGAATGAGGTCAAGCTCGTTCGACTGGAGTTTTTCGTAAAGTGTGCAGAACGGACATTTTCCGTCCCCGGCATCAAATGCTTCGTTGACGGGTATAGTATATATAACTTCATTCATATATCAGTATCCTTTCCTTTTCTTTCAGTTTATCATAAAAGAAGGGCATTTACAACAGAAAAAATGAAAATAACATTTGACGGCGCTTCGGCTGCATACGGCGAGCTCGACTGCTTCGACCTTGCGCGAACGCTGTCGTGCGGACAGTGCTTTCGCTTTAAACCGTTGCCGGACGGCGAATGGGAAGGCGTCGCGCGAAACAGGTACATACGACTGCGCCAGGAAGGCGCAACGCTCACGGTAAACGGTGTCGGAAGCGAAGCGGAAGCGCAGGAATGGGCAAAGTATTTCGATCTTGAACGAAATTACTCCGCGATCCTTGAAAAGCTTTCATCCGACGGTCAGCTTTGCGATGCCGCAAAACGCGGCAGAGGCATCAGGATCCTCGCTCAGGAGCCGTGGGAAGCGCTCTGTTCGTTTATTATTTCTCAGAACAACAATATACCGCGTATAATGAAAATAGTCGCGTCGCTGTGTGCGTTGTTCGGCGACGATCTCGGCGACGGTCACTATTCATTTCCGGACGCCGGACGAATAGCACAGGCAGGCGCAGATGGGCTTGCGTCGATACGGGCAGGATTCAGGGCAAAATATATCGCCGACGCAGCAAGAAAAGTGTCGGACGGAGAGATATCGTTTGACATGATACACCATAGCACGTCTGACCAGGCGGCGGCAGAGCTGAAAAAAATATACGGTGTCGGCGACAAAGTCGCAGCGTGTACCTTGCTTTACGGCTTCGGGATGCTTGACGTTTTTCCTGTGGATGTATGGGTAAAGCGAGTGATAGCGAAGTATTACGGCGATTCCTTTGATGCTTCATGCTTCTCACCTTACGCAGGAATAGCACAACAGTACCTGTTCTTTCGCGAACGCAGTCTGACCTCGTGTAATACGTAAAAAACATATTCACCCTGAAGGCATAATTGTCATATTATGTACTGATACAGGAGCGCACCTTGCTGCGCCTGTTTCCGGAAGGAGGATGAATATGGGCTGCTTTGATTCGTTCCTCGGGAACAATAACAATTGCTGGATCATAATTCTCATAGCAATCGTGATCATTTGCTGCTGCTGCGGCTGAATTGCTCAATGCCGTAAGGCATTTGAATAATGCAGTGAAAGAGCCTGCCGTATTAACGGCAGGCTCTTGGCATATCAAACAGCATATGATATTGCCGCCCGTTCAAGCTCTGTAGACGATACGTGCTCACCGGAACGGGTGAGTACGTATTCGGTCACCGGTAAAAGCATTTCGGCGGCTTTGGATACACCGCCGGCGTCTGAATCGCATGAACGCTCGTGCGTGAGATAAAAAGGCGTGAATGCGTATTTTGCCAGTACGAGGTATGCGCCGAGTATAAGGCAGCAAACGACGCAAGGTAATACAGTGAAATATAATTTGTGTTTCATGGTATTATCAT
>CAZFZL010000068.1:0-8214 GCA_964523005.1 uncultured Oscillospiraceae bacterium
CATATTTTTGGTACCTTTCTGATTATCCGGCAGTTTTTCTGTTTTTATTCATCATATAATAACACATTTATCGACAGTTGTAAACAGTTTTTTGACATTTTCATTATGTAAACCCCTGCCATGCGAGGGGTAGATACAAAAAACCACTGCCGCGGTCTGCGGCAGTGGTTTTTCATTATAAGTGATTGTGGAGCTTTACTTGAATTTACGCTTGCGTGCAGCTTCAGACTTTTTCTTGCGGCGAACACTGGGTTTTTCGTAGTGCTCTCTCTTGCTGAGCTCGGAGCGGATGCCCGAACGAAGGTAAGATCTCTTGAATCTGCGCAGCGCACTGTCGATAGATTCGTTTTCTTTTACCTTAATCTCTGCCATTTTTATATTCCCTCCTCTGCTCAGTGGTTAATAAACAACGATTGTTATATTATCACACCGCCGTCTGATTGTCAACGGTTTGCAACAAATTTTTACCGAATTTTTTCGGTTATATGGCTTTTTTAGCCTGTTCGACGAGTGATGCAAACGCTTCCTTGTCGTTGACGGCAAGCTCTGCGAGCATTTTACGGTTGAGTGTGATGCCGCTCTTTTTCAAGCCGTTCATAAATCTGGAGTAATTGATACCGTTGACCTTCGCCTGTGCGGAAATTCTGGTTATCCAAAGCGAACGGAAATCTCTCTTTTTGAGCTTTCTGCCGGTAAAAGCGTAATTACCGCTTTTAAGGACAGCTTCCTTCGCCATCTTAAAATGCTTACTTTTTGAACCCCAGTAGCCTTTGGCTGCCTTGAGGATTTTATTTCTTCTTTTTCTCGTTGAAAGTGCGCCTTTTACTCTTGCCATTTCTTTTTCCTCCTGTTTTCAGATACCCGTCAACGCACTTTAAGCGTAGGGAAGCTGCTTTCTGATGTTCTTTGCCATAGCCTCGGACACATAGCCCGCTTTACGCAGTATACGCTTGCGCTTCGGAGTTTTAAGTCCGAGCTTATGTCTTCTGTTTGAATGATTCATTTTGACTTTTCCGGTAGCAGTGAGTTTAAACCGTTTCTCCGTCGCCTTGTGTGTTTTGATCTTTCCCATCGTCTTTATTTCCTTTCGGTGTTGTAACTTTTTTAGGTGCCAAAATCATGATCATATTTCTGCCCTCAAGAAGAGGCTGCTTTTCGACCGTTCCGAACTCAGCCGCTCCCTCAGCAAAGCGCATCAAAAGCAGTCGCCCGGTTTCGGGACGGGTTATTTCCCTTCCGCTGAAGCGTATCACTGCTTTTATCTTATTGCCCTCGCTAAGAAACTTCAGACCGTGATTGAGCTTTGTATTAAAATCGTGCGTATCTATACGACACTTGAGCTGAATTTCCTTCAGCTCGACTATCTGCCGCTTTTTACGCTGTTCTTTTTCTTTCTTTTCCTGTTCGAATTTGTACTTCCCGTAGTCCATGATCTTATACACGGGCGGCTTTGCGTCCGGCGCGATCTCAACAAGATCAAGATCACACTCGTGCGCCTTCTTCATAGCATCATCAAACTTGTATATTCCAAGCTGAGAGCCGTCGGAGCCGATCAGACGTACTTCCTTCGTCCTTGCATCCGTATTGTTGTACTGACCCTTACTTATAGCAGACACCTCCGTCTTTTTAGCAACAAAAAAGCGGCATAGCGCCGCGATAACAAAGCTTTGCGAAAAGCATCCGCCGAAAGCTGAAAGTTATCGACCACGCGCGCATTTTTGCGGTTTGGTGAAGAGAATTTCTCTCTTACTTCTTTGTATGTACGATTATATCACCGGTTTTTCCGTTTGTCAAGAGTTTTTTTCAATTTTCAACGGACTTTCTTTGGCATTATCGTCGGCATTGTCACCATGAGTCACGTTTTTGATCCATTTGTTCCCTCTAAGTCTTATGAATGCGATTATCCATTTGAAGCATTGATCAATTCTCGTGCAAAGAAAGACGACGGGCAGAGGCGCGTTGAACACGAATGCTGCAAGATATGTAGTCGGAAGCACGATCAGCCAACCGCATATCAAATCGACCTTCATCACGAATCTGCTGTCTCCGGCGCCTCGGTTTATCCCAACGAAACAGCTCGCATGATAGCTCGT
Organism: uncultured Oscillospiraceae bacterium; assembly: GCA_964523005.1. Lineage (GTDB taxonomy): Bacteria > Bacillota > Clostridia > Oscillospirales > CAG-382 > UMGS1307. Next base: position 2,094 of record CAZFZL010000068.1, read on the forward strand.
CAGCGGTACAGTAGCGGCGAGAATAATTATCATTGTTGACGCAAGCGAGAACACATCAGCATCGGAGGACGATCCGTAAAGAGATATAAAGGGTTTACGGATAAAAAACACTATAAGCGCCATCACAACGCCTATCAATGCGAACATGATCTGTATTGTTTTCGAATACTGACGTACGGTATCGTATTTACCGGCGCCGACTGCTTTTCCCACGACCACGCATGCTCCTCCCGCAAGAGCAAAGGTAAACATTGTTCCGAGCTGTGCCATTGAAGAAGCGATGCTGTTTGCCGCCATGAACACTGTGCCCATACCGCCTATTATTGCGGCTTTGAGCATTCCGATAAGCGCCCACTGCGTATCGCCGAGAGCGACAGGAAAGCCGAATTTGAAATAATCCTTTATGAGCGCACGCTCGGTGGTAAACATTTCACGAAGCTTTAACGGGAACTTTTTTTGGATGGCGAATGTATATGTCCATACTATTATCATTTCGACTATTCGCGACACGAGCGTAGCAACGGCAGCTCCGGCGACACCCATCTGAGGAAATCCGAGTTTTCCGAAGATCAGAACGTAGTTGAGGCCTATGTTCGTGACAAGCGCGGCAAGGGTGATATACAGCGTGACTCTGACAATTTCGACGGCCCTGAGCATTCCCACGAAGGAATATGACAGAGCATACGGGATATATGAAAAGCAGACTATTCCGAAATAAACAGAGGCATATTCAAGCGTCGCTGCGTCTCCTGACGTTATAACGAGTCCGATTATACCGTCCCCGAATATCCTTGCAGCAGCGAGAAACAGGCATGATACGCCGAAGCACAGCGCCATCATAAACGCGAATATCTTTTTTATTCTGAGTGTATCGTGCTTTCCCCAATACTGGGCGATCAGCACAGACGAGCCGCTGACGAGGCCAAGCATCGACGCCGTGTAGAAGGCGGTTATACTGTTGACCTGACTTACGGCAGCCTGTGCGCTGACACCGTCACCTATATATGAAGTCATGACGTTGTCAGCTATAACGACGAGAAAGCTGATAAGTGCCTGAAACGCCGAGGGCAGTGCTATAGTGAAGATAGTCTTATAAAAATTCTTATCTTTTATCACTGAATGTTATCCGCCTTTCGTCCAACTTCGGTTATGATAGCACTTTCAGCTTTTTTTGTCAACAAAAAAACCGGACGCCATAAAAGCGTCCGGAGTTTTTTCATGCTGTTCAGCCAAAGGCGCGAAAGGCTTCGACAGTAGCTTCGATGTCAGCGAAGGCTTTTTCCTCGCTCTGCTCGTAATTTGAGCGGAAGGTACCTATCTGAGCGCTTATCATCGTGTTAAAAAGGCTGTAATAACCGCCCCATTTGAAAATGAGGCCCAAGTCGGTTCCCTTTGTGTCAAACATGATCTCAAGCATTTCCTGGCTGTCATCGTCACGGGTAATCTGTCCCATGAGTATGATGTCGTAATATGCCGGTATAATGATGTTCTTGCCTGCGGCGCCCATTACTTCCATAATGATCGAGGTCTGTTCAAGCTCATCGTCGGTAAGCACATAAGGGATTGCGAACGCGCCGCCTGTCCATGCGCCGACAAGCGAATAGTAGCTTCCCTGATTTTCATCGTACAGCGGCATCGGAAGGATTCCGAAATCTACCTTCATCTCGCGCAGATCTGTCGCGCAGGCGAGGATGTCCGTGAAGAAGAGTGAACGGTTTTCGATAAACGCGGTCGTAAGAAGCTTGACAGGTGTGCCGGATACGTTAAAATAATCATTAGCGTTGACGTAATATGCGGATTCCTGCATAAGCTCCTGTATTGCCGTCATAACATTGTCGCTGCGTTCGCTGTACTTCGTCAGTACAGGAAGTCCGGTGCTGTCGTCTATTGATGCTATACGCTCGCCGGAGCCGTAAAACATATTTTTCATGTTGTCATTCTGACCGCCGATTCCGTACTCATCAAGATACGTTATGGAGCCGTCTTTGTCAACATCCTTTGAGACGAGCTTACAATATGTTTTGAGAACATCGATAGTCCACTTTTTTTGACGCACGAGCTCGTACAGATTCTCTATTCCGTTGCTTGCAGCCATTTCCTTGTTGAACATAACTGTCGGGATAGCGTTGTTGCTGACATATCCGAAATCGCCGAGTGCGAAATAGAGCTTCCCGTCAATGGTGACTCCGTCATTAAAGGACTGGTCCCACCACGCTTCTTCAAGGTTATGAAGATATTCCAATGAATATAGGTTGACAAAATTGCCGTTTACGGCGAGCGAGGCGCTGTCATAAAGGCTGCATTCGCAGACGTTGAAATTACACAGGTTTCCGGATATGGCATTTGTGACGTAGGTATACATCGCGCTGCTGATTCTGCCGTCATTGTACACAGTCTGTTCTTGAATATCTATGCCGAGCATTGCTTCGACGGTTTCATTGCGATTGTAGACAGCAGTGTTGATGGTGTCCATCTCAAGCTCGAGTGTGCCGTCGCCGCCGAATTCAGGGTTTGCGGAGGCTGTTGCGCTATTTGAAGAGGTTAAAATCACAAATGTATCACCGTCGTAGTTTACTGAAGGCACATTTGCAACATACACTTTTTCTCCTTCGCTTGTGTCGGACGATACGGCAGGTGATGAAGCCGTCTGACTTACATCGCCGTTATTGCATGAAGCGAGAAGCGAAACGAGAAGAAGCAGCGAAAGAATCAGAGAGAAAAGAGTCTTTTTCATCATTTTTTCCTTTCTTGTTCTGTCATTCTATGCCCAGAACATACCGGTGGGCTTCGATTCGGAAATGGCGCATTCTTTAAGGAAGCTGACAGCTTTTTCAAGCCCTTCTTTATTTGTCATTATACTGTCTTCGTGTTCTATGCTCAAAACGTCGTCATAGCCGACGAGTCTGAGGTTTGAGATGAAGTCGCGCCAATACTGCATATCGTTGCCGTAGCCGACGCTTCTGAAAATCCATGAGCGGTGCAGCTCGTCGGAATAATGCTTCGTGTCGAGCACGCCGTTGACTGCGGTATTGAGCTTATCTACCTTTGTATCCTTTGCGTGGACATGGTAGATCGCCTTGCCGAGGTATCTGATCGCCGCCGTCATTTCGACGCCCTGCCATATCAGGTGAGACGGATCGAGATTTGCGCCTATGGTATCACCGACGGCACCGCGCAGCTTCATGAGCGTTTCGGGGTTGTACACGCAGAAGCCGGGGTGCATTTCAACAGCGAATTTATTTATACCGTGGGCGTTCATGAATTCGGTTTCCTTTATCCAATACGGTATGAGCACTTCTTCCCACTGCCATTTGAGTATCTTGCCGTAATCATCCGGCCATGCGCAGGTACACCAGTTCGGGTATTTTGCGCCTTCCCAGTCACCGGGGCAGCCCGAGAAGCCGATGATCTTCGGAACTTCGAGCATTTCAGCGAGCTGAACGGTTGCTTCGAATTCGCTGTGGAAGCGCTGCGCTGTTTCCTTGTCCGGGTGGACGGGGTTGCCGTGTGCTGAAAGAGCGTTTATATGCATACCGTGGTCTTTGATTGTTTTGACGAATTCGTCGCGTTTTGCTTTATCGGCGATAAGCTCCTTCGCAACGCAGTGACAGCTCATCGGGTAACCGCCGCCGCCTATCTCAAGCTCGGTTATTCCGAGTGTGCTTATATAATCGAGTGCTTCACTGAGCGGCTTATCGCCGAAAAGCACTGTTATTACTCCGACTTTCATTATATGTATCCTTTCTGAAAATATGCCGGCAAAGCGATAGAGCCCTGCCGGCATTATAATACTTATGAAAAATAGAAGGGTTTACCGTTTCTTGCCGACTGATATATAGCGTCGAGGATGAGTGAAACTGTATATGCCTGCTCAGGCAGCACGAAAGGATCAGTATTCTCGGTAACTGCCTTGATCCACAGATATGCTTCTCTGTCCTCCGGCTTCATGTTTGAGTTACCTTCATAGAATGCTGCGCCGCCGCTTGAAAGATCGGGCTTCATGGTATAGCGTCTGCCCTGTCTGATACCGTTTATACGCACGCCGTCGAACATATCTGCGCCTGCTTTATCTCCACATAGCTGTGTGATGGCTTCTCCGGGCGTGAGCGTATTGAGCGCCCAGCTCGTTTCGAGCGAAACAGTTGCTCCGTTCTCCATGACGATGAAGCCGAACGCCGCGTCTTCGACGGTGAACTGCTTGGGATCCCATTCTCCCCAAGCATTTCCCGACGGGACGGTACCCTTCAGTTTTTCATACGTTGTACCTACGCAGAATTTCGGCTTGTAGTTGTTCATGCACCAAAGCGTGAGATCGAGAGCGTGGGTACCGATATCTATAAGCGGGCCGCCGCCCTGTTCATATTCGTTGAGAAAAACGCCCCATGTAGGAACTTCGCGACGTCTGATGGCGATTGCTCTTGCGTAATAAATATCACCGAGTGTTCCTTCATCACATTCGTTCTTTACGTACAGTGAATCCGGGCGCTGTCTGTTCTGATAACCTATCGTGAGCTTTTTCCCGGTGCGTTTTGCCGCATCGAGCATTTTTTTTGCTTCCGCAGCGTTTATTGCCATCGGTTTTTCACACATGACGTGTTTTCCTGCCTCAAGAGCATCGATGGTAATGAAGCTGTGACTTCTGTTCGGAGTAAGAACATGAACGACATCGATCGTCTTGTCCTCAAGGAGCTTCTTATAATCCGTGTATACTTTTGCTTCGGGTATGCCGTAGCGTTTTGCCGCTTCCTCGGCTTTGGAGACTATGAGATCGCAGAAAGCGACCATTTCGATATTATGCAGCTTGTGAAGTGCCGGAAGATGCTTTCCGTTCGCTATACCGCCGCAGCCTATAATACCGATCCTTACCTTATCTGATGCTGAGATACTCATGATTTTCCTCCGATATGTATATTTATTTTCTGTAATATGTGTAATATGCTATAACCGTGCGTTCCCGCTGTCTGTCGAGATCGAAGCCTGTGAGCACGACGCCGTTGAGCGACATGAATTCCCATGCGCTGAGCGTATCTATCTTGGCTCTGAACAGAACATCCTCGACACCGAAAGCGACGACCATAAGCTCATCGCCCTTGACGCAAATGAAGCCTGTCTTTCCGATGACGGTATCAACTTCGTCTTCGCGTTCAGCAACATACTTGAGCGAATATCCGTCAAGCTTATTCGCCATATATCTCTTGAAGCGAACGCTGTTCGTGTCCTTAGGCGGCTTTTTCATTCAGCGAAGGTGAGCTTCTTTATGTAGCGGATAGAGTATTCAAGTCCTTTTTCACCAAGCTCGCCCTGCCACGTTTCGGAGTGCGGCTCAAAGGAAAGTACTCCGTCATATTTGGAGTGTTGAAGAATTGAAAGGAACGCGCCCCAGTTTATCATGTCCAATCCGGCAGGCGGATCGTCCACATGCACCCCGGCGACGTTGATGGTGCCTTTTATATGAACATGATAGAAACGGCTTGACCATTCGACGGCTTCCCTGAGATAGTCCCTGCCGCCGTTTATGGTGTGTGAAGGATCAAACTTTATTCCGAGCTCCGGAAGGTGTCCGTGTATAAGCTCCCATGCTTTCGGGGTGTTCACATAGCTGTTCCAGTCGCAATTATAGGTGCATATTTTCACCTTTCCGGCAGCATATTCGATAAGCGCCTGAAAATACGCTATCGCCGCCGAGATGTTTGAGAAGTATGAAATATCTTTGACATAGTTCATTCCGGAAATATAAACAGGGCAACCGAGTGTGATGCAAAGATCGATAAGCTCTTTTTCCTGTGAAAATTCTTTTTCGTTGACGCTTCCGTCCGCGTTGAGCCTGTTTCTGCCCCATCTTCCGACAGCGCTCATGGCGACATCGTTCTTTTTCATGGCTTCGAGTATCGAAGCGACTGCTGCGTCGTTGGTGAGATAAGTTATATCGTCACCGTTGACATCAAATTCGGCATAGTCGAGTCCGTAGTGTCTCACTCTCTCGATACCGGCGGCATCGTGTGAGGTTATTATTCCGAGTTTCATTGTTTATGCCCTTCCTTGGTCTGCGTTGCTTTTGCACGACCGCAATTATTATAACAGAATAAAAAATATTTATGAAAAAATTATTACTTACTACAAT
>CAZFZL010000069.1:0-8036 GCA_964523005.1 uncultured Oscillospiraceae bacterium
ACTACAAAAACACCAAAATAATCGGCATCGACCATGGCTACGGCAATATGAAAACGGCGAATTTCTGCTTTAAGACAGGCATTGCCGCTTATGATTCCGAACCACTTTTCACAAAGGATATGCTTGTCTACGGTGGCAAGTATTATATAGCAATACGATTTAGCAGTAAATAAGTTCGTTGTATATGATTTCTTCCACCGCCGACTTACAGTTGTTCATCTCCTGTACCCACCGAAGCATATCATCGGCTTTCATTTTCTCGTCGATTCCGCGCGATTTCGCCATTGCAGGAAGGAGATTATCTAGTATTTCGTGTGCCTGTACATCAATGTCGTGGAGATGTTCGTTCAATCTGACTTCCGAAACAAGCGTAGCATAAGTGCCTCGGCGATGTGCCTTAATGAAGTCAAGTCGGAGACTTCCGTACTTCCCGATAGGGTATTGCTTCTTTTCCGGCACAGTCAGGCAAGGATAGTATTGCTCACCGCGCAGTTCGTAGGTGATTCCGTTAACTGTTTTTATGCTTTCCATTTCACTTACCCTCCACTCTCAGAATTCTGTCAAAGGTTTCGGCGGCAACACGGTCGGTGGCTTCAAGCGCGTGAACATAAACATTTGTGATGTCAAGGTCTGCGTGACCGAGTCTTGATGACACGGTTTTGATGTCACAGCCGTTGGCAAGCAACATTGTCGCGCTGGTGTGCCGCAAGCCGTGAAATTTCAGATGTCTTATACTATGTCTGGCAAGAAATTTTGAAAACTGCTTTGTCGGTGTCTGCGGATTCATCACATATCCGTCCTCCTCGGTGAACACATAATCAAGGTTGTGCCAGTCTTTGCCGAGAAAAGAAATGTGCTTGTCCTGTTGTGTTTTGTATTCAAGAAGCGTCAGACACAGACGGTCCGGAATCGTAATAATACGGGTGCTGCATTTGGATTTCGGTGCCTTCTCGATTGCTTTTTCTGCCTTCGGCTTGTAGATACTGCGTTTTACAGACAGCTTTTTCTTTTCAAAGTCAATATCGCTCCACTTCAGCCCGACAATTTCGGCACGTCTCATTCCGGTGAACAGGGCGGTTTCCACAAGTAATCGAATGTTCAGAGGTTCTGTTTCCAATGCCCTCAGAATATCCGCAACTTCTTCCTGCGTGTAAACCTCAACCTCCGGTGTTGTTTCCTTCGGGAACTCAATCCGGCGGGAAAGTCCGACATCCTCATCCATATATTCAAGTTTGTATGCCATTGTCAGTATAGAACGCAGAACGGTGGTGTAGCGTTTAACCGTCGGTGGTGCAATATGCCCGACTTTATCATCTCCGCGCGGCTTTTCAAGTGACAGATACTGAATAAACTGTTGAACATGATAAGTCTTGATTTCTTTGAGTTTGAGATTCCCGAACATCGGTATCAGCATAGTACGGATAACCTTTTCGTAAAACGGATAGGTGTTCGGGGAAAGAGAACCCTTTTTGACATTAAGATATTTATCACAGAATACAGCGAAACTCATATTCTCCGGGCGAGCGTTCGCGCCGCGTTCTTTGACATCCTGTTCAAATTCGGCGGTAAACACCTCAATTTCACGGTTGAGTTTCTGATAGGGGAGATTCGGGTTTGACGGTTTGAAGGTTCGTGAATAAGCAATCTGCTTGCCCTCGCCGTCGATTCCGCAGGATATGCGGATGAGATAAGTTCCGTTCGGTTTTGATACTACGCTTGCCATAATTTCGTCCTCCTTATGACACCTGATACGAACAGACGAATGAAAATATTTTCGTCTGTTTGTCGGATGACCTCTACCATTTCCCGGTACGTCCGTTTTGCACCTATGTACCAAACTATGTACCAAACACATTTTTGACGGAAATGAGCCTCTTTATTCGGAGTAATTATGACGGTATCAAGCAGTTCAAAAAACGCTGAAAACGCCCGTAAAATAAAGAAAATCGGGGAATTTTTCATTCCCCGATTTTTGGTCTGAGTGACTGGACTTGAACCAGCGGCCTCTACCACCCCAAGGTAGCGCGCTACCAACTGCGCCACACCCAGATAACGTTTTGATATTATATCATTGTGTTCGTGGTTTGTCAAGCGGTTTTTTGCTTTTTTATAAAAGGCATGGCAAAAATCTGCTTTGCAGAAATTATGATGCGCACAGATGAGTCAGCGCAATAATTCGTCTACATTTTTTTGTTATGTTAACCGAATGATTCAGCATCTGTCTGAGCAGCGCTTTTAATGGAAATACTCCTCAGCCTTTGTTGAAAAGTTTTTCATGGACAAAGAGTGACAGTGGTGGTATAATTGGAGTATAAAGTGGAACGGGGCGGCGAAGGATGGAAATCAGGAGAGCGAGACCGGGCGAAGAAGACGCGGTGTATGCGCTTTACAGGCGCGCTGCGTGTGATGAATACAGTACATGGAACGATTTTTATCCGGGCATGGAAGAGATCGGCGGCGATATGCGCGCTGACGGGCTGTTCGTACTGACGGAGGGCAACATGATAATCGGAACAGCTTCGATAGTGCCGGAGAACGAGCTTGACGTGCTCGACTGCTGGCAATGTCATGAGGGCAGCCGTGAGATAGCGCGCGTCGCCGTTGACAGCGCATACCGGGGCAGAGGATACGCGCTGAAAATGGTCAATGTGCTTACGGAGATATTGAAAGAACAGCGATACCGCGCGGTACATTTGTCCGTCGCGGTGAGCAATGTCCCGGCACTGCGAACGTATAAAAAAGCTGCGTTTGAAAATATGGGCGAAGCAGAGCTGTACTGCTCGCGTCGTTATTACCTTATGGAGAAGCTTATATGATGAAGTACGGGAAGCTTGCCGTATTCGCGGACATCGGCTGTGAGCGTGAGGCGTATGAAGCGGCGCAGAAGCTCAACGCCGAATACTGCAGTGAAAAGCCCGAAACAGCGCCGGTATTGTGCTTTGGAGCGGACGGTATTTCGCTTTCGGGCGGCGGGCAGGTGCTTCGGTGCGACCTTACGCATATGGTCAGGCGCCTAAGATATGACAATCTGACCCACGAGCTGACGGTCAGGGCGGCAAAGCTCAAGAGCGTACCGTTTCCGCTTACCTTGCTCGATGCGACGGCAGGCTTCGGCGAGGATTCGCTGCTGCTCGCCGCTGCAGGGTACGACGTGACGCTTTACGAATATGACCCCACGATAGCGCTACTGCTCGCGGACGGGCTGCGAAGGGCGTCGCTGATACAGGAGCTGAGCGAAGCCGTGAAGCGCATGACGCTTGTTCAGGGCGACAGCGTTTTGGCGATGCATGAGCTTGACAGTGCGCCGGATGTGATAATGCTCGATCCGATGTTCCCGGCGCGGCAGAAGAGCGCGCTGGTGAAGAAAAAATTCCAGCTGCTGCATATGCTGGAGGAGCCGTGCGGCGACGAGCAGGCGATGCTTGAAGCTGCGATCGGCACGCGTGCGCGGAAGGTGATCGTCAAGCGCCCGGCAAAGGGACAGTATCTTGCCGGAGTGAAGCCTGATTATTCCGTCACGGGCAAATCGGTGCGATTTGACTGCTATGTGAAATGATGCAAACTGACACGCAAAAGCACGGAATGTCAGGACAATATGATTTTCCGCTGCTATAATGTGTTCATACAGAAAGAAGGAAGCGGATGGACTGGATAACGGGTATACAACGGGCGCTTGACTACACCGAGGCGCATCTGACGGACGAAATAGATTATGAAGAAGCGGCGAAAGAGGCCTGTTCGTCGTCATTTCATTTTCAGCGGATGTTTACGATGCTCATCGGGTACACGCTCGGCGACTATATCCGTATGCGTAGGCTGTCGCTTGCTGCAGATGAGCTGCACTGCTCGGGCGGAAGAGTCATAGACGTTGCGTTCAAATACGGCTATGACACACCGGAGAGCTTCACACGCGCTTTCACGCGCTTTCACGGCATCACGCCATCGCAGGCGCGACGTGGCGACAGCATTAAAAATTTCTCCCGACTGACTGTAAAATTGATATTAGACGGAGGAAATCTAATGGATTACAGGATTGAAAAGCTTGACGCATTCAAAGTAGTATGCAGGAAAAAGCACGTAAACAAACCTCAGGGCGACACCGCGACGGCTGATATATCGGCGTTCTGGAACGAAGTCTCAGCAGACGGCTCGATGAAAAAGATATGCAAATACGGGGATTTCAACAGATTGCACGGTGTGCTTGGTATATGCTTCTCGGGCGATATGGCGAACGGCGGATTTCCTTACGGCATAGGCGCCGAATACAACGGCAAGCCGCTTGAAGATGCGCTTGAGATCGTGGAGATACCGGCATATACCTACGCGGTCTTCGAATGCAAGGGGAAAATGCCTGATGCGTTCAAGGATACGTATAAAAAAATATGCACCGAATTCTTTCCGCAGAGCACGGCGTACGAGTACGGCTGCGGTGTGGAACTGGAGGTATATCCCTCGGACGATGTGAAGAATCCCGATTTTTTCTGCGAGATATGGATTGCAGTGAACGAAAAGAAATAAAAAAGTAAAACCGTGCCGGGCGTCGTTTTGCAGCAAAAGCAGAGCGAAGCCCGGTCATTTTTTTGTTAAAAGGTTGATACAGTCTGTGAAATGTGTTATCATACATATATTACATACATATTAGGGAGACTATCAATGAAACGAATAACAGCAATACTGCTCATTCTGCTCATACTGCTCTCGTCCTGCACAAAAATACCGGACGGACTGGACAGTGAGGTAAAGGTGGTTTCAGGTGGAAATACATATAAAGTGGAGTCGTACAACAAGCTCGACGGTGTGTCACTGTTCGACAGATATTACAGCATTGATACACAGCAGCATACGGCGTTCACCGCTGTGAGTGACGGGAGCGTTGTCGTTGCGTCATATACTGTGACGGACGGTTCGGCAAAGGCTTCGTACACCACTGCCGCGGTCACTGCCGGAACGGTGACTGCAATACCAACGAACGGCTTCTGCGTGTATGTGCCTGACGCTGTGCTCACAGACGGTGAAATAATCGGGTATGGATTTGACATCTCCTCATATATTGATTTTGAGGGCAGCGCATGTCTGACGAACGAAAGCGGAACGACGGGATTTCTGATCTCGCACAAAGACGTGACGCAGATCGACAAAACCATGACGAACGTACTCGTGCAGCCGTCGACATCAGAGCCTCTCGAAGTACCGCAGGGCGCCATCGGCGTATATCTGAAGCGAACGGTCAAGGGCAACTTTGAGGTCATATCAGTCGGTGAGACGAGGGCGAGCTCAAAGTATTTTACGCTTATACTTCAGGACAGCTATGCAAAGGCGTTTGCAACCGATCTGATGAAAAGCGATGCGAGATTCCTTTTTGTAAACACATCGCTCATAACGAAATACGGCACGTCGGCAGCTGTTGAGATAAACGGGACGGGACACATCGTGTCGGCGATTGACCCTGCCGAACCGTGCGACGGCATATGTCTGTATGATGAGGCTTACGGACTGCTGCTTTCGCCCGAACGCGAAGGGGAGTTCATTGACGTTCTCGTGTTTGACGGCACGGTCGCATATATCGGCAATAACGCGAGCCGCATCGTGTTCCCGTATCCGAATGGGTATATGATATGCTTCAACGGCAGCGAAAGCGCCGCGATTGCTGCGGACATAAGAATAGGCGACACCGTGGAGACCGTATCTGTTGAAATGACGACGAGCCCCACGGCGTATGTCGAGATAAACGGCAACAAGATCGAGATCGCTTACTGTAACGAGTACCGCTCTGCCGTCGCTTATGCTGTTATGTATAACGAAGACTATATCCACAACAGCACTGACACGAACATCTGGGGCATGGAATGCGCCGTGAACGCAAAAGGCATTATTGAAAGCATAGTTGAAACCTCTGTCACCGGCGTTTCAGGCAATACTGCGATACCGGACGGCGGCTTCGTTGTTTCGACGGGCGATAACCTTTACAAGACATATTTGAACGGCGCGTCTGTCGGGGACAGTGCAAAATACATCGAGAAGGAAGGAATGTACTCCTTCCGGACAATTTATGACGCACTGTATAACAAATACGGTGATGGCGAATACCTCAGTGTAATCACAAACGACTTTTCCGCAAAAACAAATGCCGTTACTAACAGCGTTACGGTGACGGTAAACGCAAACGGATATATAACCGCTATCGCCCAGGACGGCAGAGCGGTGAGCGTGCCGGAAGGCGGCTGCGTGATACTTGCTACGGGAGTAAAAAAGACGGAGCTGCTTAGGTTTTGTCAGCTCGGGCAGCGTGTCATAGTCCAGAGTCATTACAGTAGGCTTTTGCTGTTCGGCGAAGCCGAGCTGAAGAAGGAAACGTATGAAGAGCTGCTCACTCAGATGAAGCAGACGCGCGACAGCGCTGCGGATATGCTGCTGAATATTGATTACGAGCAGATAGATTTACTGCTTGCGCAGGCGGAGGAAAATCTCAGCGCGGCAGACAGAACACCGCAGAGTGCGGTGGAGGCGTTTGCGGTTATAGATATGCTGCAGCGCCTTGTCGTGCCGTCGCTTGCCGTACAGGACCGTGCAGCGTGGGTCGTTGATTATGACAATGATGCCGCGGATGTGGACAGGACGGTCGAATACGCCGTCAAGCTCGGCTTGAATACGCTGATAGTATCGCCGTTCCGGGACGGATATACGCTGTACGACACGTCGGTGCCTCATCTTAAAAAGCACCCCGATATAGCGGAGGACACTGACCTTCTTACCGAGTACACACGTGCGTGTCACGAAGCCGGGCTGACATTGTACTTCATGTATAGCTGCTTCGCGAGCAAAGAACCGGGAGACGAATATTCCGACGACTTTTTCGTCAATTATTTTGCTGACAAGCTGCTGCTCTCGAAGACCGGCAGAAACGTAGCGTATTTCTATGATTCGCCAAGCTATACGCTCGACCCATACGACGAAGAGGTGAAGCAATGGACGCTGTCGGTGCTGCGCGAGGTCGCGGAAAATTACGACATCGACGGCATACAGCTCGACTATATACGTTTTCCGCTGCCGACATATTACAGCGCGTCGAATTATGAGGACTTCGGATATAACGATGATATAACTGAAGCGTTTATGAAATGGGCGGGCACGAAGACCGACCCGACAGATATGTCAATAACCGACGCGCTGTGGGATGAGTGGTGCGAATTCCGCTGCGGCATTGTCACGTCGTTTGTCCGCCAGGCAAGCGCGCTCGCGGACGAATACGCGCTGATATTCTCATGTACAAGCTTCGCATCTGCTTCTGACCGCAGCAAATATGTTTTTCAGGATGTGGGAACATGGGTATCGGAAGGGCTTATAGATGAGCTGTACCCGATGATTTACTCGGTTGATCTTGCCGGCCAGAAAAAATACGGTGACGAGACGAAGAGCATCGTCAAAGACGGCTGTCGCCTGATACTCGGCATCGGAACGTACGACGGTGAGACGCAGCAGGTCGTGAAGGATCAGATATACTACGCCTATACGCTCGGCGCAGACGGGAATTCGATATTTGCGTTCAATTACATTCCGGGCTTCGGTTTTTTTGAAACGTATTCGCAGGAAGCCTACCGCGCCGCGGCGATACGCACCGATCTGTATTCCGATACTTTCGGCGCAGCGCTGACTGAGCTGCGGGACGTAATAGCCGGCGTATACTGTTATCTGTATCCGGACACGCAGACAGATGAGCTTGACGCGAAGATAGAAGCGATCATCGACGAATACTGTGATTTTGATTATGAATCGGCGACAGACGCCGAAAAACACGCCTTCTGCAGCGAATGCATCGATGAGCTGAACGAGCTGAGCGTATACGCGGCAGGCAGGTCGCTGCCCGAATCGGTCGGAGACGATCTTCAGAAACGCATTGAACTTATCGAAGGTATGATGACTCGGCTTATGAACGTCTCGCGATCGGAATAAGCAAAAAACACTCGACAAATAACGGTGATTGTGTTATAATACTTGCAGAAGTCTTGCTTCGCAAGCCTTTGCGGCTTCGCCGCTTG
>CAZFZL010000070.1:0-7945 GCA_964523005.1 uncultured Oscillospiraceae bacterium
GAGGGAGAGCGTAGAAGCTTCCCTTATGGATGCGGCTCGGGACGAGATAATCCCTTGCGCCCTCCGGCGTTGATTTGATGAGCATAGGCGTTTCAATCTCGACAAAGCCTCTGTCGTAGAAATAATTGCGCGTGACGTGAGCGAGCTTGTTTCTAAACAGCAGATTGTTCATGAGAGCGGAACGTCTCAGGTCAAGATAACGGTATTTAAGGCGAAGCTCTTCGCTCGCCTTACACGAATCGGTTATATCGAACGGCGGTGTCTGTGATACGGAAAGGACGGTGATATCATCGACGGCTATCTCAACGTCGCCGGTAGGTATGAGCGCGTTTTTGCTCGTTCTTTCTCTGAGCGTACCGCTCACAGAGAGGACATATTCGCTTCTGACTGCAAAAGCTATGTCGAAAACCGCTTTGTCAGTGTCAGAATCGAACGCGAGCTGTACGATGCCCGTTCTGTCGCGCAGGTCTATAAATATCAATGATCCGAGGTCTCTCTGCTTCTGGACCCAGCCCTTTACGCATACTTTTCTGCCGATGTCGGCGGATGTAAACGTACCGCAGTAATCAGTTCTTTTCATGTGGTTGCCTTTCGTATATATGCTGGCTTTTCAGCCGGCTATTATTTTAATGATCGCAGCAGCTTCGGGAGCGCATTCCACGCACTCGCCGCTGTTCATGTTTTTTACGTTTATCTTTCCGGATGAAAGCTCGTTGTCGCCTATGACGGCAGTGAAATGTGCTTTTATCTTGTCGGCATATTTCATCTGTGCTTTCACGGAGCGCGAGCATATATCAGTCTCAGCGTACAAGCCCTTGCTTCTGAGGCACTCGGTAAGTGTTGCGGCAAAGAGCGAAGCATCGCTTCCGAGCGGCGCGATATATATATCGGGGCGAACCGTGAGATCCGGAACGACCTCTGACTGACGCATCGATTCGATAAGGCGTGTTATACCCATTCCGAAGCCGACGGCAGGCGTTTCCGGACCGCCGAGCATCGATACGAGTTTATTGTACCTGCCGCCTCCGCAGACGGTGCTTTGCGCGCCGATTGAGGTATCGATGAATTCGAATACAGTACGTGTATAGTAATCGAGCCCACGCACTATCTTTACATCGACGGTGAAATCGACGCCGGCATCGGTGAGAAGCTTTTGAAGTGTATTGAAATGCGTGCTGCATTCATCGCACAGATAATCGACGGTGCGCGGTGCATTTGCACACAGCTCGTGGCAGCACTCGTCCTTACAGTCGAGTATCCGGCGCGGATTTGTTTTCAGTCTTTCGCGGCACGTCGGGCAAAGCTTGTCTGCACAGGATTCGAAAAAGCTTCTGAGCGCTTCGTTATAATCGTTTCTGCATTTATCGCAGCCGATGGAATTGATGTGGAGCGAGATATTCTTTATTTTGAGCGTATTGAAAAGCGTCTGTGCAAGAAGGATGACAGTCGCATCGGCAGCAGGGCTGTCAGAGCCAAATAGCTCTGTGCCGAACTGAAAGAACTCACGGCTCCTTCCCTTTTGCGGTTTCTCGTGGCGGAAGAAGTTTCCGATATAATAAAGCTTGAGCGGCATAGCGCCATAAACAAGCCCGTTTTCAATGATGCTGCGTACTACGCAGGATGTACCCTCAGGGCGAAGCGAAAGACTGCGCTTTTCGCGGTCGTCGAATGTATACATTTCCTTTTGCACTATATCGGTCGTGTCGCCCACACCGCGGCAAAAAAGCCCTGTTGCCTCAAAGGTCGGGAATCTAATTTCCTCAAAACCGTATTTTTCGGCAACAAAGCGCATCTTGTTTTCGATATACTGCCACAGCAGCACATCCTGAGGCAGTATATCGAATGTACCGTACTGCCTTTTTATTATTTGGTTCATGTCTTTTGCAGCTTTCTATTTGATATTGTCACGCCAGTCGAGATCGCCTCTCGCGAGCGCAAGTATGAGTGCCTCCGCGGTTGCGATGTTCGTCGCCACAGGTACGTTATGCAAATCGCACAGCCTGAGCAGGTTCATATCCTGCTCATCGGGATCGAGGTATTCCGAGACAGAAGAGCTGTCGCGAAAATACAGCAGCACGTCGACTTCGTTATACGCTATGCGCGAAGCGATCTGCTGCTTGCCTCCGTTCTCGCCTGACAGCAGCCGCTGTATCTCGAGCCCGGTGGCGTCGGCAATGTATTTTCCCGTTCTGGAAGTAGCGCAGAGATGATGGCGGCTGAGTATGCCGCAGTATGCAATGCAGAACTCTGTCATCAATTCTTTCTTTTTGTCGCTTGCTATCAATGCTATATCCATCTGTACGGTCTTCCTTTCGTTATTGTCACATATCGCGCCGGGCGCAAAGGCCTGCGCACGAAGCTTAATAAAGATCCTTCTCTTTTTTCCGTTTGCTGTATATTCCGTCGAGCAGCGCTACGCTTTCACCAGTCAATCGTTTTGCGATGTTCATGACCGCCTTCTCATACTTGGGCTTGTTATCTGTCATTTTGGAGAATGCTATCATTCCCTTTTCCTGATCTGCCGGCAACGATCGGTCGTACGGGACGACGCCGAGCAGTCTGACGCTCGTGCGCATGATAAGCTGTGTCAGTCGCGGCAGCTCCGCCTTTGCCGCAGCGGAAAAATAGAACTGATTTATCACAAGCCGGATATCTGGTATTCCCATCCCGGCAAGCACAAAAGCCGTTTTTTCAGCTGCGCGTATGCTGCTTTGCTGATGCAGTGAAACGACGATTGCACAGTCCGCCGCGTTTGCGAAGACGTCGTATGCCGGTGTTCTGTCGGCAGACGAATCGATTATGATATAATCGTATTTCTTTTTCAGAGATGAAATGAGCTTCGATGCTTTTTCGCCATCGATGTTTTCACCGGAATAATTCACGGGAGCCGGAAGAAAATCAAATCCGAGGCACGACCGGACGACGGCGCTTTGTATACCGCATCTGCCGGTCAGCACGTCAAACGCATCAAAGAGCGTGCTGCTCTCAAGTCCCAAGACTATATCAAGACAGCGCATGCCGAAATCTCCATCTATGGCGAGTACATGTTTCCCGAGAGACGTCAGTGCACCCGTCAGGTTTGCGCTCAGCGTCGTCTTTCCCGCACCGCCTTTAAACGAGGTGATGAAAATGACCTTGCCCATGACTTCTCCCTTCAAAAGCATTTCCCCAAAGATAAATAATTTTACCACAAAAACATTGTCAAGTCAATAGAAAAACGTGATATTTTACCGTAAATACGCGGACAATGCATGGACAATACGCACATTCTCTGTTACAGATCAAGCAGCTTCCGGGCGTTCTCTCCAAGAATGTTTTTTTCGGTTTTCGCATCAAGCTTGAGCGAGTGTATAAACGATACACTGTCAGACGGATCCTCCCACGGGCAATCCGAGCCGAGCATAACACGGCCGGGAGCAGCTGTGATTATTTTTTTTGCCGAGGCGGTATCTATATATTTTGAGCAGAACGACGTGTCTATGTACACGTTTTCTTTTGAGCATAGGTATTTATCTACGTCACCCCACATTTTCCAACCGCCAAAGTGCGCACACACGAGCTTCATTTTCGGAAAAGCGCGTGAGACAGCAGCAAGTCGATCAGGAGTTGCATGGACAGGTTCCGGCAAGCCTATATCCACTCCGGCGTGAAACAATACAACAAGTCCCTTTTCACAGCATTTTTCGTACACGCCGAACACCGCCGGATCGTCCGCATAAAAGCCTTGATAATCAGGGTGAAGTTTAATTCCTTTGAAGCCGAGTCCGCATATGAAATCAAGCTCGTCACCGGCATCGGGAGCCATGGGATGTATTGCGCCAAAAGGGATGAACCGATCGCGGCGAAGCGAGGAAAGGAAAAGGTTAATATTGTGCTGCTGCGAGGGCTTCGTCGCGACGCTTGCGAGCACAGAGCGGTCTATCTCTGCCCTGTCCATCGCTTTTAGCAGCCCGTCCGGTGTTCCGTCGGCCGCCGGTCTTACGCCGCTGCGCTCGCTGAGAGCGCTTATTGCCTGCGACGCGATTTTTTCGGGGAAAACATGCGTATGGAAATCTATTATCATAACGTTACCATTTCTTAAAAATAGGCCGCGGCAATGCCGCGGCCCTGATGTCTTGATTTTTGAAATCGACGGTTTATGCTTCGTCAGCAGTTGACTCTTCAACTGCGGCGGTTTCAGACTCATAGGCTTCGTTGACTGCAAGGTAATTCTTGAGCTTTGTCTTATTGAAGTTTCTATATCCGAAGTAATAATTTCCGACCTTGCTGAGAGAATCGCCCGTCAGATAGCTTTCGGTGTAGAAGTAAATTGCGGTAGCGGGCATATCATCCATGAGCTTTGCTTCCGCCTGATGAAGCAGCGTAGCTCTTTGTGTTTTATCACTGCAGTATACGATGCTGTCGATGAGGGCGTCGTATTCGTCGGATTCATATCCGGTGACATGAGGCGTATATGATTCATCCTCAAGGCTGACAGAGACGACCTGGCCGCTGTAATAGCGGGCGAAGGGGGCGAGATAGCCAAACGCGTCGACCATGTTGCCCACGACATCGGTGAGAACCGCCTGATATGAGCGGGTATCAAACACGTTAGTGTAGTTTACGCCGGAGAGTCTCGAAAGCGTAACAGTAAAGCCAAGCGACTCCCACGAAGCCTTAACCATTTCTGCAACGGTGTCATTGATGGTGTCGGAGTTTGTGCCTCTGTACGTGAGTGTTATACTTCCGCCTGATACACCTGCTTTGCTAAGAAGCTGTTTTGCGGTTGTAAGATCGGCAGCAGTACTCATGCCAAGCGTTGAAGCTTTTCTGAACGTCGTGGCTGCATCTGTGTTAAACACTCCGTGCGGAACATAACCGTCAGCTGCAACGTACATTCCGCCGATTGCTTTGACGATTGCCTGTCTGTCTATCGCGAGTGAAAGTGCCTTGCGGACATTGGCGTCATCAAGAAGTGAATCAGTGGTGTTGAAGTACAGCGAAGCGGAGGAAAGCATATTTGTAGTCTGGATAAGGTTTGAATACTTAACATATCCGTCAGAGGTGAAGTCGCCGAGATAATAGATGGTTCCGCTCTCATAGCGTTCTTCCTGCCATCCGGCAGCATTCTTGCTGTTATTGTTGTATTCTATTACTATCTTGTAGGGCTTGACGTATTTATCTTCCTTGTCGTCTTTTTTGATTCTGAAATTAGGCGAGCGCTGAAGGATGAGATACGAATCGTATTCCATTGATTGTATCTGGAAAGGACCGTTTGTGGTTGCTTCAGAAGCCTTGGTCATCCAGTCGTCATTTTTTGAAACGACGATCTCACGCAGCGGAACAAGTGCAAGGCACGAAACCGTTTCGGCAAAAAGCTCGACTGCTTGTGCAAGCGTTGTTTCGTCGTATACATATTTGCTGTCGAACGTCACCTCAAGGAGAGTATCGTCAACTGCCGCAAGTCCGAGGTCGTCGGACGTGAGGACGCCGCTTTTGACTTCCTTGGCATTTTTGATGGTATAAAGCAATGACGCATACGGGCTGCTGCTTTCGGGAGCAAGAATACGCTTCCACGCGAAAATCACGTCGTCTGCGGATACTGCCACGCCGTCGCTCCAGCGGGTTTCATTGAGCTCGAAGTACATTTTATACTGAAGATCTTTTTCGTCATACTTACCATACCAATTCGTAGCAAGAGCAGGTATGATCTTGCCCTTCTCGTCAACGGCGGTCAGACCCTCGTATATAAGTCCAAGCAGTTTTGTTATGTCGGCGGAAGTCTGAAGTGCTGAGGGATCAAGGCTTCTCGGGTAGGATGTAACATACATCCTGATGATCGGGCCGTGGTCATCCGGATTGCTTGCGCAGCCGCTGAAAAGCGTCAGGCACATAGCAAGCAAAAGCAGAACGGTGATGATTTTTTTCATAGTTTGTCTTCCTTTTCGAGTAATGCTTCAAGACACAATAATCTTTTTAAAGTATATCATATTGCTGCAGAATAATCAAGAGCATTTATTTTTTTTTATCAATTGCACAAATATCGTTTTGGGTTTTTGTTGCATTTGCACAAAAGTGTTTTACCGGTCTGAAACGCGTAATCTCGCGAGATACTGTGAAGAGATGACGTTTTCGGCATTAAGTATGACAACGACCTTGTCAATGTCGTACCGCTCAAAATACTTATCAAGTCCGCTGTCTGCATATGTTAAGTCGACCATTTCTATATCAAAGTGCAATGCGAGGAACGGTGCTACGGAATGACCGAACGAATCCTTCAGCAGCAGAAGTGTTTCGCGGTCTTCGCCGGATGAAAGCGAGATGCTCGTGTGTGAATAGCTGCCGCCGAAAAAGACAGCGTATTTGTCCTTCGTTTCGAGCTTTGAATAATCATAGAATCCGGTCAGGCCGCCGCCGGCATACGTTTTGTCGTTGATGACGGAGGTATAGTCGGAGTCGTCGGTATCGCTGAGGATGAAGCGCTCCATCGTATCGGGCTTTACGAAGCGCATACCTGATTTTGACCATGTTGTGCCATAGAATTCATCGCTCATGACACTCACATCAAAAGCGTCAAGCGAATACGGCTCGTATCCGAACGATTCCATTATTTCGACATATGCATAATACGCGCCGAGCGTAGTCCAGTGGTGATCGGTGCGGTAATAGACATACTCGCCCGAATCGTATTTTTTCCTGTACATATCGAGAAGATCAATATAGCCCGTGCCTTCAAGCTCCTCGGAAAGCTGAGCAAACAGCCTATCGGTCCTGTACGAGGGATACAGCGCAGGCAGTGCTGAAACAAAAACATCGGCTGAACGCGGCGGCAGCACTATTGCAAGCTCCACGCCTTTCTTTTCAAGCGTCTCATTGAATTTTTTCACGATGCCAGTCATCGCGCTGACGCTTTCGCTGTCGTAAAAATCTATTTTTCCCTCTGCCGTGCCATCATCCGAGTACAGCGTGAGCATTGAGCGGACCGCGAGCGTTCCGCCGCTGCCGAGCGTGACGGAATTGTTTTCACGCTTGAGCATGAACAGTTCAAAAGCAGATTTTATGCCGACAAATTCATCGCGCAGCGGAAATTGATCCGCGTAATATGAATTGATCCCGGCCGAATAATCGCCGGAGATGAGCGTTTTGACGCTCAAATCGGGCAGCTGCTGGAGCGTTCTGTTTTCCTGCTCGGAAAAAGCATTGTCGGGGAGAATAAAAAAAGCCGCGGCAAATCCGAATATGACCGTAAGGAATAGAATAACAATCACGAGGTTTTCAGGTCTGCATTTTATCATACTGTCATATGTCCTTTCAGAATATAAAATACAGGAACGGCGAGAATGAGTTGTCGACCATATAGGCAACGCACAGCAATATCACGCAAACGGCGCCGACAGCTCCGACATAGCGCGCGGCAGTATACTTTGCGGTAAGTCTTTCGTATATGCGTTTCGGCACGGGCGTCGCTCCGAAGATGCACACGATGAGAAGCGGCAGGTATCTGAGAAGATCGTACATTGTACCGGATGTGGCGAATGCCTGTGTGCCTGAACCGAACATGGCTTTGAGCACGGTAAGGCCCTCTCCGGCGTCCTCAAACGCAAAGATCAGCCAGCCGAAGACTATCAGCACGAGCGCATAAATATGACCCACGACGTTCGGGAGCTTTTTGAGTGCTTTGAGCATGAATACCTTTTCGAGCATCAGTATCGCGCCGAAATAGACGCCCCAGAGTATGTAATTCCAGCTTGCACCGTGCCAGAAGCCGGTGATGAACCAGACGACGGCGATATTCAGAAACTGGCGCGGGACGCCCTTCCTGTTGCCGCCGAGCGGGATATAGACATACTCCTTGAACCATGTTGAGAGCGAAATGTGCCATCTGCGCCAGAATTCCGTGATCGAAGAGGAGACATAGGGATAATTGAAGTTTTCAAGAAATTCAAAGCCGAACATCCTACCCAGA
>CAZFZL010000071.1:0-7750 GCA_964523005.1 uncultured Oscillospiraceae bacterium
AGCAAACACCGAGGTTTTCTTCGGATACTATAACAACAACATAGTCTGGCTGGAGCGCCGTTTTTATATAGTTGATATCGATTATTCTCGGCTGGAACGGATTAGCAGCTGTGGCTTCTATCTTCGTGCCGGTCTGATAGCCCTGAGCGTACATAACACCGTTGAAGCGTTCGCCGAGCATGGTATACAGCTGTGCTGACCATTCGTCTCTGAGTATCAGGACATTAGGCCATCTCTCACCGTTGACTTTTTCTTTTTCGTTGCTGATGTTGCGTTTGGTTATGAAGGAAACGACTTCGTCTTCGTTTGTTGAGAACGAAAGGGTGTGATCGTCTTCTTCGTTGTAGATATTATAGGTAAAGGGGATCGTGAACTTAGGCGTTAGCGTAACGGTCTGTTCCTTGATCGTCTCTCTGTCGAGGTACAGATACCCGACCATATCGCCGCCAAGGATCGATTTTGTCTCGACAGTAAAATCCGAAAGCGGCCTTGCCGATGCCATCGAAAACTCATCGTCTACGATGTTCATGATCTCGCGGTATGCAAGATATGCGCCGTATTCAGTCCAATAGCTGTCGGTCTTGCCGTAGATCGGGTAGTTGTCATTAAGATGATCGGCGAAGATCTCTTTCATGTCAATGACCGTTGCGCTCGTTTCTTTGAGTGCTTTGACTATTTGGGAATATCGGGTCGAGTGTGTTTCTGTGACAACATCGTCCGGCGCAAGGTCGGAGTACAATGTCAGTGCGCTCGGGACGAGAACGAATATATACGGAACTTCCACAAAAAGGTTGTTCTTTACATATTCTTCACTCTGTGCAAGCTCTTGCTCGGTGAGGACGTGTCCTAACTGACCGGCAAGCTGAGTCTGATAAGCTGCGAGCTTATTATTGTAACGAGCTGTTTGAATTGAAGTATAGGTTGTGTTAATATAGTTCTTCACTTCACCTATCTGCGTCATAGTAAGAAGGGTATCACCATAGAAATCATCAAGCGTATTGCTCATGAACAGCTGGCTGTTTTTGCCTATTGTCACGGCATATCCGTCCTTGCGTTCGGAAATTGTAGCTTTATACTCTGCCGAAAAATATTCCGGTGTGCTTTCTTCAAGACTGCCCGTCTGTGCGGTGCACTCAAGAAGCGCATTACTTGTGCCGGGAAGATCGATCTCAGTTATAAAATATCCCGTTTTACTGACTGTTTCAACATCTATTTCCGTTCCGCGGATATAAACGGTCGCACCTGCTACACAAGTACCGGCAACGCATATACGCGAAGCGGTGATGTTAATAACCTCGGTGACAACCGGCTGAGGCGTATAGCCTTCGGGTGTGGAGACGTCTTCCGTACGGGATGTATCTTCTTGCGATTCAGCTGTCTCGCTTGTTGTTGCCGGACGCGAGTCAATGATATCATTGATACTGCTGTTGTCACACGACGCAAACGAAAGCGCAAATATGCTGATCAAAAGAAGAAATACGATCGTTTTTTTCATGGTGGTTACCCTTTCTGGTATATGCTTTTATTCGTTTTCTGCCGCCTTCTTAGCCTCTTCTATGACCTTCTGAGCGACGTTTGCGGGGGCTTCTTCATATCTCTCAAACTGGTATGTAAATACTCCTCTTCCCTGCGTCATAGCGCGCAGCTGGATAGCGTAAGTACCCATTTCAGCCTGTGGGACATCGGCTTCGACTACTGAAAATCCTTTTTTCTCGCTCTGATCTGTGCCGAGGATACGTCCGCGGCGCTTGTTGAGATCACCGATTATATCACCCATCATGGAATCGGGAACGAGAACCTTGAGCGAACCGATCGGCTCAAGAAGTACTGTGCCGCACTGTTTCATGCCTTCTTTGAACGCGAGGTTTGCCGCTATTTTGAAGGACATTTCCGATGAGTCAACAGGATGATATGAACCATCGTACAGGTTAGCTTTTACGTTTATTACAGGATATCCTGCAAGAGTACCCTTCTGGAGCGACTCTTGAAGTCCTTTTTCGACCGCGGGGAAGAAATTCTTAGGCACCGATCCGCCGAATACGGTTTCAGTGAATTCAAGTCCCTCCTGCGTTCCGGGTGAAAACTCTATTCTGACATGACCGTACTGACCGTGACCGCCGGACTGCTTTTTGTGTTTGCCTTCAACTTGCGCCGATTTGGTTATCGTCTCTCTGTACGGAACCTTCGCAGGAACGAGCGTCACGCTTACGCCGAAGCGCGTCTTGAGCTTCGATGTGATTATATCAAGGTGCATATCGCCAAGACCGTACAGACACATCTGTTTTGTCTCTTTGTTTACCTCATACCTGATGGTGTAGTCCTCTTCAAGCAGCTTCGTAATACCGCCCGATATTTTGTCTTCATCACCCTTTGCCGTTGGCACGATAGCCATTACGAGGTACGGCTTCGGGAATTTGATGGTAAGATATCTTGCTTTGGAGCTGCCGGAGGTAAGAGTATCATTGGTATTAGTGTTTATCAGCTTAGCTGTTACACCTATATCACCGCAAACAAGCTCGTCAACATCGGTTTGCTTGCTTCCGCGCATCGTACACAGCTTCGCGATCTTTTCGACCTGTCCGCTGACGACATTGGTAAGTATCGAGTCCTTTTTGAGTTTACCGTTCATGACCTTGAAGTAGGACATTTTTCCTACGAACGGGTCGGCGACCGTCTTAAACACAAACACTGAGGCGTCGCCGTCCGGCTTCATTTCTATCGGCTCGGTGCCGCCGTCTTGGTTTTCTATATTATCATATTTTTTATCGACAGGTGAGCAGAAGGACGCCGCGACAGTATCAAGCAGTTCCCTGACGCCGGTAAGAGCCGTAGCCGAGCCACTGAACACCGGCACGATCGTGCCGTCTATAAGTCCTCTGTTGAGAGCCGAAATGGTCTCTTCATGTGTGAAAGGCTCCTCGGCAAAGAACTTTTCCATCAGTCCGTCGCTCGTCTCTGCAAGCGCTTCGGTGAGCATAGTGTGATAATGAGCTATCTTTTCGGAGCTTGACGCGGGGGTGGGCATTTTCGTTTTATTGCCCTTCTCATCAAACGAATAGGCTTCATCCTTTATAAGGCTGTAATAACCGCCGTCTATCGGTATAAACACCGGACAGACCTTCGTTCCGAAAACTGAATGAAGACCTTCGAGCGTATTGTCAAACTGCGCGTTGCTGTCGTCCAGTTTATTGATGAAGAATGCCTTCGGGATCTTCTCTGCATATTCGTATGAGATCTCCGTGCCGACCTTACAGCCGGATTTCCCGTCTATGACGATTATCGCACTGTCGGCTACTCTGACCGCCTGGAGTGCTTCACCGGCAAAATCAAAGAAGCCGGGGATATCGAGAATATTTATCTTACAGCCGTTCCATTCTATATTTGCAAGCGCTGTCGAAATTGATATTGTACGCTTTTTCTCTTCAGCGTCAAAATCACAGACCGTGTTTCCGTCGGAGGTCTTTCCGAGTCTGTCGGTTGCCTTGGAAAGAAAGAGCATTGCTTCCGCGAGCGAAGTCTTTCCGTCGCCGCCGTGTCCCATTAAACATATGTTTCTGATCTTGTTGGATTCGTACAAAGCCATTTGTTCTATTCTCCTTTTGTGTTCTGCATTAACGCCGTAATTCATATTATAAGGCATTCTACACAAAATTTCAATAGTAATATTTCGTTTTTTTAATTTTTAAATCACATTTATTCTGATTTTCATATCAAAAATGAAATAATACTTATCGGAATTATCCACAGCAGCTGAAACATCATAGCAAGCAGCGACGATAGACTTGAAACAGCACCCGTGGCAATGAGGAAGAAAACGATTGCAAACGATAGAAACACGCTGACAAAATTGATGATTGCATTCGTTCTGACACAATGACGCGTTTTATCGGTGAGAATGAACATTTTTAATAGCATATGCATATTTGCAGAGCTGACGATACCCGACGATACGCGCTCGGAAGTACCGGTTATTTCTTCCTTGGTATCTGCCTTAAGGATCGCTATCGGGCATTTCTTAAAGGAAACGCTCTTCTGAAGCATATCGTTGTCAATATTCGGATCGAGTGTTTTTATTCCGACACAAAGCCCTGCGGCGTACATATCGCGTAAAAGCGTGTTGAACGCCGGATTGACTTTATATTTTATATATATCTTTGCCGCAAGCTCATCATCGAGCGCAACATACATCACCGATGCACAGCCCTGCTCAAACTCGTCATCGTTTTTATCCTGTCTTATATCGAAGCGGTTTTTGTGCATAAATGAGCGTTTCCCGATGAAATAGTCGTGGCCGTCCATTGAAGCAATAAAGCCGTCCTCGCTTACGTCTATAAGCTTGAAAAGCTCGGGGATCGTTCCATCTGAAGCTATCGCTCTCGCAAACACCTCCGCGAGCGGCCCTCCGAGATTTGCGAATATTTTGGCGGTATTTATAATGATTTTATCGATGCGATAGTCGCCGTAGGTTCTGAAGCCGGTGATCTTGACGTTTTTTGCCGGGAACACCTCGGCATCGGAGAAAGAAATGACGCCGGCGTTATCGTATTCGTCGGCGACTGCGTTGCCGACAAGTGCGCTCTTACGGCTGACGGCAAAGGAATTTGCCGCGTTGACTGGCAGGACACTCACAAGAAATGCGCTCAACGGGAGCGAAGCTGCAATCAATGCTGCCGCAGCGCTGATCGCACCATATGCGTCGCCCTGTTTGATATATGCAAATATTGCCGCAAGTACTGCCGCGAGCAGTATAAGCGGAAGCTGAAAGCCAAGCAGATCGTCGCTCTTCGGGCGCTTTCTTATTCTTTCGAAAAACCCGTCGATGAATGTCGCTTTTCTGACAGTGTACAAATCGGAATCCTTCAAAAGATATTTATAAAATTCGTTTGCTTCTTTTGCGTTGGAGCTAAGCGCCTGAGCGCTGTATTTTTCGCCGGTCGCCGAGATCACCTCAAAGCAACGCAAATCTCGTTTACTCTGAGTGAGCTTCGAGACAGTCGCGATTATTCCGGCGGCTGCGCCGCCCAGGCAGAACAGCATGATGCCCTTGCCCGTCGGAACCATCAGCGCCGTTGCGACGGCGTGGATCAGCGGAAAGAGCAAAGCGGCGAACAGCACCGAGTCAGGAGTAGGCATAAAGTGTATAAGCCCTTTCACTCCGTTTATGACGTTCTCCATGAGCACAATCGCGGCAAACAGCAGGAGCTGTATGTCTATCAGGATATACAGAAGTCCATATCTGCCGGGAGTGATAAGCGCCGGAAGCAATCCGTCATAACGCACGCCGATCTCCATAAAGGCGATTACCGCCGTAATCAATATAACGAGTGCAAGCTTTATCCTGCTTTTTTTGATGGTTTTTTCAAGCATCGATACGACTTCGTCATCCTGAGATGCAGAAGTATATTCATAAGCGATCGTTTTTTTTGCGTCACGGCGCCTGATGCGGTTTTCTTTTTTGCGTGTACGCAAGGTGGCTTCCTGTGCGCTTTCTCTGATTTCACGCACTTCCTGCGGTATATTATCCTCCTCGCTCTTGTTCATCATTCCGAACGCAAGTCTGAGCTTCGCATCGGCCGTGGTAATGCTTTCCTTAACAGGAGGCATATCTATCTGCCGCGTATCGGCAAGTCCAAGCTTCATTTGATCTTCATCGTTTTCGTCGGTGAGGATCGAAAGTTCTCCGTTTTCAATTTTTTCGCTCAGCGCATCGTAATCGGCGTCAAAGACCGCCGTTTTTGCGTTGTCGGCATCCTCATCCTGCGCTTCCTGCTCTTTCATCAGAAGCTCAGGCGTGATTGCCTCAAGGTCGCCCGTGGAAAAAAGAGCTTCCTGCTCATAGCTGCGCTGCTTGGGGGCTTCCTCAAGCGTCGAAAAGCGCTTTACCGGATTCTCCTTCTCTTCCTTTTTCTCGCCTTCGCCGATAAGAGCGTATATTTCCTCGACCTTTGCACTCTTCATCTTGTTTTTCTGTCCGGCAAGATATGACGATATCTCCGTGTCAGAGCTTATCTGCTCATCGAGTGCTTTTTTCAGGCTCGCGAAGCGCTCTTCTTTTTCTTCTTTTTTTCTCTTTTTTTCCTGTTCTCCGCTAGAAGCCTCAGACTCCTGCACCGGTATCTCGGTGGTCGTGCGTTCCTGCGAAAGCCGTTCTTCGTTTTCCGCAGACGCAAGCTCAAGTATTTCGTTTATGCGCATGGGCGCGGAACTGTTTTCCGCAGGTTTGTTTTTCTCTGCCATACTTAAACTCCTGACGAATGTCTTTGTCTGGCGGCCTCGGTGAGTACTACCGCAGCCGCTGCGGATACATTGAGCGAATTTATGTGTCCGTACATCGGAATGCTTATCACGCCGTCGCAGTTTTTCTTCACGAGCGGTGATACGCCGTCGCCCTCGCTTCCGAGCACAAACGCCGTGGAAGACGAAAAGTCTGTTTTGTAAAATTCTTCGCCGCCAAGCTCAACGGCATAGCACCATACATTGTTTTTCTTGAGCGTTTCTATCGCCGCGCTGATATTCGCCACACGCGAAATGAGCATATGCTCCGTAGCGCCTGCCGATGCCTTTACTGCCGCCGTCGTTATACCGGCGCTGTTGCGCTTCGGGATAATCACGCCGTGTGCTCCGGAGCATTCGGCGCTTCTGATTATCGCGCCGATATTGTGAACGTCGCTCACACCGTCGCATATCACGACGAGTGCTTTTTCTCCGGCTTCACGCGCACGGGCAAGTATATCCTCAATCGAACAGTACTCCGTCTGCGCTCTGTACGCAGCTACGCCCTGATGCGGCGTAGAACCGGATAGCATATCGAGCTTCTTTTTGTCGCATTCCGCAAGCGGTACGCTCTGCTTTTTCGCGAGAGATATGATAAGCATCATCGGCTTGTCATATCGGCTTTCACGCTGTATAAAAATTTTGTCCGCAGCGCCGCTCTTGAGCAGTTCGGCAACGGCGTTTCTTCCTACGACGACTTCGTCGCAGCTTTTTTCTTCAGTCAAAGTATTACTACCGCCTGTCTATATTCATACGCAATAATTATATCACACTTATTTATGTTTGTCACTATTATTTTTTCATTTTCTGCGACTATTTTCAACACCGTGTCTTTCAATTTTCCTATGTTAACCGCACCGGGACTGTAAGCGAAAAACCTTACACTCTGAAAGCTTAATGCACAACATAAGAAAAGGACCGCGGCGGCTGCCTCGGCCCTTTATGCCTGTTTTCAGGTCATTCGATGGTGATCTGTTTGCCCACCGGCTTCGTTTCCTCGAGCTTGGGCATTTCGATCTTCAGTACACCGTCCGTGTAGGCGGCTGTGATCTTACTCTCGTCGATGCCGCTCATGTCAAACGAGCGGCATACTGAGCCGAATCTGCGTTCACGGCGCAGATATGCCGTTTTCCTGTCTTTTTCCTTTGTCTCTTCTTCATGCTTTGCGCATATTGTAAGCACTCCGTTTTCAACCTTCAGAGAAATGTCTTTCTTTTCAAAGCCCGGCAGCTCCGCTTCAAGCGTGTAGCCGTTTCCGTTATCGATTATGTCGGTGCAAAACCGTGAAACGAACGGAGCCGAATTGAACGCGTCAAGAAAGCTCTTGTCAAAATCATCAAAGCAGCGGTCAACGCCGTTGCGTCTTCCGGTGAAAGGTATAAGTTCAAACATATTAAACACTCCTTGGAAATGTATTTTTTGATTTTGTCCTCTCGTTCCCTTGAGAACGTCTGTATTGTAGTACTGCCACGTGACG
>CAZFZL010000072.1:0-7685 GCA_964523005.1 uncultured Oscillospiraceae bacterium
GAGCAGAGGACTGAAAATCCTCGTGTCGTTGGTTCAATTCCGACCGGAAGCACCACACAAGAATTTTTTGCCACGCGGATTTAGCTCATTTGGTAGAGCGCCACCTTGCCAAGGTGGAGGTGGCGGGTTCGAGCCCCGTAATCCGCTCCATATGGTTCGGTAGTTCAGCTGGTTAGAACGCTAGCCTGTCACGCTAGAGGTCGTGGGTTCGAACCCCATCCGAATCGCCATACGCTTCTGTAGCTCAGTTGGTAGAGCAGAGGACTGAAAATCCTCGTGTCGTTGGTTCAATTCCGACCGGAAGCACCATTTTTACTTTATACGGCGCCATAGCCAAGAGGTAAGGCAGAGGTCTGCAACACCTTCATCCCCGGTTCAACTCCGGGTGGCGCCTCCATATGCTGATGTGGCACAGGTGGTAGCGCACATCCTTGGTAAGGATGAGGTCGTGAGTTCGAGTCTCACCATCAGCTCCAGATAACGCCAAACCCAACTATGTTGAGGTTTGGCGTTATCTTTTTGTGTACAATACTTTAACGTATAATTCAATATTGAAAAGCACTGCGTGATTCCTGATAAAGATTTTGCAAAAAATCGGCTTTTTTGTTGACAAAATGAATAATCTGCGTTATAATTTATTAATTTATAAATAAGGGAGATATTTTGAATGTCACTCAATGAAAAATTCGTGAAGACCGGACTTACGTATGACGATGTGCTACTTGTTCCTTCGAAAAGCGAGATTACCCCTCATGATGTCGATCTTTCGACTAATCTCACTTCGAAGATCAGACTGCGTATACCGTTGATGACAGCGGCAATGGATACTGTCACTGAAAAACGTATGGCAATAGCAATGGCGCGCCTGGGCGGTATCGGTGTTATCCATAAAAACATGACGATTGCAGAACAGGCAGATCAGATACAGTGCGTAAAGAGAAGCGAAAGCGGTGTTATAGAAAACCCCTTTTTCCTTTCTCCGGAGCACTATGTCTACCAGGCTTGTGAGCTTATGACAAAATACCGCATTTCCGGCGTACCGATATGTGTTGAAGGCAAGCTGGTCGGAATTATTACAAACCGAGACATTCGGTTCCTTGACTCCTATGATATAAAAATTAACGATGTCATGACAAAAGAGAATCTCGTCACTGCACCGGTCGGAACAAACTTGTCCGACGCACAAAAAATTCTTAAAAAGCATAAAATCGAAAAGCTTCCCATTATTGACGATAAAGGAAATCTCAAGGGTCTCATAACAATAAAGGACATTGAAAAAACTATTAAATATCCAAATTCAGCAAAGGACAACATCGGAAGGCTTCTCGTAGCCGCTGCAATCGGGGTAACGTCGGACATGCTTGACAGAGCCTCCGCTCTCATTGATGCAGGCGTAGACGCGCTTGTGCTTGATTCTGCCCACGGTCATTCGGCAGGAATAATAAACGCAACAAAGCGTATAAAAGAAGCGTTCCCGTCAGTACAGCTCATTGCCGGAAACATTGCCACAGCCGACGGTGCGCTTGATCTGATTAAAGCCGGCGCAGATTGTATAAAGGTCGGGATGGGACCCGGCTCCATATGCACCACGCGTGTGATCGCCGGAATAGGCGTTCCGCAGATGACAGCAATAAGTGATGCTGCCGAGGTCGCAAAAGCCGAAGGCGTTACACTCATAGGCGACGGTGGAATTAAGTATTCAGGCGATATAGTAAAAGGCCTTGCTGCCGGTGCCGACGTTATCATGGTCGGTTCGCTCGTCGCAGGATGCGAGGAAAGCCCCGGAGAGTTGGAAATATATCAGGGCAGACAGTTTAAAACGTACCGCGGCATGGGGTCGATAAGCGCAATGCAGTGTGGCTCAAAGGACAGATATTTCCAGAGCGGCAACACGAAACTTGTCCCCGAAGGCGTCGAAGGACGCGTTGCATATAAGGGCGCACTATCCGATACCATATTCCAGCTTGTCGGCGGAATACGCTCAGGCATGGGCTATTGCGGCGCGGCAAACATACCGACTCTTCAGAAGACGGCGCGCTTTATACGAATAACAAATGCCGGACTCACCGAATCTCATCCGCACGACGTCATGATAACAAAGGAAGCGCCGAATTACAGCCCCTCCTGAGTGATCATCACCGGTATGTCAAGAAGCACCTTGTAGCCGTTTTGTGTGATCTCGTATTCGCCAAAGGTGATCGACGGGGAAGAAAACTGTTGTGTGCAGGCCTGTAAAAGCATCGTTCTGCATTCGGTAAAGCTTTTTGTCAATCCCTGCGCGTCTATATAGATGAATGTAACCGACAGGGTGAGAATGAAGCCGAAGACCGTAGCAAACGCTTCTCTCATATAAACGAGAACGTCTTCAACAGTGTTAAGTCCGTCGATAACGAAAAAATCCGAATATAACAGCTCACATACGCTCTCGTCTTCGGAAATAACGGGAAGACGTTCTTTGTCGGCACCTTCTTTGCCGTCGTTTTTGCTTTGTATATAGACCACGCAACGTTGTGAAACTCTGCTGTCCGCTTCATTATCGCGTAGGAAGCGGACGTAGATACGGCTTATCGATGTTCGGGCGTTTACCGTGGCAGCCGCTGCGCATTTGAATGAAAACAGCCGCGTCTCCCCGGGATCGATGCTGCCGACGGATATTCCGCCGTCAAATGAATCACATTCGCCGAGCGCCGGATCGAACGTGTCGTTTACAACGGTGAAGGATTCGTCGAGCGAAATGAACAGCACTGTGTTTTCAAGCGGCTTTGCGGAAATATTACGGATATAGCTTGTCATTATCATTTCACTTCCGGACGATATTGTGTTTGATTCCGGTATCAAAAATAGAACTACTCCGTCGCCTGTGACATTACTCATAAATAAATCAACTCCCGTCGATAATAATTATTCCGACGGGAGCTTCTTTATGACTGATTTTTCCTCATGTCAAGATAAGCCTGTAATATTATTTGTGCCGAGAGGGAATCGATGACCTTTCTGCGCTTACGTCCGTTGTATTGAGTGATGTTCATATAAGTATATGCTTCGACGCTTGTAAGCCGCTCGTCAAAAAAAACACATTTGATTCCTGAAATTGAAGTAAATAGCTCTGCAAATCGGCGCGTTCTTGCCGCACGGAATGATTCAGTACCGTCCATGTTCAACGGAAGCCCGACGACGGCAAGCTCCGCTTTCTCCGAAAGCGCCGTTGACGAAGCTTGCTTTACAGCGTCATCGATGCCGCTCACGAAAAGAGTTTTTCCGGCAAACGCGAATTTTTCCGACACGTCAGAAAGCGCTACGCCGACGCGCGCGTCGCCAAAATCGAATCCGATTATCTTCATTCTTCCGATTCCTTTCTCCAACAATCAACACTTTATATATTATAACCCATACTCAAAAAAATGGCAACAGGTTTTTATCGCTTTGCGTATAGAAAAAACAGTTCGGCACATAATAACTTCGGAGCGACGATAAGTCTGCTTCGCCGGAGGAGTAATTCATACCTTCGGACGGAAGGGTGCGTTTATTACAATGAAAAAAGGGAAAAAGAAAAAGCCCTCCTTAGAGGACAGCTTTAGATTACAGGAAAATGCATTGCGCCGCGGGCGAAACGGCGTTATGTTCCCGACAAAACAGAATTATTCGCTAAGCGATGATATGTTCATCGAAAACGCAGCCGATCCTATGGCGGCTGATGCGAAATATGAAAGGGAAGAAAACGATATTCCTGCCCGGGATGACGATGGGTAAACGTATCACTTGTGCCCCTGCTTTGTTGACAAAGCAGGGGCGCCGTGTTATAATCAGTAGATGTAAAGGGGGAATAATCATGGCTGATGTTTTCATTTACCTGAAAAAGGTGTATCCGTTCTTGCTGATACTTATTCCGGTTTATATCGTGTTTCGTATAGTAAGGATCCATACGATGAAAAAGCGCTGCACTGTCAGCACCGCACGCCGTGAAACGGCGCTGTTCTCTCTTTTTGCCGTACTCACGGTTATCTTTTCCATGACGCTGACTCGCGACGGAACGATCGCCGACCTCTCTATGAGCATCTCACACGGCAGCGAATACTATAACTTTATACCCTTCAAGGCAGTCAAAACGTGCTTTGCATACATAGGAACAGCTCAGTTTGCTTCATACTTCGTTATCAACTGGCTTGGCAACATTCTCCTGTTTGTACCCGTCGGCTTTTTGATACCGCTCACGCTGCGCTGTTATGCGTTTAAGACCATAGCTGTCTGCTTCGCGTCCTCGGCCTTTATCGAGACCTTTCAAATCTTTCTGCCGCGTATGACCGACATTGACGATGTCATAATGAACACCGCCGGCGCCGCAGTCGGCTGCCTGATATATTTTATCGCACGCGGAAAAGAAGGGAAGCGCCTGAAAAAATTCAGAATATACAAAGAAAACGAGCTGCCGTAAACCACGACAGCTCGTTTGACTTTATTTCGTTTTATCCGGATTCTTTTTTGCAAGCTTTGAAACGAGTACGATGGCAAATATTATAAGGATGATCGCAAGCACTAGCAGTGCTGCCGCCGGGAAATACGATCCGTCTTGAAAAAGCCCGCTTACGCTGTCGTATGTGAGTATGCCGAGCGGATACGCCGCAAATACAATTATAGCGACCGCTATTATCGCATAGCACAGATATTTCATCACACGGTATCCGCCGATGAGACGGTCTATTTTTTTGCCCTGTTTTTCTATCGTTTCGTTCTGCAGCTCGATTATCCTCTGAGCTTCCGAAAAAGCCTTGTCCGCGGCGGACTGTACCTGGTCGCTCATGATTTTGCTCGTCTCGTCCTGCCATTCGGTGAACAGCTGTGTGCGTATCTTTTCGCATTCGGCAAAAATGTTGTCGGAAAGCATTTCGTTGAGCTTTTTCAGCTGCCCGACGCTGTTGTACATATCCGCAATGACTTGCTCCTGCTTGAACAGCGATTCGCCCTGCTCTTCCTTGAGAGCGTTGTACTCGTCTCTTGCCTTCATAAGGTGTTGCTCAAGTAGCGTAATTTTCAGTTCGTCCTTTTGCTTGTCGGCGATCGCCTGTATTGTTTCAAGCTCTTTTCCAACTTTTTCGTCCATTATCGTCCATCCTTTCCCATGGTATATTCCATATTTATATTAACATGCACACATCGAGCTGTCAAGATGCGATATGGTCTTTTCTGCGAAAAGCAACATACCCCGACGTCTTGCGTATGAGTGACAGCATCGTGCGCACATCAGCGCTTGTGTTTCAATCACATTCATGTTATCGTCCTCCTGCACTTTCGGCTTGTGTAGTATAGGCATTATAACATTTTTTATTGCTCAATACAAGTTTTACTTTTTATTTTGTCACAATACGTTAAAAAAACCATTTTGGTATTGACAAAACAGCCGCGACAGGATATAATTAAATGGTTCGAATATGCGTTGAGTAATGAACGCGCTTTTTGTCATTTGACGCCGCAGTCCGCCATCGGGCATAATTGCCGCGCGTCATGAGTATTGTAATAAAAACGTCGGATACAGTGAGGATCATGTATAATAAATTCGTAAAACGCTTTCTGGATATATTTTTATCTGCCATCGGCATCATTGTGCTCGCACTGCCGATGCTTGTGATAGCTCTGCTTGTCAAAATATCTTCTCCCGGTCCGGCGATATTCAAACAGAAGCGCGTTGCAATACATAAAACATATTTCAACCTTTTTAAATTTCGTACCATGCGCACCGACACACCGCATGATATGCCGACGCATCTTCTTACCGACCCTCAGCAGCATATAACGAAGATCGGCAGATTTCTAAGGAAAACAAGTCTCGATGAGCTGCCGCAGCTTTTCAATATCGTATCGGGAAAAATGAGTATAGTCGGGCCGCGTCCGGCGCTCTGGAACCAGTATGACCTGATAGCCGAACGCGATAAGTACGGCGCAAACGATATCGTTCCCGGACTCACCGGCTGGGCGCAGGTCAACGGACGTGACGAGCTTACCATCGAGGAAAAAGCTCATTTTGACGGCGAGTACGTAAAAAATATGTCCGTAAAGCTCGATTGGACCTGCTTCTGGATGACGGTCAGCGGTGTCCTTGTCAGTAAAGGCGTCATAGAAGGCGGCACCGGTGTGCTCGTCAAACAGATAGATCGACGCCATACCGAAATAAATGCTAACCCCGCTCACCCCGCCTCTAAAGAACCGGTAGGAAAATGAAATTATTCTTAAAGACGCACTGTATGTGCGTCTTTTTAATATATTATATATGTATTGACAGCCACCGGTAAATATGTTATACTAAAAATGTGGAAAATATAAACAGTAACGTATGTATGATACGCTGCTGTGAGCATGAAATGAAAGGTGTTTTTTGATGTATGATCCCTCGGAGCTCATCGATATACTCCGATATTCAAACAACGCCGTCTTTTTAGGCGGTGCCGGCGTTTCGACCGACAGCGGACTGCCGGATTTCCGTGGTACCGGCGGACTTTACAGCATATCGGATCCGGACGGTTCGTCAGTGTCTGACGTGCTGAGCCTTGAGTGTCTCAAGACCGACCCCGAGCGCTTTTATGAGTTTTATCGCTCGTACATTTTCAGCCCCTTCGCACAGCCGAACGCTGCCCATATCGCGCTCGCGCGACTTGAACGTGCTGCGTTCGTGCGCTGCGTCATCACGCAAAACGTCATCGGTCTGCATCAAAAAGCAGGCTCGAAGGAGGTCATTGAGCTGCACGGCTCGTCGCATCGGTATTACTGTATGCGCTGCTTTGAAGTTTTCGACGAATCAGAAATAGAAGCCGTTTCAGGTGTGTTGTACTGTGCCTGCGGCGGAGTCGTCAGACCGGATGTTGTGCTGTACGGCGAAGCCGTAAAAAGTGAAGATCAGACGGCCGCCGAGGAAGCAGTATATGAAGCCGATACGCTCCTCATCGGCGGTACGTCGCTGGAAACACAGTCCGCTTCATCACTCCTTAGCTGTTTTGAAGGCGAAAATCTGATAATCATCAATACAGATCGCACCCGTTACGACGGGATGGCGTCGTTGCTTATAAACGAATCCATCGGCAAAGTGCTCGAAAGTGCCGCTGCGGAGCTGTCATGAACAGCAGCTTTCGCTGCGAGAGTATATAAATCAAACTAAACGGAGGATATTGAAATGGGAAACGACGATCTTGACTCCCTGTTCGATCTTGACAATGACGGTGAACTGGACACATTGGAAAAAGCCGCTGAGCTTGATTTTATCGACGACGAGCTTCAATTCGACGAAGACAAAGAAGACACATCGTTAAAAAAGAGACGCAGTCTGTATGATGACGATGAGGACGATGAAACCGACGATCTGTTTGATGACGACGATTTAAACTTCGATTCCGACGACGGTGACGATTGACGAAAAGCAGGATAATTAAAAAGAAACACAGTTGGCATTGATCTGCCGACTGTGTTTCTTATTTTGCTTGTTCAGACCTTTTGAAGCTCGTCAAGAAATCGCTTCGAGGCTGCTGAAAACACCTGATATTTCTTCCACGCGACGGTAAGCTCGGCTGTAAGGTTCGGAAAAAACGGACGGAAACACAGCTTTGAACACGCTGACGATGTCTCACGCATGGATAGCTACATGGAAGCGGCAAAAGACCGCTTCTTTTTTATTGAAATAATCATTGAATTGTGATATTATA
>CAZFZL010000073.1:0-7639 GCA_964523005.1 uncultured Oscillospiraceae bacterium
TATTATTGATAAAGTAAGAGATAAAACAGCGCACAAAAAAAGCCCGTCGATTTCTCGACGGGCTAATAAGCGTATCACGATATATTAAGATATATCACACTATATTAAGTTATATGAGCTTACAGTGCAAAACCTTCGCATTGGATTAAACTTGGGAGTAAATTGGATTAAGCTATGGCTTAAATGTTTAATATATCCTCATATATGCTTATATACGGAGATGTTTGGAGACTTTAGTTATCCAAAGGCTTCATCGTGGGGAACAGGAGTACGTCGCGTATTGAAGCGCTGTCGGTGAGAAGCATTACGAGTCTGTCGATACCGAAGCCGAGACCGCCGGTCGGAGGCATACCGTATTCGAGAGCCGTTACGAAATCGTAATCCACCTCGCTCTTGCTGTTCGGGTCTTCCGCGTGCTTCGCTGCTACCTGTTTTTCAAAGCGTTCCTTCTGGTCGATTGGGTCATTCAGCTCGCTGAAGGCGTTGCCATACTCCGTAGCGTCAATGAAATACTCGAACCGCTCCGTGAACGCCGGATCGTCAGGCTTGCGCTTTGCGAGAGGGCTGTTTTCGACAGGGTAGTCATAGATAAATGTCGGTTGGATGAGGTTTTCCTCTGCGAACGCATCGAAAAGCTCGGCAAGAACGGTGCCCTTGGTCGCATCGGCAGGGACATCGACATGCTTTTCCTTCGCACACGCACGCGCGTCATCGTCGCTTTTCCAATCGTAATAGTCGCAGCCGGAATATATTTTGACTGCTTCAGCCATCGTCAGCCGCTCCCAATGACCCATATCTATCTCTTTGCTCTGATATGTTATGAGCGTGCTGCCGCATATTTTTTTAGTCAGCTCAGTATATAGCTCTTCGACAAGATCCATCATTCCGTGATAATCCGTAAACGCCTGATACAGCTCGACCGTTGTGAATTCGGGATTGTGTTTCGTGTCCATTCCCTCGTTGCGGAATATCCTTCCGACCTCGTACACGCGGTCCATACCTCCGACAATAAGCCTTTTTAGATAAAGCTCCGTCTCGATCCTCAGGTACATATCCATGTCGAGTGTGTTGTGATGCGTTTTGAAAGGACGCGCGGACGCGCCTATTTCAAGCGGAACGAGTATAGGCGTGTCGACCTCAAGAAATCCGCGTGAATCGAGATAATTTCTTATCTGCTTGAGTATCATTGAACGCTTGTAAAAGGTATCGCGTACTTCGGGGTTGACGATAAGGTCAACGTAACGTTGACGGTAACGGGTATCGGTATCCTTGAGTCCGTGAAATTTTTCCGGAAGGGGAAGGAGTGCCTTTGAAAGCAGAGTAATGCTCTTCGTGTGGATCGAGATCTCGCCGCGGCGCGTCCGGAAAACAAATCCGCTAAGTCCCACTACATCGCCTATATCCCATTTTTTGAAGTCAGCCCATGCTTCTTCTCCGAGATCGTCTATGCGTGCGTATGCCTGTATGCGTCCCGACGAATCAAGGATATCGATAAAGTTCGCTTTACCCATATCGCGGCGCGACATAAGACGTCCGGCTATACTGACATCCTTGTTCTCATACGCTTCAAAGTTGTTCTTTATATCAGTGATCAATGTGTCAACATCGTATTTGACTATGCGGTACGGATCGCGTCCCGATGCCTTCAGCTCGCTGAGCTTTGAACGTCTGACGGCGAGCTCGTTTGCCTCTTCGTTTGAGGGTGTGGAAATGTTGATGTTATTGTCCATAAATTGCTCCGTTATATTTTTGAGATTGAAATGATGTTGTATTTATCAACACCGGCAGGTGTTTCAACGTTTACGTTGTCGCCGATGCGTGCGCCGATTAGCGCTTTGCCGAGCGGTGATTCATCGGATATGATGCCGTTGAACGGATCGCATTCCGTCGGGCCGACAATGGAGTATTCGCATTCTTCGTCGAGCGTCAGATCGTATATTTTCACCTTGCAGCCAACGCCTATCACATCAGTGCGTATTTTGTCGTCTTCGAGAATCTTTGCGTTTTTGATCGTCGCTTCAAGATGAGCAATCCTGCCCTCAACATCAGCCTGTTCGTTCTTTGCTTCGTCATACTCGCTGTTTTCCGAAAGATCTCCGAAGGCGCGTGCCTTCTGGAGCGCAATAGAAACTTCCTTGCGTTTTACCGTGATAAGATATTCGAGATCGCTCTGAAGCTTCTCATAGCCTTCCTTACTGACAAAAATCTGTTTTGCGCTCATAATAATTCTCCTTATTCGTTAGTTAATATTAAAATTGCTTTTTGGAGCTGCGGATCTTCTTCATATGTGAGTTTATAGAAGTTGTCCTGCTGTTGTTTCGTAAGTGTTACCTCGATGTCAGGCGCGATCCCGACACCTTCATAATTATCGCCGTATGGCGGATTATACAGGTTGGTCGACAGAACAACACCGCTTCCGTCAGAAAGCTGATAGACCGTTTGCATTGTGCCTTTGCCGAAAGTGTTCGTGCCAATGGAAGTTGCTTTTTCATAATCACGAAGCGCTGATGTAAACAACTCTGCCGCTGATGCGGTGCTGCCATTGATAAGAACAGCCATCGGAGCATCAAGCCGGTGTTCCTCATCGGATGTCTTTATCTGCTCCTTGCCGTCAGCTGATTCAATACGGACTATCGGACCTTCGGGGAGCAGCATATCGAGAACCTCGGTGATGGCGGTAAGATTTCCGCCCGGGTTGCCGCGAACATCGAAAATATAATATTTTGCGCTGTCTTGTTTTGCATTCTCAAGTGCTGCGGCAAATTCGCCCGATGTGGGCGTGTTGAACTGCGAAATTTTAATATACGCGATGTTGCCGTTGATAAGATCATATGTGACTGTCGTCTCGGTTACCTGTCGGAGCGTGACGGTAATGGTTTCTTCGGCGGAATAATCCGGAGCACGTTTTACGGTGATGACTCTTTTGTCTCCGATTTCACCCTTGACGGCGAGTACTGCCTGATTATATGTCGAAGCGGTGACTGCTATTCCTTCAACGGAGGTTATCACGTCGCCTGCCGACAGCCCTGCATCGAGCGCTGGCGAATCCTCCATAATTCCGGTTATATATATTCCGCCGATATCTTCGTCATATACGACGTAAACACCTATGCCTACAAGCTTACTGTTCATTGCAGCCAGATAGCTTGCCATACTGTCAGCGGAATAATAAGTCGAATACTTGTCGTCAAGTCCCGCGATATATCCTGTCATAACGTAATCTGAAAGATAGTCTTCGTCAATACCCTTAATATAAAGAGATCGCACGAGCTTGTCAAGCTCGAGCAGCTTATCATAAAGCTCGGAATTGACCTCCGACGTATCGCTGTTGTTTTGCGAAGCATCGCCGGACGCGTTATCATCGGGCGTCTTAAATATGACTGATGAGATCGAATAGGTCGCGACGAAAGTCATAACGCAGCATAGCAGACAAATAAAGATCGTCGTACCGAGTGATATAGTCTTTTTCATAATTGATGTGCCTTCCTGAATCTAAAGAACAGAGAAGTGCCATGTGCTCAGGCACTTCTCCGGGGTAATATATGATTTATACAAGCGTCGTCTATCTTGCTCTGCTTGTGAATGATGAGGTGTTGAGATAGACAAAATTGCCTTCTTTATCCTTGGTCTCCGGGTCAACAAAAACGCCGTTGACTTTTACGCCGAAATGGAGATGCGGTCCGGTTGATTTACCGGTGTTTCCGGAATATGCGATAAGCTGTCCCTTGACGATGGTGTCGTTGACTGATACGAGCAGCTTGCTGTTGTGTGCATAATACGTCTGTATCCCTCCGCCGTGATATATGACTATCAGCCAACCGTAGCCGCCCCTGTATTCACTCATGACGACCGTACCGTCTTCTACAGCATATACCTCTGTTCCGGTATCACACGGGAAGTCTATACCGTAGTGGTAATCAGGCTCGCCGTAAAGAGTTCTCCAGCCATAAGGTGAGGATACGCGTTTCCATACGCTCGGCAGCGGGCGCGCCCAGTTTCCCGAAGCTTTATATTCCTTATCCTGTATGAGGGCGATAAGTGATTCGATTTCGTCATCGATGTCCTTCAATTCGCCTGCCATAGAAGTAATCGTATCTACCTTGTTTTGCTCCTTCGCGGCATATTCAGCCTGAAGCTCGTCAAGCTGAGCGAGCTTGTCTGACTGTTCTGTACGAAGATCCTCCTGATCCTGCTTGAGCAGCGTGAGTGTCTCTATTGCGTTATTATATTCCTGTTGGCTCGTTTCAAGCTTTTCCTTGCTTTCTTCTATACTGTCCATGAGTGATTGACTGTACTCAAGAATATTGGTGGAAAAATCAAGCCTTGTCAGAAAGTCGCTGAAGCTGTCTGATTGA
Organism: uncultured Oscillospiraceae bacterium; assembly: GCA_964523005.1. Classification (GTDB taxonomy): domain Bacteria; phylum Bacillota; class Clostridia; order Oscillospirales; family CAG-382; genus UMGS1307. The sequence continues at coordinate 4,356 of CAZFZL010000073.1, forward strand.
AATATGATCTCAAATACGCTCGCGTCGCCTTTTATAAAAGAATAGCGGACTATCTGAGTGTAATTGTCAAGATACTCGTCGAGCTTTTTTGAAAGCTTTTCTATATCGGTCGAGAGGGAAGCGACGATCGGCTCGTAAGCTGTTATGAGCGAGGCGAGTGTGGTTATCTGATCGTCTATGTATACTATGTCTTCCTCAACACTCATTTTGTCGGCTTCAAGCTTAGTGAGTGTGTTTTTTATAGCTTCCAGTTCTTTTTTTGCGTTCTCACGCGCTGCGACGATCTTGTCGTACTGACCTTGTATATTTTCCAGCTCTTTGTAATCTTCATCGATCGTCGTCTTGTCGCTCGCCGCGAGCGATCCGGACGCTGTAAGAAAAGAGAGCAGAAAAATCAATGCGGTGAATATTACAATGATTCTTTTTTTTGTGTTAGGTGTCATCAAAAATGGTTCCTTCCTGAAAACCGTCATGAATGGAGATATTTCCTTATCGATATCGAGCTTGCGATTATTCCCGCGAATAGTCCTATTCCCAGGAACAGTACGATAAACAGTGAAAGGAAATTGCTAAAAGGTATCACGGTAATGATATCATAGCTTGACAGCATATTCACCATGACATAATGGTACAGATAATACTGAAGCGCGAGTGCAATTCCGGCGGATATGACTCCGATAAATATACCTTCGATGATAAACGGTGTAGTGATAAACGTATTCGTCGCGCCGATGTTTTTCATAAGTATGATCTCTTTGCTGCGAGAAGCGATTGTCAGCTTTATGGTGATTATGATCACGAAGAACGATACGATGGCAAGTATCACGAGCAGCCACGTGCATATGACGGTGACGGCGCTCTTGATTTCCTCGACACTCTCGGAAATTTCAAGCTGATCCTTGATATCGCTGATACCATCAATTTGACCGAGATGGTATTTGATCGTGGAGCTTTTGCTCACGTCATCAAATGACAGTTCGAATGACGCAGGCAAAGGATTGTTTGTATCGTCAAATATGTTCAGCAGATAATCCATACCGTTCTCGGCGTATTTATCCTTGAGCTTTTGCAGGTTTTCTTCTTTGGAAAAATAAGTGATCTCAGCATCGCCGGGAATGTTTTCAAGCTTTTCGTGTATTGCAAGCACATCGGCGTCGTCCTCAAGGTATATCACGATCAGGTTCAGACCGTCTATCTCGCTCATGTTTGCGTCAATATTCTCGTTGAGTGTCCAGAACGAACCAACGACGAGCATACAGAGCACGAGCACGAGTATGGATGCGGTTGACATAATGCTGTTTCGGAAAATCCCGTGAAATGCCTGCCTGATAAAATAGCCGATTTTAAAACGCATTATAGCCACCCCCGATTTTATCGCTTACCACGATACCGTTGTCTATGGTGATGACGCGCTTTTTAAAATAATCCACGAGGTTTTTCTCGTGCGTGACGACTATGACAGTTTTGTCAAGCTTATTGATCCGAACGAGCAGATCCATGATTTCCAGGCTCATCTCAGGATCGATGTTGCCGGTCGGCTCGTCGGCGATGATGATCTGCGGATTGTTGACCATCGCGCGGGCGAAAGCAACGCGCTGCTGCTCGCCGCCGGAAAGCTCTCCGGGCATACAGTTATATTTGTCGCGAAGATTGACGATCTCAAGAAAATAATGAACGCGTTCGCGGATGACCTTCTTTTTTTCTCCGATCACCTGCATCGCGAAAGCGACGTTTTCATAGACAGTCATATTGTCAAAAAGTCTGAAATCCTGAAAAACGACTCCCATCGTGCGGCGCAGATAGGGCACCTTCCGCTGTGGGAGCTTTTCAAGCTTGAAATCGTTTACGATAAGTGAGCCGGATTTAATACGCTCTTCACGCATCAGCAGTTTTGTAAGTGTCGTTTTGCCGGCGCCTGAATGACCGACAATGAAAACAAATTCACCGTCGGAAATTGTAAGGTTTACGTTTTTTAGTGCCGTTGTACCATTTTTGTACGTCATCGTCACATCTTTGAACTGTATCATTTCAAATCCTGTTTATTAATATTTTGTCGGCTTGGAATTCATGTATTTCTTGACCATCAGCGCAACCTTGAAGGTTATGGCATGGTCGAATTCACGCAGGTCGAGACCGGTGAGCTTGCGAATTTTCTCAAGTCTGTAAACGAGCGTGTTGCGGTGGACGAATAGCTTGCGCGACGTCTCGGAGACGTTGAGGTTATTGTCGAAGAAGGCCTGAATAGTCTGGAGCGTTTCACGGTCGAGCGATTCGAGCGAGCCGCGCTTGAAGACCTCCTGCAAAAACATCTCGCAAAGCGTCGTCGGGAGCTGATATATCAGACGTCCGATGCCGAGAGTCTCGTAGTTTATTATGTTCTTTTCGGTGTCAAACACCTTGCCGACCTCGATCGCTATCTGAGCGTCCTTGAACGAACGCGCAAGATCTTTTACGTTCGTGACCATAGTGCCGATTCCGACGTTTACCTTCAGGTAAAATTCGCTCAGAGCAGTGTCGACGATCGTTTTCGCGACAGCTTCGAGATTGCGCTGTTCGCTAACATAGCGCACTTCTTTGACGAGCACGACATCGCTTTCGCTGATGTTAATGACATAATCCTTGTTTTTGTCGGGAAAAAGGTTCTGGATAACGTCATACGGGCGCACATCGCTCTTATTGGAAAAGCGTATAAGATAAACACAGCGCGAAATCTCGCTGTCAAAATGCAGCTCTTTTGCTTTGATATATATATCTCCGGGGAGAATGTTGTCGAGAATTATGTTTTTTATAAAGCTTGCTTTATCGTATTTTTCGTCGTAAAGCATCTTCAGGTTCGTGAGTGCGACAGAAAGCACGCCGGCAATGTTCTTGGCGTTGTCGTCGTCTCCGGTAGCAAATACGATGTACTCAAGCCTTGCGTGTGTACCGATAGGCTTGTATGTTGTTCCGTCAATTACGGCGGTGTCAAAATTGTAGGAAATCTCGTCGACGATGTCCTTGTGCTGTTCACCTATGCGGTTGAGCTGACTGCATGCGATGATTGTACCTTTCTCATCTATGACGCCTATCGTCTGTGAGACGGCTTCACGCATTTGGTATACAATACCCTGAAAAAGTTTGCTGGACATCTTAATTCCTCTGCTTTCATTTATACTTCTATCAATATATTATAATATGTTGACATAATAATTGCAATAGCTTTTATGAAAAAAAACTGTTTTTTGCTTGTGTATGAGAGCTTTGTGCTCTTATTTGCGACAGAGCACCTGTATGGCGCTGAGCAC
>CAZFZL010000074.1:0-7528 GCA_964523005.1 uncultured Oscillospiraceae bacterium
TGAAGACTTCACCGCGCACAACGAGATGAGCGCAGTCACTCGTCAGGTGCAGCGGTACTGTGCGTATGGTTTTGACGTTTTCGGTTATATCTTCTCCGACCGCGCCGTCGCCGCGTGTCGCCGCGCGCACAAAGCAACCGTTACGGTATTCTATCGCGACGGAAAGTCCGTCTATTTTTCGTTCGACGACATATTCTGTGTCGGGTACCGTCTCTCTCACTTTACGGTCGAATTCACGCACTTCTTCATACGAGAAAACGTCCTGAAGGCTCAGCAGCGGTATGTTGTGGCGCACCTTCTCGAATTTTGTCAACGCCTGTCCGCCTATGCGCACTGTCGGTGAATAAGCGGAAGCATACTGCGGATATTGTTTTTCAAGCTCTTGAAGACGTCTGAACATCATGTCGTATTCATAATCGTCGATTTCGGGAGCGTCGTCCGTATAATATTTTTTTGAATGATACTCTATCTGGCTTCGCAGGTCGGCAATCGTTTTTTCGATGTCCATATCTGCCTCCGGTGTTGCTTTTTTTGCGCGGATGTGTTATTATTAAACCATCCAAAAAGATTATATCATCACCAAAATAAATAATCAAGGATTATTTGCCATGATAAACAACATTATTCCGCCGGCAGTACGGCGCGGTGACAGCGTGGGTATCATTTCTCCCTGCGACGTAAAGGAATACGAAAGATGCGAAGGGTACCGGAAGGTGCTTGAAGAGATGGGTCTGAAAACGGTCTACGGTAAGAACGCTTTCCGTTCGACATGGGCTTACGCGGCAAGCGCACATGAGCGTGCCGACGACCTGAACGCAATGGCGGCGGACGAATCGGTCACGCTCGTTTTCTTCGGAGGCGGCGAAGCGGCGACGGAGATACTTCCGCTCATTGACTACCCTCTCATTGCCGCGCATCCGAAGCGTTACTGCTCTTACAGTGACAGCACGAGCATACTCAACGCGATAACATCCATGAGCAATATCATCACATATCACGGGCAGTCGCCGCGGACGCTCGAATATCTCTCGCCGTACAACCGCATGAACTTCGTTTCGCGGCTGCTGACCGACGAGGGCAAATACGAAAGAAGCGAGCCGTGGACGCTTTTCCGCTGTGGAAAAGCGAGCGGCATCACCGTCGGAGGATACACGCAGAATATGTGTCTGCTGCTGTCAAGCCCGTACTTCAAATATGACAGGGACGAAAAATACATTCTCTTTCTCGAGGATCACAAGTGGTTCTCGATCCCTGGTGCCGTCGGACGCTATCTCGCGCACATCAGGCAATCAGACTTTTTTGCGAACGTATCGGCTCTCGTTTTCGGTATGTATTCCGACGATGAGAAGGAAGAGGAAGCGATCATGCCGATAATAGCGCGCTTTGCCGAAAGCTGCAGCATACCGGTCGCGAAATGCCGCGATTTCGGTCACGGCAGCAACAACGCCGTGATCCCCATCGGCATACACACGACGCTTGAATTCTAATAACAGATCACGGACAGCTTACCGCTGTCCGTGATAATATTGTTCTATGATATTTTCCGGACGCACGTCGCTGTTAAGGCAGCGGTACGTGATGTTGTCCATGACGAGGTTCTGCGTGTTTCTTATGTCGAAGAAGACGGCGCGTGAATAGACGGGGGAGTAATTCGACGAAGATTCACCATTTTCGCCCGCATACAGATCAAGCACAGGCGGATATGTTTTCGGGGACGGAGGATCGCCATGATACGCTCCGTAGACTGTATAATCGATATTCCGGAACGTGATGTTTTCGATCTTCTTTTTATCCGACGCGTCTATCCTGCTTCCGTCAAAGCCTATAAAACCCATCGGACAGATGTTTCCCATAAACTCATATGACTGCACCTGCTTCATTTTTTCGTCGCAGGTGATATTTATGTCCGAAACGGTGACATCGTGCAGCGAGCCGAACGGTCTGACGCCGCTTCCGATCGAAACGGAATCGTTGTTGAGCAGGAACCAGAACGGTCTGCGCACGTCGTGCATAGTACAATCGCTCATCGTGACATCATAGATGTCCGCGCCCTCGGTCGATTCGATCTTAAGCCCTTCGCGCCACACCTCGTCAAAGACGCAGTTTCTGACGGTGATGTCGTGGATGTCTGACAGCGATTTCATTCCCACCCTTACGCCGCAGCACAGCGACGATATACGGCAGTTCTCGACGAGCGCGTCGTAAGTCGGGTAATCGCCCGACTGAAAGCAGATCGCGTCATCGCTGCAGTTGAGAGTACAGTCACTGACCCGGATACCGTGCGAGCCGTCAAAGTCGAAGCCGTCACCGTTGAGATTCGTCACAGAGCGCACCGATACGCGCGAAATCGATATATCGCTGCTGTCAAGGAAAGCCGTCGTCCACGCCGCGCTTTCGCAAAGTCTTATATCGTGAAGTGCGATATTCGAGCATCTGAGAAACCTGATCATCATCGGGCGCGGTGCGCGTTCGTTCCCCGAAACGGCGAAGTCGGATGCGCTCCCGTTTATTTAGCCGCCGCCGCATATGGTGATATTGGCGCAGCCGGAAGCGAAGATAAAGCATTTATCCATGTGAGTCTCGTTTTTATATCTGTTGTGATGCGTGTCGGACGGCTATGAAGAAATGCCAGAGGCGGCTTTGAGTACCGCCTCCGGGCAAATTTCAAGTGTAACATCGTTTTTCAGATACAGCGTAGTACAAAGGAAAACGCCTCTGTCGAGAACGGCCGTGCATTTTTCCCTTGAGCAGCGGTCGATCAGGTATTGCAGTGCCTTTGTGTCGTTATGAAGTCCGTCGGCATACGCACCGCAGTCACGCGCTGAAATTTTCTTTACAGTTCCTTTATACACTCCGGATGGTTCTTTTTCATCCACGCCGTATACTCATTGTAGTAACGGGCGGCTTCCGGATAGCCGGTGAAGGCAATGCTGTTCGGATCTGAGAACAGTCCTTCGAAGATAAAGACGAGTATCTCATCGACAAACGGAGACACGGCTTCGAGCTGTCCCTCAAGACGGGAAAACTGCGCAGGGATAAGCGGCGTTTCCTTGCGGTTTGCTTCGCCCTCCCACGTGAAGGTCTCAACATCAGCCCAAAGAGCGCGCTGCGGCACTTTGTCGTGGGCCCTTCTGAGTATCTCGAAGGCGCGGCGGCTTCCGTCTATGTCTGTCGCATAGCAGCCGACGGTGTCCTGATAAGCAACGATGTCGACGTCAAGCTTTTCGAGCTGCGAGAGGAATTTGTCGTCGCAGACGGCGTTTGACGTACCATATGGAGCCGTCAGGAATTTTGCGTCTGGCGTGTATTCTCGCGCCATGGCGGTGCTGCTGTTTATATATTTCATGAAGTGGTCAGAGAAGTAGGGCCCTATATACGCTTCCCAAGCCCAATACCAGCCGTAGAAGCTCTTGTGATGACCGTAGCGCTTGACGATCTCTTCGACTATCGTACGTCTGCCGTCCATCGATTCCTTACAGAGCACATCCTCGAATTCAAACTTTTCGTAATAGTCGTTTGTCATGAATATCTTCATGCCGTATTTATCGGCGGCCTTGAAGACCTCCTCCATCGGATCGTCGCATCCCATCGTTATTTTCGGAGCGAGCGCGGAATCGTAAATGCACACGCCGCCTATCATGACGTTGCACATTACGATGTATTTCAATCCGAGCTTTGCCATGTCTTTGATGAGTGCGTCCCACTGTTCGGGCGTGTATCCCATGCACGTTGAATTCCAATAGTAGTGTCTTTTGTCGTCCCAATACACAGAAAACCACGTTCCGCGTATCGGCTTCACTATACCATTCATTTTCTCACCTTTCCTTTTTCAGCTTTTCTTTTTTATTCGTCTCCCTCAAGCGTGGCGCCCTGCTTGACGGAGAGTGACGAGCCGTTGCTTGTTAGCTTTATGGCGCCGTTAGCGGTGAGATACACCGTTGCACCGGCGTTTTTGAGATATGATATAACGTCGCTCGAAGCAGGGTTTTTCGACGAGCAGGTTATAGCGGCGATGTTTGCGCTGACCATGTTGATAAACGCTTCGCTTTTATCATTGAGCGTTCCGTGATCCGGCACCTTGAGAAAGGTGAAGGAGCCGAGATTTGCTTTCACAAGCTCTGCAAGGCGTTCGCTCTGCGCATCGGAAGCAAAGAGGAACGAATTATCTCCATGCTGCATCGTGATGATTATGCTTGCGTTTTCGTCCTTATAGTCGGTGTACTGCGAACGGTCGGAAGCGTAAAGCTTTATCGTTGCATCATTGAGAGTGACGGTCATATCCTCGGTGAGTACCGTAGGTGTTATGCCTGCTGTTTCGAGCGCGGCAATGTATGCAAGATATTCGTCGCTTTTCTCCTCGTAATTCGGCTGTATCACGTTTTTTACTTCGATGCCGGCTATAATAGCCGCAGCACCGCCCACATGATCGTCGTCGAACATGGATATAACGAGATAATCGATGTATTTGATTTCTTTTTCGGCGAAATATTCGAGTATTTCAACTGCATCGTCAGTTTCGCCGGTGTCTATGAGGAAAGTATAGTTTTCCGTGCGGATAAGCGTTGCGTCAGCTTTTCCTATTTTGAACATTCGTACTTTGACTTTACCAGGATCAACATATTGCGCAAGTCCCGAGCCGGAGTCTGACTGTGTGTCAGATGTCGAAGTACTGCCGCTGGTATTGATACCGGTACTGCAGGCTGAGAAGCTCAGAAGAAGCAGAGCCGCCAGCAGTAGGACGAGAATTCTTTTTATCATATTACAATCTCCTTGTTTCTGTCTTATTTCGGGATTATATCACAAAAAAGCAATGCCGTCAAGGCATCAATGTTATACCTCGCTGAAAATAAGATGAAAAATCATTGACTGGATTATTGATTTCCTGTATAATAAGAATTAAACATACTATGCGTCCAAGTGAAAGGAAGATTATCTACATGAAAATGAAAGCATCGCGCATACTTCTCATTATACTTACAGCACTTCTTGCTGGAACGGTCTCGTGTGTACAGACACCCTCCGAAGTTGAAAGCGAAGTCTCACAGCAGCAAGAACCGCTTAAGTTCGTAATAGCATCCGAGGGAAAGATACTCACTCCTATAGTAATACCCGATTCGGCGGCAAAAAGAGAAAGAGACGCGGCGAGCGATCTTAAGAATTATCTTCAGCGCATCACCGGAGGCGAGGCAAATATCATCAGAGAAAAGGATATGGACGCAAACACAGCCGTTCAGTATATTCTCGTCGGCGGTACAAGCAAAAGCGCCGAGCTCGGATACGATAAGCCGGAAGGCTATCCGGGTACAGAACACTCCGTCGCTGTTAGAAGCGGTAATTATCTTGTGCTGCTCGGGAACGATTCGGGCAACTACACGGGCACGCAGTACGCGGTCACCATGCTTCTTGAGCACATCGGGTGCGGATGGTTCGGCGTTGACGAGCTTTGGCAGGTCGTCCCCGAAAAATCAGACATTGTTTTCGAATCTTTGAAGCTGGACGTGACGCCAAAATACACCTCACGCACCTCACGCGTAATGCAAAAATACAGCGAGCTTGGGCTGCGCTGGTATGAAGGTGGTATCGTTTCACTCACCGGTCACTGGCTGCCGCAGGTGGTTCCGGCTTCGATGTGCGAAACGCACCCTGAATGGTTCGCAATGAATTCAAAGGGTGAACGCAGCATATCCGGGATAACCTATTGGCACTATTGCTACTCCAACGAGGAACTTGCAGAATACATAGCACAAAAGGCGATAGAAAAGTTCGCGGATAATCCGAACCTGATATCGCTCACGATAACGGCAAACGACGGCTGGAATGAAAACTGGTGTACATGCGATGAATGTGCAGCGCTCGGCAACGCGTCTGATCAGATGGTGTGCTTCGCGAACAACGTCGCAAGGATTGTTGCCCAAGAGTATCCTGACAGATATCTGCACATCCTGAGCTACCATAATACCTTTCTGCCGCCGGAGAACAATGTGGCGCTGGAAGACAACGTAGAGCTTATGCTCTGCCGCGAATCGTCAATGACGGCACCGCTCGACACCGATTTCACATTTGCAGCCGGAGCGGACAAGATTACGCATGTCAATTATACTCAGTCGTGGCGCAAAAACGCGCTTGAATACATCGAAAAGACTTCGCCTAAGCACATATCTGTCTGGGATTGGTACTGTCTGTCGGCTTCCGATCAAACGTGGAAGGACATTCCGTGGGTACAGGGCAAAACCGCTGAGCGCAATCAGGATGTTTACAGTTCGCTCGGAGCAGAATATGTCTTTTACGATCACGGTCCGACGGAATCGTATTTTGAGGACGAAAGCAGCTTCGCGCTGCGCTGGCCGCTGTGGTATGTCGCGTCTAAGCTCGCGTGGGACGCTTCACTGAGCGCACAGGATATTCTCCGTGACGCGTGTGACAAGCTGTACGGTGAGGCTGCAAAAGAGATGTACAAATACTACATGCTGCTTGCCGGCATAAGCGAAAACTGTACATCGTACAGCAACACATGGGTTCCTCCGACAATCAGGCAGATGTATTATAACAACACCGCGCCGATCAACGCGGTATTTGCACAGATACAAGGCAAATACGACCAGCTGACAGAACAACAGATAGAACGGATAGAAAACCAAAAGGCATACTGGGAAAATGTGTTGAAATATACTAAATGAATTTCATTGACAGACGCTAAAAAAAGGTTTATAATACAGAGTGTGCGAACAAAATGATTTGCACAATAATTCTTCAAGGAGAGGTGAGAAATATGGACGCAGGCAGTAACGGTATGACACCGCCCTTACGATGTATGGCGAAGTATTTCTGCGCCTTGCACCGTTGACCCGGTCGTACCGGTGAGCGGTCTGTCGTGCCTTACTCCCTGATTATTTCAAGGAGGTAAAGAGCATGAATGAAGAAAGGAAAAAGAAAGCCGTTGAGCTGATTGAAAAGCGCGATTTTCTTGCGCTCAAGGAAATGCTCAAGGACATGTACCCTGCCGATGCCGAGCTGCTTTTCGAAGAAATTGACGAAAAGGAGCAAATCATCGTTTACAGACTCCTGCCAAAGGAGCTGGCAGCCGAAATATTCGTCGAAATGGATTCCGATATGCAGGAAACGCTCATAAAGGCGTTCACTGACAAGGAACTGCACGACGTTCTTTCAGAGCTGTATGTCGACGATACGGTCGATATCGTTGAAGAAATGCCTGCAAACGTCGTAGACCGTATACTCAGGGCGTCAGACCCGGGTATGCGAAGCGATATAAACCGCATACTGCAATATCCGAAGAACAGCGCCGGAAGCGTCATGACGACTGAGTATATAAAGCTCCGTCCCGGCATGACAGTCAGCGACGCGTTTGCAAAGATACGCACTTACGGTGTCAACAGCGAAACTATTTACACCTGCTACGTCACCGAGGCATCGAAGCTTATCGGCGTGTTGACGGTCAAGGATATGCTTCTTGCGTCGCCGGACACCGTTATAGGCGACATAATGAAAACCGACGTGATCTGCGCCGTCA
>CAZFZL010000075.1:0-7431 GCA_964523005.1 uncultured Oscillospiraceae bacterium
TTTTTCAGCTTTTTCGGATTGTTCTTCTTCCCGATCACGATGATAATGCTGAAAAAGCTCAACGACGAGGGGCATATAAAGCTTTGGAAGAGCCTTCCGGATGAAGATGAGCCTAAGATGCCAAAGCGCAGAAGGATATATCTGCGGATCGGCGAACAGATAAAAAAGAGCAAAGAAAAACACGCCGCTGAAAAAAGCGGGCATGGTGTTGATGAAAACGATGAAAGGAAAGAACAATGACGATAACGAAAGATACCATAATCGGAGAGCTCATGGAAAAAGCTCCGGAATGCGCACAGTTTCTGTTTGAGATCGGTATGCACTGTGTCGGCTGCCCTGCCGCTCGCAGCGAATCTCTCGAGCAGGCTTGTGAAGTCCACGGCGCAGATGTTGATATGCTTGTCACAAAAATAAACAGCTTTCTCGCATCCAAATAAGAGCCAAAGAAACGCTCGCGTGATCCTGTTACGGTTCATGCGAGCGCTTTTTTTATTCACTTACTTGCTCTTTTTGAAAAAGCCCGATTTTTTTGCGTAGTTTTTGATATTGCACAGATCACCAAACTTACGCAGCTGCTCCTTCTGCGAGGAGTTCAGGTTTTTCGGAGTCTCGACATTTATCTGTACAAGCAGGTCTCCGCGTCCTGAACGATTGACATATGGTATACCCTTTCCGCTCATTCTGAACACCGAGCCGTTTTGTGTGCCTTCCGGGATCGTAAGCTCCGATTCACCTTCAAGTGTAGGAACGGGTATAACGGCGCCGAGCGCCGCTTCAACAAACGTTACGGGCAGTTCTAAATGAATATTATTGCCTTCTCTAACGAAGATGCTGTGCGGTTTTATAGCGATCTGAACGTATAAATTCCCGTAAGCTCCGCCGTTATAGCCTGCATTGCCTTGTCCGTTAGCCATAATACGCTGTCCGTTATCTATACCGGCCGGGATATTGATTTCTATTGTCTTCTGCTTCTTCACGCGTCCGCTTCCGCGGCACGACTGGCACGGTGATTTGATCGTCTTACCCTTGCCGCCGCACGCATCACACTCGCGTTGAGTTTGCATCATACCGAGCATAGTGCGCTGCGTTACCGTTATTGTACCGGTACCGTGGCATTTCTGGCACGTTTCCGCCGAGCTTCCGCTCGCCGCTCCTGAGCCGTTGCACGACGCGCAGGTTTCTATGCGGCTGTATGTGATGTCTTTTTTGCAGCCGAAGGCTGCTTCCTCAAAGGAGACCGTGACGCGCGTTTCAAGGTCATCGCCCTTCGTATTGGCATTTCTGCGTGAACCGGAGGACGCGCCGAAGCCGCCGAAGATATCGCCGAAGCCGCCGAAGATATCGCCGAAATCAAATCCTCCGCCGCCTCCGAAGCCGGAAAATCCACCAGTACCGCCAGCGCCATACTGAGGATCGACGCCGGCATGACCATACTGGTCGTATCTTGCGCGTTTATCCTTATCGGACAATACCGCGTATGCTTCGTTGACCTCCTTGAACTTTGCCTCGGCGTTTGGATCATTTTTGTTCATATCGGGGTGATACTTTTTTGCGAGCACCCTGTATGCTTTTTTTATTTCATCATCAGTGCTCCCTTTGGCAACGCCAAGCACCTCGTAATAATCTCTTTTTTCTGCCATATGTTATCTATCCGGCCTTTTCCGCGCCAAAAGACAGCAAAGAGATTTGCTGTCTTTGGCACATTGATTTATGATCAGTTGGTCTTATCCGTGAAATCAGCGTTGTAGGTGCCGTCCTCATTCTGAGCACCGCCATTGCTTCCTGCGTCTCCGGTGCTGCCTGCTCCGGGATCCTGAGGGCCGCCTGCGCCCTGCTGGTTCTGCTGATATATCTTTCCGGATATATCATAGAACGCTTTTTCAAGTGCCTCAGTGTCTGCCTTTATCGCGTCGCTGTCAGCGCCCTTGAGTGTTTCCTTAAGCTTATCGATAGCCGCCTTTACGGGAGCCTTTTCGCTTTCGCTGAGTTTATCACCGACATCTGTGAGCGTTTTCTCGCTTGAGAACACGAGCGACTCAGCTCTGTTTCTCGTTTCAGCCTGTTCCTTGCGTTTCTTGTCCTCTTCGGCGTGCATTTCAGCGTCCTTGACAGCCTTATCGATCTGATCCTTGGACATATTCGTGGAAGAAGAAATGGTGATGTGCTGTTCCTTGCCCGTGCCTTTGTCCTTAGCGGTAACGTTGACGATGCCGTTGGCGTCTATATCGAACGTGACCTCGATCTGCGGTACGCCGCGCGGAGCCATCGGGATGCCGTCGAGAGTGAAACGTCCGAGCGTTGTATTGTCGCCTGCCATTTCCCTTTCGCCCTGAAGAACGTGTATTTCAACGCTTGTCTGACCGTCAGCGGCAGTGGAATATACCTGGCTGCGTTGGACAGGAATAGTGGTGTTTCTGTCAATTACCTTGTTGAACACACCGCCGAGGGTCTCAATACCGAGCGACAGCGGAGTGACATCGAGAAGAAGCAAATCCTTTACGTCGCCGCCGAGCACTGCGCCCTGTACTGCCGCGCCTATTGCGACGCATTCATCCGGGTTGATTCCCTTGAACGGTTCTTTGCCGATGAAGTTCTTCACTGCATCCTGCACCGCCGGTATTCTCGTCGAACCGCCGACAAGGAGTATTTTATCTATCTGTGAAGGCTTAAGTCCGGCGTCGTTGATCGCCTGTTTGAGCGGCCCCATCGTCTTGTCAACGAGGTCTGCGGTGAGCTCATCGAATTTGGCTCTTGTGAGCGTAGCATCAAAATGCTTAGGGCCTGTGGCATCAGCGGTGATGAAGGGGAGATTGATGTTCGTGCTGGTCATGCCTGACAGCTCGATCTTCGCTTTTTCGGCCGATTCCTTCAGACGCTGCATAGCCATTCTGTCCTTGCTCAGGTCGATGCCGTTGTCGCGCTTAAATTCGCTGACCATCCAATCCATTATGCGCTGGTCGAAGTCATCTCCGCCGAGTCTGTTGTTGCCGGCAGTCGCGAGCACTTCGAAGACGCCGTCGCTGATCTCAAGGAGCGATACATCGAACGTGCCGCCGCCGAGGTCGAAAATGAGTATCTTTTGATTGATTTCTTTGTCCATGCCGTATGCGAGAGCTGCGGCAGTAGGCTCGTTGATTATACGAAGCACTTCAAGTCCGGCTATCTTGCCGGCGTCCTTCGTAGCCTGTCTCTGAGCATCGGAGAAGTACGCCGGAACAGTGATGACCGCTTGCGTGACCTTCTGACCGAGATATGCCTCTGCGTCGTCCTTGAGCTTCTGAAGGATCATTGCGGAAATCTCCTGAGGCGAGTAATTTTTCCCGTCTATATTGACCTTATGGTCTGTACCCATTTCTCTCTTTATAGACATAACAGTGCGTTCGTGGTTCGAAATTGCCTGTCTTTTTGCCACCTGACCTACCATTCTTTCACCGGTCTTTGAAAAGCCGACGACTGACGGAGTGGTGCGTGCGCCTTCCGCGTTGGCGATAACAATAGGCTCGCCGCCTTCATATACTGCCACGCAGGAGTTAGTTGTTCCAAGGTCTATACCAATGATTTTTCCCATAATTGAATTCTCCTTTATATCTTCTTTTTTATTTTCAATTAGCTACCTTCACCATTGAATGGCGAATGATCTTCGTGCCGCGTTTGTAGCCCTTGCGCAGAACCATCGAAACGGTGTTCTCGCCGTACTGATCGTTTGCCTCGTGCATGACCGCGTTGTGGATAGTCGGGTCGAACGGTTTTCCGTCGGCTTCGATCTCTTCTATGCCTGCCTTTGCCATGACATCGGCAAACTGCTTGCATATGAGCTTGATGCCCTTCGACGTGTCGGAGTCGTCAGTTGCGAATTTTTTCGCTTCATCAAGGCTGTCTGCCATCGGAAGCATAAGCTCGAAGGCATCGGCATAAGCGTCTGTATATGCCGCTTCCTTTTCGCGCACGGAGCGTTTGCGGTAATTCTCATACTCAGCCGTCAGGCGGACGTATTTGTCGTTCAGGGCATCGAGCTGTGCTTTGAGTGCCTCAAGCTCTTTATCCTTCTTCTTATCCTTCTTTTTTTCTTCCTTTGTGGGTTCTGTCTGCTCGGTCTGAGCCTTTTCAGGCTCCTGTGCCGGCTCTTTTATCTCTTCCTGAGAATCGCTCTGCTTTTTGTTTTCTTCCATTATCCTTTTGTCCTCTACGTTTTCTTTTCTTCTTTGCCGTCGCTTTCCTCAAGCGTGAGTCCTCTGACGAAATATTTCAGCGATGCGATGACTTTATTGTAATTCATCCGTTTCGGTCCTATAATACCTATTCCGCCGATCGTACGTTCACCGCTCTTTATCGGGACAAACACGAAGCTGCTGTCGGGTATGAAAGGATCGGTCTGCTCGTCGCCGAAGAATATATTGATATCCTTCGTGGTCTTTTTCATTATGCTGTCAACAAAATCCTTCTTCTTTTCGAATGCCTCAAGCATTCCACGCGCTTTCTGCACGTTGTAGAATTCCGGATATGACAAGAGCTTCGTAATACCGCCGTAATGGATCTGCTCGCCGTTGTCAGTACTCATGGTGTTGTAAAGCGCTCTGAGTACCGGCTTTACGAATTCACTGTATTCGCCGAGCTGGTCTTCTATGTCCATAAGTATCTGGAATGTAATCGAATCGAATGACACGCCGGTGAGCTTCTTATTCAACACCGCAGTGACATGGCGCATCATGTCTTCATCAACTTCAGCATCGAGCTTGACATGGCAGTTGCGGATCTCGCCGTCGTCGCATATCATCACAAGCAGGAAGCTGTTTGCGTCAATAAGCACTCCTTCGTATCTTGTGACCGTTACGCCGCTGTTTTTGAGCATCGTGACGGCAGTGTAGTTTGTCAGCTCGCTCATCACTCGCGATGCTTCTTCCATTATCCTGCCGAGCTCGCCGAGTTTGAAATCGAGCAGCTCGTTGATCGTTTCGACTTCTTCTACCGTCAGCCGATAGTTTTCCATGAGCATGGCGATGTACGTTCTGTATCCGAGTGTTGAGGGCACGCGGCCGGCTGATGCGTGCGGCTGTTCGAGATAGCCCATCTCTTCCAGCTCAGCCATTTCGTTTCTTATCGTCGCAGGCGAAAGCGTAAAGCCTCCGTGTAACGTCAGATATTTCGACCCGACCGGTTCGCCGCCGTTTATATATTCATCGCATATCTGCTTGAGTATCTGCTTTTTACGCTCACTCAGTTCCATGGCGGCACCTCCCAGCTATGTCTTAACTGCTCTTTATTTTTTAGCACTCCTATTCTTCAAGTGCTAACGGACATAATATACACCTTAATTTTAGCGCTGTCAATAGTTTTATGCAAAATATTATGTGTACTTTTTATGAAATTTTTAGCACTCGCCACCGATGTGTGCAAAAACGCCGTTTTCTGTGATGTATGCTGTAACGTAACGCTCCGGCGTAACATCGAACGCGGGATTATAGTATCCGACTCCGGGCAAAGTCATGCTCTGCGAATACCATTTCTCGCCTATTTCGCTGCCGTCGCGGAATTCGACGGGAATACCCGTGCCGTCAGGCGTATCCATATCGACGGTGCTTGAAGGAAGGCAGACGTAAAAAGGCACGCCGAACTCGTGTGCGATGACGGCGAGCGAATATGTGCCTATTTTATTTGCGAAATCGCCGTTTGCGGCGCATCTGTCGCAGCCGACAAAGACTGAGTTAATTTTTCCCGAAGCCATAAGCATCGCCGCCATCGAATCGCACTGGACGCTTACGGGGATACCGTCATTTGCCAGTTCCCAGGCTGTGAGCCGAGCGCCCTGAAGGAGCGGACGTGTTTCGTCGCACCGCACGCTGATATGCTTTCCCTGCTCGTAAGCGCAATAGATGGGAGCGAGCGCCGTTCCGTACATCACGGCGGCAAGTCTGCCTGCGTTGCAGTGAGTCATGACGGTATCGCCGTCGCTGATGAGCGTGCTCCCGTGACGTCCTATTGCATAACACATAGCGACGTCGCAATCGCGTATACTTTTTGCTTCGGCAAAGAGTCGCTTCACGTTTTCCTGCTGCGAAAGAGACACATCGAGTACGCTTTTCATCTTTCCGAGCGCCCAGCTGAGGTTGACTGCCGTAGGTCTTGACGAATCGATATAATTGCACATATCGGAGAAATCCCTGATGAAATCCGGGGTTTTATCCATTCGCGAAGCAATCACAGCCGTGCCGATCGCGGCGGAAACGCCTATTGCCGGCGCGCCGCGCACGGCAAGTGTTTTTATGGCATCGTAAAGCTGCCGCGGCGTGGTGATGCTGAGCATAGCGAGCTGTCCGGGCAGTTTAGTCTGATCTATTATGACAAGAGAGTTTGATTCGGAGTCGTACCAAAGCGTTTCTTTTACAGTCTGCATAATATATCTTCCTTTGATCTTTTTGCTTCGTATTTTACCTTTTCTATATCAACGGTCAGGAACTCACCGTTTTCATAAAGTATCCTGCCGCCTGTCATATTAAGCACGACATCAGAGCTGTCTGAGCTGAAAACGAGGTCGGTTACTATATCGTGAGACGGATAATACCTTTCGCCCGATACATCGAGCACTATCAGGTCGGCATCTTTTCCTGCTTCGACACTGCCGCCGTTCCTGCGCTGCGCCTGCGCACCGGAAAGCGTCGCCGCGCGAAGCGCCTGCTGCGGTGTTACGAGCGTCGGATCGGAGAAAGCGCATTTATAGACGCTTGCGAGCGCGCGCATCTCTCTGAACATATCAAGCGTATTGTTGCTTGCTGCGCCGTCTGTGCCAAGGCCGAAGCGCACATTACTTCTCATCAGCGCACCGACATCGCAGAATCCGCTTGCGAGCTTGAGGTTACTCAACACGTTAACAGCAGCCGTAGCTCCATGAGACGCCATAATGCTGCGGTCGTTTTCGTCGATCCATACGCAGTGGGCTGCCGTCGCCGGCACATCGAACGCGCCGCATTTGCTGAAATACGCGGCCGGCGTCATTTTATGACGTGCGATGCACGCCTCATGTTCGTCTTTCGTCTCCGAAAGATGAATATGCATACCGACGCCGCGCTCTTTTGCGGCTTCGGCGACCGTTCGCACGGTGCGCTCATCGGAGGTATACTCCGCATGGATGGAGTATTCAAGCTTTACGCCGCCGTCCGAGACGGGCATATTCTGAGACTCGATGAAGACGGGAAGCGAATGAGGATCGCAGGATGTAAAATTCGTGACTGATAGCGAGATGTTCGCCTTCAGTCCGCTTTCTTTTGCGGCGGCGAAAAGCTGTTTTCCGCAATAATACATATCGGAGAACGCCACCGTACCGGAGCGTATCATTTCGGCGCATGCGAGCAGCGAGCCGGTATAGATGTCCTGCGGGAGCATCTTTGCTTCAAACGGAAAAATACGTTTGAAGCAAAGATGCTCCCGCAGGACATC
>CAZFZL010000076.1:0-7302 GCA_964523005.1 uncultured Oscillospiraceae bacterium
TTGTATCGGCGATGTGACCCTTTTCGGAATTGAGTGAATATACAGGGTAGGAATGATAGTATTTACCGTTGCCGTCCTCACGAAGCTCATCTGTTGAATAAAACGCTGCTGTCGCGGTAAATATGAGCTGCCTGTCGTAATGTCTTACTATGGAAGTGATTCGATGACCCGGTATTTCAGTATAACCCGTCGATGTGAAATACGCCGCGCTGGGCTGTCCGTTCGCAAGCTCTGAATGGAACCGGCGCTCCGGATGATCCGGATTTCCGAAAAGAAATACCCGCGTGTCGCTGCCGCTGCCGTAAGTACATCCGCCGGTACATTCGTCAATAAGCGTCCTGTTGTTTTCGCCGGCGGTATAGCATATTTCCAATGTATTCGTGCCAGATGCAGGGGGCATAGTGAAGTGAACGATTCCGGTCGCAAGATCGCACGCGTAATACTGCGACGCTATATTTAATCCGCCGTTTTTTACATATACTATCGAATCGATATTCTGTTCGGCAAGATAGAAATCGCTCGCACTGCCGTCCGGAGAAAAAAGCTGCCGTCTTTGGGAGGTCAGCAAATTTATACCTTCATAAATCGTACCGCCGCCCGTCGGCGGCGTTGATACAGCAATAAGAGGCACGTAACCTGTCACCTGACCGACGGCTATTCCGTTAAATGCAAGGTATTTATTCCCCGTAAGTATATACAGAATATCGCCGAAAAGAAAAGCCTGCGCCGAAGCGGTATTAACCGAATATAGCAGTATGTAGGCGTCATATTCCTCTTTGTAGGCATAAACGCTTCCGGTCGTCACGACGATCACTGAGTCATAGTTGTTGACCTTACCGCTCCATATCAGAATGATTTTTTCGTTTACATCAGGCATTTTTCGGATAATCGCACTGCGTACAGCAAGCTTTTTTCCTGACGTTATTCTGATGTTGTTCATCGATACCGCGCTGCCGAAGCCACCGGTGACTTTGCGTTCATCAATACCCGTAAACGATTGTACCGTATAATTTTTTGTAGATTTCATTTTTATCTCTCCCGCTTATTTCTCCAGCACTACTGCGTTTGCGTCTCAGGTATAAACATCCGTGATGGATCGTACTCTGCCGCGCCGCTCTCTCGTAGCCTTGAGAAGCGCGTTTTCGAACAGAGTCCGGAAAAGCTTATATCTGTCATCATCCTCGGCAAGCATATACAGAGACGCGACACAGTACGGCATCGCTGTATATGCAATTTGTATATCGCTGTGTATTTCATCGCTCAGCGCCGTCACCGGCAGAAAATCTATTTCACGTCCGCTAAGCTGCGCTTCATACGGAGCGCATTCCGCGAGCGTGATATTGATATACGCCACAGCGCGTGAGGTAAAATAGCCGAGATCAGCCGGGCGCGTGCCGTCGCTTCGCCTTTCTGACATTATGTCAAGCGACATATCAAGAATATCCTGTGCTGTCATTATATATACCCTCCTGTTTTTACAAAATGGGCTGCCTTGGATAAGGCAGCCCCGAATAAAGAAGCACTTCTTCTTTACGCTTTTTCGATATAGCCAACCGCCGCGGCAATAGTCGCGAGATTGGCGCCGGAGGAAACGGGCGTGAGCTTTACTGTTATTTTTCCGGAATCCGATTTTACAAAACCGCTTTCGAGCTTGAACACGGCTGTTTTTCCTGCAGCAACGGTCGCTGTTTTTGCGGACTGCTTATCGGAATACCAAAAATCGCCAGGCATGAAGCTGACGGTGAGTGCGCTGGTATTGGCGGTGGGATTCGCGACGACGAGAAGCGCGCCTGTATCGGCTGCCGTCGGAGTGATCTCAAATTCCTCATCACCGCCGTCAACGGTGTTCGTTGCGGCGGTGAGCTTCATTTCATAGTATGAAAATGGGGTTATTACTTTGGTATTCGTTACTTTCGTAGCCATATAATCATTCCTTTCTTATATTCAGGCGATGGCATTGCTGCCGTTCACGAGAGACGCGCATACGAGCTCGGAGGGCTTGACTACCTTCGCGCCGAAGACGAGCCTGCCTCTGACAGCCGTGTCAAAGCTTGATTCCATGCGGTCGATGACCTGTGTATCGAGCACCTGCTCCGCGTAAGCTATTGCGCTGTACGAGCCTGCAAGGCATTGATATTTTGTGCTCGAAACGATGCTGAGCTGGTTGCTCACGAACATATCGAATCCGAGCTCATCGGTAAAGCCGATCGCACCTGTGCCGTTCACGCCCTGATTTATGGAAAATTTTATACCGGCAAGCATGAGCTTCGTCTTGACAAACGGAGGAACGACCATAAACGTGCGCCCGTCAGGTACGTTGACCTCCTCAAGCTTCTGCTTGATCTCGGCGATGATCTGCAGTACGTTCGACGGGGTCACTGTCGTCTCGGAGT
This sequence comes from uncultured Oscillospiraceae bacterium, assembly GCA_964523005.1. Taxonomy (GTDB): domain Bacteria; phylum Bacillota; class Clostridia; order Oscillospirales; family CAG-382; genus UMGS1307. The sequence goes on from CAZFZL010000076.1 coordinate 2,394, forward strand.
ATGACTGCCCTGCCTGCGCATAAAGTCCGAGAACATATTTGTCGACCTCAAGCTTGAGGTTGTGCGATGCACGACTCATCTGTGAGTCCTTAATACCTATGCCGCTCCTGAGCGCTTCGAGATCGTGCACCTTGAAGGCGAACACCTTATCCTGATCGATCGGCAGCACAACGGCGCTGTCCTCGATCTCCTCATAGGTAAGTGATCCGGTATAATCGGTCACAGACGGCTCGTTGAGCCCGATGAGCGTCACGCTGTCGCCGCGGTTTTTGATCTCACCGCTGTAAACGGTGTTGCAGATCCTGTTTGCAATGAGGTTATCCTCATTGGTGCGGAGTATCTCCGCGGCGATGACTTTTTCGATGCTGTTGTAGTTTGACATGTTTTATCCTTTCTTTTTCAGCCCTTCGGCTTATATTTTCCACTTCTTCATGGAAGCGATGATCTGTCTGTAATTCTTCTTCACCTCGGACGGCGACATTTTTTCGAGCTGCTGTATCGAGACGAACGGCACGGCTTCACTGCGCTCGCTACCGGACGGCGAAGCGGCGGCGTTGCTTTCGTTGATCTTTTTCGCCTGCGCACCGAGAAGCGAGCTTTCCTTTTCGAACAGCGCATACGCGGCTGTCAGCGGTACACCCTCGCACACGCTCTGCCACACGCTTTCCGGGATGCCCTCGGCATTCACGTCCGGGAACACGGTACGAAAGCGCTGTATATCATTTTTCATGCGCTCATCTCCAGCAGCTTTGTAACGCTCGTCGCTTTTTTGTTTTCGTGATTCGTTGAGCTCCTGTGCTATACCTTCGGGCAATCCGTCGGTCGGCTCGTAGGTGCGTTGTGCATAAAGCTGTTCGACGAAATCTCGTTCATCGAGCCCCTCTGCCTGAGCCATTTCGCCTATAAGCGAAAGAATGTAGTCCCTGTTCATCATTTTTCCTGCGTTAACTCCTTAGTTTGTTTTATTTTTATCTCGTCGACAAGCTCACGCTTTTTAGGTATGATGTTCTGCGGCAGCCGTTCGAGATACTGCACTAAATCAATGTGACCGCCGTTAAGAAGCGAGTCGAGCGCGTTCAATGTAGTCACTTCCGAATAATAACCCGTCGCGCCTACATCGATCCGGCATCTGAAGAGCGCCTGCATATATTTTTTTGCGTCGAAGCTTTCGTAACGGGTCGTCTCCTCTGCGCTGACAGGGATGAGTCTTCTGCTGTCGTAATACCGCATCATGAAGTCGAGCCATATCATCCCGAGATCCTCTATAAAGCGGTAGAGCTGCCTGCGCACATTTTGCAGCGGCATCGCCGACGCTTCCTGCATCGCGATTATAGCAGAGGTATTTCGCGGGTCCACATCGCCGAGAGCAGCGTCAGTTGCTCCCATGAATTCCTTCGTCTGACTTATTGCCATGCTGATGACTTCAAGTATTCCGCTTTGCATTGAGCCGCTTTGCAGCACCTTGGCGACAGAATCAACGCTGCCGTTGACGGCGATCGCCTCGCCGACCTTGTTCGACCAGTCCTCGATTACGGTGCTGTCGTAGACGAACTTCGAGAACGCCGTATCCATCATGTGCTTCATGACCATCGCAAAGGCTTTGTTTATGAATACCTGATTTTCGATCATCCCTGCCGCTGCCGATTCACCGTGCCATGAGTTTTTGATCTTCGTCCAGTTGAAGAAGCAGACGGGATACAGCCGCAGCCCGGTGGATACGTCGTCAGTGACAACGGCATCCTTCGTTATTTTGCGAAAGCATATGAAGCCGTCCTTGTCTCTGTACAGCTTTACAAGCGTGGTGCATTTCGTATTCTCAAGCTCGACAAGCCCGTAGTCACCGCTTTGCGTGTATACATCGCTGTCTGGGACGATAAGCGCGGCTTCCTCAGGCGTTCGCCTTGAACGCGCTGCCTGCGCTCTCACGTCATCGACCAGCTCACGCGCCGAGATGAGGATGTAGGGCTGCTTCTGGACGTCCTTACAGTTCGGATCGCCGAAAAACACGTTAGTCGAGTCGACAAGCTTTGTCACAAAATCGCCCTCAAACGGCTGACCCGTACGCTCGGACGGATCCCAATAGGTGTACGCTACAGCATCACCGGTGAGAGCCGCGTCGAGCAGCGCATCGGCAAGCATATCATCCATTTTCAGTTTGTCCCAGCGCGCCTGAGCCGCGTCGTTGACCTTTACGGCGGCGCTTTCAAGCTCCTTTTCGTCAAGGCCTTGCGGCAGAGACGCCGAATAGCGCATTGAGGTTGCGTCGCTGAGAATGTTGGAAATGTAATACCCGATGATTCGCTTGAACAGATTAAAAACCGGAGTGGGCAATCCATTGTCTTCAATCCCCTTCCACTGCTCCGAGCGGTAAAAGCGTTCGTTCTTCGCCGCCTTCTCATACAGATCCAAACGGAAGTTGTACTCTTTACCCTTTTCGTACAGCTCCCAATCCGCATCGGTTTGCGGCCTTATTTTTCTGTGCATCCTATGTCCTTCCTTTTCTTTTTTGTAACGGATCACAAGTCATGCATTACTTGTAATCAATGTATTCACGCTCGCCGTTTTTTACCGTGTGCGTAAAGCTAAGCTCCGGACACGGCAGCGGCTGAGCTTCATTTTTTGCGTACGGTTCACGCGACATGAGCGCATATCTGAGCGCCTCCGGCGCATGAGTAATGTCGTGCGGAACGCACGCGCAGTCCTCCGGGACAGTATCGGAGAACATCAGCAGCGGAATGCAGCGTATCAGCTCGGTACAGCTCTCGAATATCTGCAAACGCGGTTCGCCGGATGCGGTGCTGAGGTATTCGCGCACGATCCGCCATCCGGGTATGCGCCTGTTGTCGGCTCTCACCGGACGGATGGTATTTTTTACAAATATCTCAAATCCGCTCTTACCGCTGTCCTGCCGTCTGTTCCAAAGGTCGGGCGACGCGACGGTATAACGGTATTTTTCATCTGCCGGAGAGTAAGCCTTTATCCGCTTTGCAGCTTCTGATATGATCAGATCCGGCTCGCACAACTCGCGGTAGACATATACACGCGCATCGGGTGAGACAGCGAGCCAAAGCGCCGCCGTCATATCAAGTCCATAATCAAGAGCTCTGAAGCGCAGCCACTTTTTCGGTATTTCGAACGGTTCGCAGACGTGTAATGCGCAAAATTCCGGGAAGCACGCGCCCTCGAAGCTATTCCAATCGCCGTCGAGCATTGCTCTGCGGCGCGCAGGCGGCAGCGCAAGGAGATTTTGAAGATAAGACGGATCGTTTTCCATGAGATAATCGTTGTCGTAAACGGACGATCTGATGAAACGGTAATTCGCGGCGTCTTCGTTTTCGCGGTATATTTTATCGATGAAAAGGCGTTTGACCCATGCATGGCCGACGCCTCCGGGGTTGCATGTCAGATATATACGCGGTATTAACGCTTCCTTCATACAGCCCGACAGTCGGCTGCATTCAGTTAAACACTGGAACTGAAAATAAGTGAAGTGCGTCGCCTCCTCAAGCCCGATTACCTCATACGCTTGCCCCTGATATTGGAGCACATCGCTTTCCGCGTCGCAATAACCGAGCTTGATACGCGACGAATTGGGAAAAATGAATTCCTTCGTCGTCTCGCGATAGACGGCAACGCCGTTGAGCAGCAGGCGAAGCGGTACGATGTGGTTTTCGCGAAGCTCGCCGAGCGTGCGTCTGAGCAGCAGTATATTTACGCCCTCGTACCGCAGCGCAATCATTACCAGCTTCATGCGCATCGCCCAGCTCTTACCGCCGCCGCGCGCGCCGCCGTATGCGACGAAGCGTTCACGGGCATCAAAAAACTCCGCCTGCCTTGCATGCGGAGTCACCGTTATTCTTTTTTCATACGTCGCTGCTCCTTCGTTCATTCGCTCCAGCTCTTAGCCTTTCCCTCGATAACGATCTTCGCGCTCTGCGCTTTGTCCTCGCTTTTGTCACAATAGCCGTGATTGTTTTTGAAATCGAACGAAAAAACGCTCGCCGGTATCTTTCCCGTCATGGCGAGTTGCTTTTTTATATTCGCGATATGCGTCTTCGCACTGTCGAGCATCTCGCTGTATCTACTGTCGCAGCACAGCGCGTCGAAGCTCTTACGGGATATACCCAGAAACACGCACAGCGATTCGACGTCGCCTATCTCGCATACCTCAGGCAGATACTTTTCAAAATACTCTTCCAAAAGCACCTCAAGCTCGCGCTGAGTTCTGAAGCGCCTTCTGCACTTGCCCATATACGCTCCTTTCCGGCACGGCAGTCCGTACCCTGTTTTTCCACATTGGCATTATACCACACTTCCTTTGAAAAATCGTCCGGGATTTGTCCTGCCGTACTGCACCTAAAGCAGGCGTTTTTAAGACGTTTTGTTGATTATGCATATTGACAAGGACAAAAAGGTTATGTATAATATTTAGATAAATACTATGGGAAGACAATAATATGCCGACAATCATACCTGAAGGATACAAAAGCACGCTGAACATATACGAAACACAGCGTGCAATAGAAATAATTAAGAGCGTATTTTCGCAAAACCTGTGCAGTGAGCTTTCGCTTCACCGCGTTTCTGCTCCGCTTTTCGTGCGCTCCGATTCCGGACTCAACGACGATCTCAACGGCATTGAACGCCCTGTGGAATTCGACATTGCCTGCACCGATACGCTTGCGAGCGTCGTTCAGTCACTTGCAAAATGGAAGCGGCTCGCGCTTTGGCGCTACGGTTTTTCCGCCGGCGAGGGCATTTACACCGATATGAACGCGATACGCCGCGACGAACAGCTCGACAACCTACATTCGGTCTACACCGACCAGTGGGACTGGGAAAAGATCATTACGCCCAAGCAGCGCACGACAGAATATCTCAAGCAGACCGTCAGACATATCGTAAGAGC
>CAZFZL010000077.1:0-7230 GCA_964523005.1 uncultured Oscillospiraceae bacterium
GTATAAGAAGAACAGGCCTGATGTGTTCAGAGGTCAGCTTGGCACGCATATAGAGCCGCAGGGCATGGATAAACGCAAACAGAAGCTCACCGGCTTCGTGCTGTCGCATCTGCTTACGGGCTTTATCTGCCGCCCGCATTTCATCGCATATGATATAAACAGTATCGACGAACCGGTGCTCGGATTCCTGAGAAACATTTTTTCAATGCCTGTCTACGTCTGGACACTGCATTCACTCAGCGATGCGGAAGACGCCCTCACGCGGTATGAAGGCGCGATTTTTGAAAAAGAATAAGAACAAGTAAAAAAAGTCAGGGAAGAGAACCGTTTCGGGTTCATTCCCTGACTTTGCCGCATTTATTCGGTCACGCAAAGCGCTCCGTCTTTGACGTCGACGGTGACTGTTGAACCTTCCTTGAGGTTGCCTTCGAGCATCGTGCGCGCTATTAGCGTTTCGACGTTCGACTGAAGGTAACGCTTCATCGGACGCGCACCGTACAGCAAATCGAAGCTGTCATCGATGATCTTAGCCTTTGCTTTGTCCGTTATGACGAGCTTGAGCTGCTTGTCGGCGAGCCGTGAGGCAAGCGACTCGGTGAGCAGGTCGATGATGTGCGAGATGTTATCCTTTGTGAGAGGCTTGTAGAATACGATCGAATCGAGACGGTTAAGAAACTCCGGCCTGAAGGTGCTGTGGAGCAGCTTCATGACCTGCTCGCGCGCTTCGGATGTGATCTCGCCGTCGTTGCCGATACCGTCAAGCAGATACTGCGAGCCGAGGTTCGACGTGAGGATGATTATGGTATTCTTGAAATCTACCGTGCGTCCCTGCGAATCGGTTATCCTGCCGTCGTCAAGCACCTGGAGAAGGATGTTGAATACGTCCGGATGCGCCTTTTCTATTTCGTCGAGCAGCACGACACTGTACGGCTTGCGGCGCACAGCCTCAGTGAGCTGACCGCCTTCCTCATATCCGACATATCCGGGAGGCGCTCCGATCAGACGCGATACGCTGAATTTCTCCATGTATTCGCTCATATCGATACGCACGATGTTGTGTTCGTCGTCGAAAAGCGCTTCGGCGAGTGCCTTGGCAAGCTCAGTCTTGCCTACGCCTGTAGGACCGAGAAACAGAAACGATCCGATCGGTCTGTTAGGGTCGGCTATACCGGCGCGGGAACGGATTATCGCGTCCGTGACGCTTTTGACCGCTTCGTCCTGACCGATGACACGCTTGTGGAGTATCGTGTCGAGCGAGAGTATCTTCTCACGCTCGCCCTCTATCAGCTTTGAAACGGGTATTCCCGTCCAGCGTGCCACTATATCGGCGATCTCTTCTTCCGTCACCGTGTCGCGTACGAGCGCGGTGTCGGTTTTTTTATCGCTGTTTTGCGCTTCCTTGAGCTTGTTTTCAAGCGCTGGCAGCGTCGAATACATAAGCTTTGAGGCTTTTTCGTATTCGTAGTTGCTGCGCGCGTCTTCAAGCTCCGCCTTTGTCTTTTCTATCTGCGTCTTGAGTTTCTTTACGTTCTCAACGGCGCTTTTTTCAACGTCCCAGCGCGATTTCATTTCGTTGAAGCGGCTCCTGCCGTCTGCAAGCTCCTTTTCAAGCTTCGCGAGCCTGTCCTTCGAGAGATTGTCCGTCTCTTTGCGCAGCGCTGTCTCTTCGATTTCAAGCTGCATTATGTGGCGTCTGAGATCGTCAAGCTCCGTCGGCATCGAGTCTATCTCCGTCCTGAGCATTGCGCAGGCTTCATCGACGAGGTCGATGGCTTTATCGGGAAGAAAACGATCAGTGATATAACGGTGCGAAAGTGTGGCAGCGGCTATGAGCGCCCTGTCCTGTATTGTGACACCGTGGAATACCTCATAGCGTTCCTTCAGACCTCGCAGGATCGAGATCGTGTCTTCAACCGTTGGTTCGTCCACCATGACGGGCTGGAACCTTCTTTCGAGCGCAGCATCCTTTTCAATGTATTTTCTGTATTCGTCGAGCGTCGTGGCGCCGATGCAGTGCAGCTCACCGCGCGCAAGCATAGGCTTGAGCAGGTTGCCTGCATCCATGGAGCCTTCCGTCTTGCCGGCTCCGATGATCGTGTGAAGCTCATCGATGAACAGGATGATCCCGCCTTCGCTCTTTTTGATCTCGTTGAGTACGGCCTTGAGACGTTCTTCAAATTCGCCTCTGAATTTTGCGCCCGCAATGAGTGAGCCCATGTCGAGCGAGAACACGGTTTTATCTTTGAGCCCGTCCGGAACGTCGCCGCGCATAATGCGCTGTGCAAGTCCTTCGGCAATGGCGGTCTTGCCTACGCCGGGTTCGCCGATGAGTACCGGGTTGTTTTTCGTTTTACGCGAGAGTATGCGTATTACGTTTCTGATCTCCATGTCACGTCCGATAACGGGATCGAGCTTTTGCTCTCTTGCCTTTTGTACGAGGTCACATCCGTATTTTTCGAGCGCGCCGTATGTCTGTTCCGGATCATCGCTCGTGACTCTGTTGCTCTTGACGCTTGCGAGCGCTTTGAGGAACGCGTCCTTCGTGACGTTGTTCTCCCTGAAGAGCTTCGAAAGCTCAGCAGTCGGAGCATCAAAGATCGCAAGCATGAGATGCTCGACGGAAACGTATTCGTCCTTCATCCTTGCTGCGTTCTTTTCAGCTGCAGCAAGCACCTTGTCTGTCTCAGGAGAAACGTATACCTTGTCCGGCTCACGACCGCTGCCGGTCACTGCCGGTATTTTGCTGATCACACCATCAAGCTGCGTGAGAATCGTGTCGGTATCACATCCTGTCTTCGTGAGCAGCGAACCGATAAGTCCGCCGTCGCTGTCTATGAGGGCGTAGCAGAGGTGTTCGGGTGTTATCTGGATATTGTTGTTTTCGAGCGCAATATCCTGCGCTCTTTTGAGTGCTTCAAGTGATTTTTGTGTAAGCTTATCAGCGTTCATGATTATTCATCCTTTCCGGAAAGGTTTTCAGATAAGTCCGCTGCCGCGTTCCAGAAACGCAACATACGATTTTTCCAAAGCGCTTACGTTCAGCCTGCCCGTGATATATCCTTTCATCAGGGTATCGAGCATCCTTACGTATTCAGAAATTGCGCCGCCGAGCTGTTCGGGCGTATAGTCCTTGCCTTCGGGAATTGCTATGGTGCGCACGAACCTGTTTTCGTACAGCTCGTATCTGAGCGCGCCGTGTTTGTAATAACGGGCTGTATAAGTGTCCTCAAGCTTTTTGAAGAGCCGGAAGAAATCCGTAAGTGCTGCGATGAGTGTGTCGGACTGCGTTCTAAACGTCACCGTAAGCTCTCCTATCGCTCCGTCCGGTTTCCTGTACAGCTCAAGAACGTATTTTATCGTCGGTCTGTAGCGGTATTCAAGGCTCGATTTTACGCTCATGAAGGTTTTATTCGGCTCTGTGAATGCCACGAGCGATTCGTCCGCACCGATCAGCTTCTCTATACACTGCAGCACGTTGTTTATTCTTTTTTCGGGTGTCATGAGTGAAGCATATTCGGCAAGAATGCTGTTTATCATCGCCGAACGACTCATCCCTTTGCGCAGCGCCATCATGTCGATCGCCGCAACTACCTCATCTGACAGTATAAGACTGTACATACTTTTGTTCATTTGCTTGGTCGCTCCTTTCCTTGCTGTAGGTTATTGTATCATATTGTTCGTAAAATGTCAAGAGAATTATATAAAAAACAATACAAAATAAATAAAACAGTTGAACATCTTTCAGTAAAACATATACAACCTCCGAAAGAAAGTAGAGCAGGAAAACAACGAAGCATATTATGTCATAAAGCGTGAAGTATTGTAATGCAAAGAAGGGAAGACAAAGATGGTCAAATGGTTTTCGGAGCTGCCGCATCCTGTACAGGCATTGATCGCGACGGGATTTACTTATCTTGTAACGGCGCTCGGCGCGGCAGTCGTGTTTTTTTTCAAACGGGTAAACAGGACGGTGCTCGATATGATGCTCGGATTTGCCGCAGGCGTTATGCGAGCGTGATAGCGAATAGTACAATGCCTACCGCGATCACCGACAGTATTTTTAGCCTTTTTTTGTCCTTCATGCCGCTTCTCCTAAAATCGATATCATAAGTATACTATATGAAAATAATATTGTCAATATTTTTCAAAAAACAGTTGACATATAAAAATCAACGGCGTATAATTAGTCCAACAAGTAAGAATAGTATAACACATCCTGCAGGTAAGGAGTTAGGATCAATGAAAAGAAAAGTTTTCACACAGCCCGGCGCGCCAAACAGACTTATGACGTCAGTGAAGGTGGGACCGAAGGGGCAGATAGTGATTCCGAAGGAAGCGCGAGAGATGTTCGGGATAGAGAGCGGAACGGTGCTTATGCTGCTGGCTGATACAGAGCGCGGAATTGCCATAAACACTATGGAGCATTTCAACGCGGTCGCTGAAGAGATATTTTCCCGCACAACGCAGAGCAAGGACACGGTATTTGCAAGTATGATAAAGAAGGTCGGTGATAATAGCGATGAATGATATAGAGGTACATTCTCTGACGAAGCGATACAAGGATACGCTTGCCGTCGATTCGCTTGATCTGGACGTCGCACACGGCGAGCTGCTCGCACTGCTCGGGGTTAACGGAGCGGGGAAAACGACGACGATAAAAATGCTCTCCTGCCTGCTCACCCCCACGTCAGGCGAAGCATTTCTCTGCAAAAAGAGCATAATACACGACAAAAACGATGTAAAGCAGCTTACTAACATCTCTCCTCAGGAGACGGCTGTAGCGAGAAATCTGACCGTGCGTGAAAATCTTGAGCTGATGGCACGGGTGTACGGAGCCGATAAAAGCGAGAGCAGGCGCAAGGCGGATGACATGACCGCACAGTTTTCGCTCGGCGAGGTACTCGACAAAAAATCAAAAACACTATCAGGCGGAATGCAGCGCAGGCTCAGCATTGCGATGGCGCTCATATCCGATCCGAAGGTGCTCTTTCTTGACGAGCCTACGCTCGGGCTTGATGTGCTTGCGCGGCGCGAGCTTTGGAAACACGTCGAGCAACTTAAGGGCAATGTGACCGTCATACTGACGACGCACTATCTTGAGGAAGCGCAAGCACTTTCCGACAGGATAGCCGTCATGACGAAGGGGAAGCTGCGTGCCGTCGGAACGGCGCAGGAGCTTATCGATATGACCGGTGAAAAGAATTTTGAGGACGCATTCGTGAACATCGCGTCAGGGGAAGGAGCGTACGAATAAATGAAATCGATTGTTTTTGCGTCAAGATGCGGCAAGGAAATGATACGCGACAAGCTCAATTTGGCTTTCGGGATAGGGTTTCCCGTTATTCTGCTCGTTCTGCTGAGCACAATACAGGCAAATATCCCGGTCAGTATGTTTGAGATACAGCGGCTCGTGCCGGGCATCGCCGTGTTCGGACTGTCGTTCGTGTCGCTTTTTGCCGCTGTGCTGATTTCAAAAGACCGCCAAAGCTCGTTTTTGATGCGTCTTTACTCGTCGCCGCTGCTGCCTTCGGATTTTCTGATAGGATATACGCTTCCGCTGCTGCCGATGTCGCTTGCACAGAGCTTGGTGTGCGTGCTTGTCGGGTTTGCGTTCGGGTTTGAACTCAACGCGTATACGTTTCTCATGCTTGCGGTACTGTTGCTTTGCAGCGTGTTCTATATATCGCTCGGGCTGCTCTTCGGAAGCGTTCTCAATGACAAACAGATTGGCGGAGTGTGCGGTGCGTTGCTGACGAACCTGACGGCGTGGCTGTCGGGCGTATGGTTCGATGTCGCTCTCGTCGGCGGTGTGTTTGAAAAGATAGCGAACGCACTTCCGTTCATTCACATGGCTCAGGCGGCTGCTGCCGCGGCTGCCGGTGATACAGCAGGGATGTTCCCTCATCTTTGGTATGTGGTTGCATACACTGCCGTGATATGCATAGGCTCTGTTATCATCTTCCGCTCGAAAATGAACGCTGAGGCAGTTTAAAAGAAAACACAAAAAAACGACGGCTGATCCGGATAGCAGATCAGCCGTCGTTGCTTATTTACTGTATTCCGTGACGCCTCGTGGAGAGCAGCTCGTGCTTGATATCCCAAAGACGCTGGGAGAGGTCAACGTAGTAGACGTGCGGATTCTCGAACCTCGTTACTTCGTCCCACAGCAGCGAGAGCTGTTCGGCGCATCTTTTGCGTATCGTTTCCACATCCGGGCGTTCATACACGAGCACGCCGCTTTTGAAGACCGGAACGTGCAGCTTCACCGCGCGGTAGTCGGTGAGCGTCTTGCGCTTCCAGGTGTAGTCAGGGTCGAAGATCGTAAGCTCCTTCGTGTCGTCGAGCTTCTCGTCGTGTACGCAGAGAAGGTCAGCTATTGCTTTGCCGGAATCGTTTTCGATGAGCCTGTATATGCGCTTGAAGTGCGGATTTGTGATCTTCGCAGCGTTTTCGCTGATCTTTATGCGCGGTACGATATGACCGTTTTTCTCTATAGCACAAAGCTTGTACACACCGCCGAAAACCGGATCGCTCTTTGATGTGATGAGCCGTTCTCCAACTCCGAAAGCATCGATCTGTGCACCCTGCGACAGAATATCGCGTATTATATATTCATCGAGTGAGTTGGAAACGACGATTTTGCATTCTGTCAACCCGGCGTCGTCAAGCATTTTTCTCATCTTGCGTGAGAGATACGTAATGTCGCCGGAATCGATCCTGACGGCACATTTTGTGATCCCCTTCGGCAAAAGAACATCCTTAAATGCGCGGATGGCGTTGGGCATACCGGACGAAAGCACGCTGTAAGTGTCGACAAGCAGCGTTGCGCCGTTCGGATAAAGCTCACAGTACGTCTTGAAGGCGGTGTATTCATCGTCAAACATTTGCACCCACGAGTGCGCCATCGTGCCGGATGCCGGTACACCGAAAAGAATATCGCTTATCGTACAGGCGCTGCTCGCGCAGCCGGCGAGGTAGGCTGCCCTTGCACCGTATATCGCACCGTCAGCGCCCTGTGCGCGTCGTGAACCGAATTCACTCACCGGTCTGCCCTGAGCGGCTCTGACGATCCTGCTTGCCTTCGTTGCGATCATCGACTGGTGGTTGAGCGAGAGAAGCGTGAAGGTTTCGATGAACTGTGCTTGTATTGCCGGAGCGCGAACGGTGAGTATAGGCTCGTTCGGGAACACGGGCGTGCCTTCGGGTACGGCGTAGATATCGCCGGTGAAC
>CAZFZL010000078.1:0-7227 GCA_964523005.1 uncultured Oscillospiraceae bacterium
AGATAACAAATAGAAATATTCATTGAAAAGCCGCTCTCTCACAGAGAGCGGCTTTTTTTTGATCATAGTTTGAAATAAAAAATTAAAAGATGTATTGAACAGCAAAGAAAAAAGTGCTATAATTATCTAAATGGTGTTGTTTGGGCTCTGAATATTCCGACAACACGAACGTGATGAGAATAATTACATGTATAAAAGCGGAAGGGAATAACCGATGAGCGTATTGGATGAAGTGAAACAGGCGGAAAAGCAGGCGCAGGAGCTAAAAGCTCAAGCGCGTGAAAAAGCGGCTCTCGCCGAAGCGCAGGAAAATAAAAATACGGCAGCGCAGGCGGAAGTGATCGTGCGCAAAGCAAAGCAGGACGCCGCGAAGCTCGTCGAAGACGCAAGAGAGACAGCAGAAAGTGAAGCAGCACTGATGAAGCAAAAAAGCGCGCAGGATTGTGAAAAGCTTAAAGCGGCTTGTGAAAAGAACGTCGATGATGCCGCAAAGCTGCTGATAAAGCTGCTGTGAAAGCTGACTTTGGAAACGAGGTGATGTGCGCTTGATAGCGAAAATGAAATACATATATGTCGTGTGTATGAAAGACGACCGCGATAAGCTGCTCGGCGCGCTTCAGAAAAGCGGAATGGTTGAGCTGTGCGAAAGCGCAGACGGCAGTGCTTCTCCGGATGCAGCAGCGTCCGCTCAAAAGCTTATGCAGTCGAAAAAGCTGCTCAGCGAGATGGCGCCGTACACACCGAAGAAAAAACCGTTCGAACAGCCTGCCGAGGTCGGTATCAGCGAATTTGAAAAGCCGTGCGACGGCGGTGAATGCGGGAAAATGCAGTCGCTGCTTGACGCGCTCAACGAAGCGTCGCAGGAATACGCCAAGGATAAGGAATTGTACAAAACGCTTATCCCGTGGGAAAACCTGACGGTCACACCGGCGGCGCTCGACGGAACGTATTCAAGCGTTCAGACGGGGACCGTGCCGCTCCATTCGCTCGAAGCGTTCAGACAGTCGCTGACGGATGGCGACAGAGCGCTCGACGTGGTTTCGACGTCGGAAAGCACGGCGTACTGCGTTCTTATCGCTCTCAAGGGCGAGAGCCGAATCACCGCCGAAAGCGCTTTTGAAGCCGTAACGCTCCCGGCGCTTGACGGTACGGTAAAGGAAAACACCGATAGGCTCGAAAAGCGCATAAGCAGGCTTGCTGGAGAGATAGAAGAAAAAAAAGCGCAGCTTTCATCGCTCGCGTCGCAGACGAACGAGCCGGCTATGTGCTATGAGCAGGACAACGCGCAGTATCTGCGTGATACAGCGCCCGTGATTGCGACGATGGAAACGGTCGTCGTTGAAGGCTGGACGCCTGCGGACAAGCTCGAAAACGTCGAAAAGACCGTCGCGAAAGTGATAGATGTGTATGCGATGTCGAGCCGCGACCCTGAGGAAGGCGAGTCCGCTCCGACACTCACCGAAAATAACCGCATCGTCAGTCAGTACGAGGGCATAACATCGATGTTCGATCCGCCGGCATACGGCGGCTTCGATCCCAACGCGGTCATGGCTCCGTGGTATTGGATAATCTTCGGGCTGATGATGGGCGATTTCGGATACGGGCTTATGATGGTGCTCGGCTGTCTGTTGCTTAAAAAGATTATGAAGCCGAAGGGCAATACGCTCAAGCTCGTCAATGTGATACTCTATTCGTCGGTGACGACGATGATATGCGGAATACTGTTCGGCAGTTATTTCGGCGAAACGTGGCATCCGATACTGTTCTCGCCGTTTGAGGACCCGATGAAGATGCTCATACTGACGCTCGTCGTCGGTGCGCTTCATATAATCACCGGCATGATAACGAAAATGGTGCTGCTTATAAAAGACGGCAAGGTGTGGGACGCGCTGTTTGATGAGCTGTCGTGGATATTCATAATAGTCGGCGCAGGGTGCCTGTTCGTCAGCGGACTGAGTACTGTCGGAATGATACTCGCAGGCGTGGGCGCGGCGACAGTACTGCTTACTGCCGGAAGACACAAAAAGGGCGTTTTCGGCAAGATAAGCGGCGGACTGCTCGGATTGTACGGAATAACAAGCTATCTGAGCGATATACTTTCGTATTCGAGGATACTCGCGCTGAGCCTTGCAACGGGCGTCATAGGAATGGTCATGAACCTTCTCGCCGGGATGCTTCAGGGCTTCGAAAGCCCGGTGCTTGCGGTCGTCGGATTCATATTCTCGCTTGCAATATATGTTGTCGGACACGTTTTCAACCTGGCGCTCGGATTGCTTTCTGCTTACGTTCATGATTGCCGACTGCAATATATCGAGTTTTACAACAAATTCTATGACGGCGGAGGAAAACTCTTCAAGCCGTTTGCATTGAATACAAAATACATCTCATTGAAGGATGACGGAGGAAACAACAATGTTTGAATCAGGAACGACAATAGCGATTTTCGGCGCCGGTATATGCGCTGCACTTGCCGGGTGCGGCTCGGCAGTGGGTGTCATGGCGGCAGGCAAGGCGGCGGCGGGCGTCACGTCCGAAAAGCCGGATCTCTTCGGTAAAATGCTTGTACTGCAGGCACTTCCGGGCACGCAGGGCATATACGGGCTGCTCGTGGCAGTGCTTATAATGTTCCGTATAGGAATGTTCGGCGGCGCGGTCGAGCTTACGCTTTCGCAGGGCTGGCAGGTGTTTTTTGCCGCTATGCCTATGGCGATAGTAGGACTGCTTTCCGGCATATGCCAGGGCAAGGCGGCAGTCGCGGCAATACATATGACGGGCAAACAGCCTGACGCATCCGGTAAGGGCATCACGATGACAGCTCTCGTCGAGACGTACGCAATACTCGCTCTGCTCATTTCCATCCTCCTGATATATTCGGGCATCTCCATATAAATGAGCTGCTCCGGCAGAGCCGGAAAATGAAAGTCAGAAAAGGAACACAGTTGATATGAGTGCCGAAACGGTAATAGAAAAAATACGCGAAAAAGCGCAGAGTGAAGCCGATGCAATCGTCGCCGCTGCGCAGGACCGATCGAGAGCGGCGCGTGATGCGCAGCTGAGCGAAGCGTGCTCAAAGGCAGACCGGATCATCAAAGGCGCAGAAGCACAGTCTGAGCTTATCACAAACGGCAGCCGACGCCAGTCGGAGCTTGATGCGCGAATAGCGCTGCTCAACACGAAGCGCGAATTGCTCGACACGGTGGTAAAACGTGCCTGCGAGCTTATGGGCTCGCTCGGCTATGACGAATGGGCGAAGCTTTATACCGCGCTTGTCGTTGACAGCAAAATGAGCGGTCAGATAAGCGTTGCGGCATCCGGTAAGGATGCGCAGCTGCTTGCGGATGAAGCTGCGTGCGAAAAGAAGTACGGCGCGAAGAAGACTATACTTGAGTATTGGGGCAGCCTCGTGTCTGAAAAGAGCGGGAAGCCCACGACTTTCACGCTCACCGACAAGGAAGCACCTGCCGGCGGAATGACGCTGTGCTCGAACGAATACGACATCGACCTGTCGCATATTACGCTGTGCAGACAGGCATTTGAACAGAATGAAAAGGCGATAGCGAAGAGCCTTATCGCCGAATAGGGATATGGACGAAAGAGACGAGACCTACGGTAAAAAATCATATGAATACGCCGTCGGTACTCTGAGTGCCGGCAGCTGCAGACCGCTAACTCAGGAACAGTGGTCGCGCCTTGAGCAAGCAGATCCGGCAGGGATGGTGCGGCTTCTCGGCGAATACGGCTATGCGCAGAAAGCACAAGATGTGTCCGGCGTGATAGAAGAGCATCTTCGCGCCGTCAGAGCGCTGCTGCGCGATATATCGCCGGACGCTCAGCTGACGGGCGCGATGTTCTTCGAAAACGACGCCACGAACGTGAAGCTGTACTTGAAAGCGGAAATGCTCAAAAGACAGGCAGGTGCTCCGGCTGACGGATACTTCAACCCGGAGACGGTGCGGCTGTGTGCGCTCGCAGGTGACTGGTCTATGCTCGGAGCTGAAGCCGAAACGCTTCTCGGCGACGTAAGCCTTGAAAACGACCCGTTCGTGCTCAGCTGCCGCGTTGACAATGCTATGTTTTCGCGCGCGCTCTCTGTGGCAAAAAGCAAGCGTTGCAGCGCGCTGAGCGATGTACTTACGGAATTTGCACGCGGCAGGAACAGACTTACCCGCGAGCGGATAAAACGGCTCAGCGGCGGCGATGCTGATAAATACGAATGCGCTTTTCTTCCCGTGGAAGCGGACGGCGAAAGCGATACTCTCACGGGCGAGGCGCTTCGCGCCGACGTTGACAGACGTATGAAGAACGTGTTGACCGAAGCCGGGTATGCCGGTAATATGGGTGTGCTCGCAGAGTTTTATTTTTTGAAGAAAGCGGAAGCGGCAAGGCTCAGAAAACTCGCCGCTTCGGAAAACGCCGGAGGTGCGGTATGACGGGAGTGAAAACGGCGGCGGTAGGTGAGCATTCCTCGGTCGTTCTTTTCGGGACGGCAGGGATCACTGTCAGAACGGCGGACGATCCGCAGCAGGCGGAGGATGCACTTAAAAAGCTCATACGCGAGGGGTACGAGGTGATATTTCTCACCGAAAAGCTCGCGTGCTGCATGGAAGATTTTCTTGCGCCGTACAGGCGCAGCGCGTTTCCACTGATCCTTCCGGTGCCGGACAGGAGCGGTGCGACGGATTATTCAATGAAGCATATAACGCACAATATGGAAAAAGCAATAGGCACAAATATTTTCGATAAAAACTGAAGTCAGGAGCCAGCAGATGACAAACGGGATAACAGGAACGATATATAAGGTCGCCGGGCCGCTTATCGTAGCGACCGGGATGCGCGACGTGCATATGTACGACGTCGTACGCGTGAGTAATAAAAAGCTCATCGGCGAAATAATAGAGCTGCGTGGTGACAGGGCGTCAATACAGGTCTATGAAGATACGAGCGGTATTGGTCCGGGCGAACCGGTATATGTGACAGGCGAACCGTTGGTCGTGGAGCTTGCTCCGGGACTCATAGAGGGCATCTACGACGGTATCGAACGTCCGCTCACCGAAATTTACAAAAAAGAAGGCGACCGCATATCACGCGGCGTTGACGTACCCAAGCTCGACCGCGAGCGCAAATGGGATTTTGTGCCGTCTGCCCGCGTGGGTGACAGAGTCGTCGGCGGCGATGTTCTCGGTACGGTAGAGGAGACGCCGGCAGTAACGCAGAAGATAATGGTTCCGGCGGATCTCAGCGGCACCGTCGTGCATATATCCGCAATGAAAGCCACGATAGAGGAAACGGTCGCGACAATAAAAACTGATTCCGGCGAAGAAAAGAATATTGCCATGTTGCGCAAATGGCCGGTACGCCGCCGCAGACCGTACGTCAAAAAGCTCGTGCCCGAAGAGCCGATGATCACCGGGCAGCGTATAATAGATACGCTTTTTCCGATCGCAAAGGGCGGCATCGCCGCAGTTCCCGGCCCGTTTGGCTCGGGAAAGACGGTCGTCCAGCATCAGCTCGCAAAATGGGCTGACGCCGATATAATCGTCTACATAGGCTGCGGTGAGCGCGGCAACGAAATGACCGACGTGCTCAAGGAGTTCCCGGAGCTGCACGACCCGCGCACCGGGCTTTCGCTCATGAAGCGTACCGTTCTGATAGCGAACACCTCCGATATGCCTGTCGCGGCGCGTGAGGCGTCCATATACACGGGTATAACGATAGCGGAGTATTTCCGCGATATGGGATATAAGGTCGCGATAATCGCCGACTCGACCTCAAGATGGGCAGAGGCGCTTCGCGAAATGTCCGGAAGACTTGAGGAGATGCCCGGTGAAGAAGGCTATCCTGCCTATCTTTCAACGCGGCTTGCGGAATTTTACGAGCGCGCGGGCTGCGTACAGTGTCTCGGCTCGGACGGACGCTTCGGCGCGATAACGGCGATAGGCGCCGTATCACCTCCCGGCGGCGACACGAGTGAACCGGTATCACAGGCGACGCTTAGAATCGTCAAGGTGTTCTGGGGACTGAGCGCGGAGCTGGCGTATCAGCGCCACTTCCCGGCGATCGACTGGCTGCGCAGCTATTCGCTGTACGACAAATCAGTCGGCGCGTATTTCTCAGGCAGCATCGATGAGAACTGGTCGACACAGGTCGCAAAGGTAAAAAGCCTGCTCCAGCAGGAATCCGAGCTTAACGAGATCGTAAGGCTCGTCGGCTTTGATGCGCTTGGAGAAAACGACAGACTGACGCTCGAATGTGCGCGTATGATCCGCGAGGACTTTCTCCAGCAGGACTCGTTCCGTGAGGTCGATACATATACATCGCCCGAAAAGCAGTCGTCGATGCTTTCAATAATACTCAGCTGGTATTCCGGAAGCAAAAATGCACTTACTGCCGGCGCGACGTACAAACAAATAATGAGTATGAGCTCGCTTGAGCTGATAGCGAAAATGAAATATCAGCCCGAAGCCGAATGGGAGCCCTTCGCCGCAGGTATAAAAGAATCGCTCGGTAAGGAATTTGCGGAAATGAGCAGGAAGGACGACGAATGAAAAGAGATTATAAGACCATAAAAGAGGTCGTCGGACCGCTGATGCTCGTTGAGAGCGTCGAAAACATAAAATACGACGAGCTGGTCGAGATACATCAGGATGACGGCTCGGTAAGGCTCGGAAAGGTGCTTGAAGCCAAAGGCTCAACGGCGCTTGTCCAGCTGTTTGAAAACGCACAGGGGCTGAGGATATCCGACTCCAAGGCACGCTTTCTCGGTCACAGCCTTGAGCTTTCAGTAAGCCCTGACATGATAGGACGAGTCTTTAACGGAATGGGCAGGCCGGCTGACGGCGGCGCACCCGTGATCCCCGAAGAAAAGCTCAACATAAACGGCACGCCGATAAATCCGGCTGCGCGTGACTATCCTGCCGAATTCATCCAGACGGGTGTCTCCGCGATCGACGGACTCAACACGCTCGTCAGAGGTCAGAAGCTTCCGATATTCTCCGGGTCGGGTCTTCCTCACGCTGAGCTTGCGGCGCAGATAGCGCGTCAGGCAAAGGTGCGCGGCACGAGAGAGCCGTTCGCCGTCGTGTTCGCGGCGATAGGAATAACTTTTGAGGAAGCGGAATTCTTCGTCAACGATTTCAGACGCACGGGTGCTATCGAACGCTCGGTGCTGTTTATGAACCTTGCGAATGACCCTGCCGTCGAGCGTATAGCGACGCCGCGTATGGCGAT
>CAZFZL010000079.1:0-7180 GCA_964523005.1 uncultured Oscillospiraceae bacterium
ATGTACCGTTTGACGGAAAATACGTCATGTGCTGCGGTCCGCTCCCGATGCTCAAAGCCGCGTGGGAAAAATGCGCGGACGGACAGTTCTCGTTCGAAGAGCGTATGGGCTGCGGCTTCGGGACGTGCATGGGCTGCACGCACAAGACACTCAACGGTTATAAGCGTATCTGCCGCGACGGGCCTATACTCGAGAGAGGAGAAATACTATGGACATGAGCGTAAAGCTCTGCAGCATCACCCTCGACAACCCGGTTATCGCGGCGTCGGGCTGCTTCGGATACGGTGCGGAGATGGCGCAGTTCTACGATATAAACATACTCGGTTCGTTCTCCTTCAAGGGCACTACGAAAGAAGCGCGCCTCGGAAACGACTGTCCGCGTATCGCCGAATGCTCCGGCGGTATGCTCAACGCCGTCGGGCTTCAGAATCCCGGCATAGATAAGGTCCTGCGCGAAGAGCTTCCAGCTCTCAGAAAAGTCTTTACGAAGCCTGTCATCGCAAACATAGGCGGATTTTCAGAGGATGAATATGTGTACTGCTGCCAAAAGGCAGAGGAATGCGAAAACGTAGACATGATAGAATTGAATATAAGCTGTCCCAACGTCCACAACGGCTCAATGAGCTTCGGTACGGATACGCAAAGCACCTACAGCGTCGTTTCAAAGGTGAGAAAAGCCTTGAAAAAGCCGCTTGCCGTCAAGCTTACACCCAACATCACCGATATAACCGAAACGGCACGTGCCGCGCAGGACGCAGGCGCCGACGCGCTGACGCTCATCAACACTCTGCTCGGCATGCGCTTTGACCTGCGTCGCAGGATGCCGCTGCTTGCGAACACAACGGGAGGACTTTCCGGGCCTGCTGTGTTTCCCGTTGCGCTCGCCGCTGTTTACAGAACGGCTCAGTGTGTGAGCATCCCGATAATAGGCTGCGGCGGCGTGGCAAGCGCCGAAGACGTGATCGAAATGATGATGGCAGGCGCGGCAGCGGTGCAGATCGGCGCGATGAACCTCGTCGATCCGTACATATGCAAAACGATAATTGAATCGCTCCCCGCATGCGCTGAAAAATACGGCTTCAAAAGTATATCGGAAATAACGGGCTGCGCGCTGCCTGAGCATAAATAGAACAACGGAAGGAACACAAATCATGAACAAAGACGTTATCATTGCGCTCGACTTCCCCACGGCTTCGAAAACACTCGACTTTCTATCGCTTTTCAAGGACGAAAGGCCTTACGTCAAGGTCGGGATGGAGCTGTACTACGCGGAAGGCGCAGCCCTTATAAAAGAGTTGAAAACGCGCGGTATGCGCGTGTTTCTCGACCTGAAGCTCCACGATATACCCAACACCGTCAAAAGAACGATGAGCGTGCTTTCATCCTGCGGTGTCGATATGGTAAACCTGCACGCATCCGGCACGCGCGCGATGATGGAAGCGGCGCTTGAAGGGCTTACACGGCCGAACGGCACCCGTCCGCTGCTCATAGCCGTGACGCTGCTGACCTCGATAAGCGAAGAAGCGCTTTGCGGTGAGCTTGCGATAAACGAAACGCCGGAGCAGACAGCGGTGCGTCTTGCTTATCTTGCAAAGCAAAGCGGACTTGACGGCGTTGTCTGTTCTCCGCTCGAAGCAGGCGCAGTACATGAAAAATGCGGCAGGGATTTTCTCACCGTCACACCGGGGATCCGCTTCGCCGACTCCGAAAAGGGCGACCAGTCGCGCATAGCCACGCCGCTGCGCGCACGCGCCGAATCAGATTATATTGTCGTCGGCAGACCGATAACGGCGTCTCCCGATCCGCTCGAAGCATATAAACGGTGCATAAAGGATTTTCTCGGAAAGGATATAAAATAATGAACGACATCAGCATAAAAAGACAAGTCGCGCTCGCGCTGCTCAATGAGGGCGCGGTGTTTCTCAGACCGAATGACCCGTTCACTTGGGCAAGCGGCATAAAAAGTCCGGTGTACTGCGACAACCGGCTCATACTCACCGCTCCCAAGGCGCGTGACACGGTGGAAAACGCCATAGCCGCCTGTGTAAAGACACAATACCCCGAATGCGAAATACTCATGGGTACAAGCACAGCCGGAATCGCTCACGCGGCGATAGCCGCTCATATACTCGAAATGCCGATGGGCTACGTGCGTTCCGGCGCCAAGGATCACGGCAGGCAGAACAGGATCGAGGGAAAGCTGCTTCCGGGTCAGAAATGTGTCGTCGTGGAAGACCTAATATCGACTGCCGGAAGCGCGATAGAATGCGCCGAAGCACTCAGAGAGGCAGGCGCCGACGTACTCGGCATCGTCAGCATATTCACCTACGGAATGAAAAAAGGTCTGGAGCGCCTTGAAAACGCCCGTCTTAAAAACGTGTCGATGTGCGATTTCGACACGCTCGTGCATACTGCCGCCGAGACCGGATTCATCTCCGGCGACGACGTTGCAAGACTGCTTAAATTCCGCGACGACCCGTCCGACGAGTCGTGGATGAAATAAAAGAAAGGACAAAACGATGCGCCATCTTCTGAAGACAACCGACCTTTCCGTGGACGAGCTTGACACGCTGCTGCGCCTTGCGTCGGATATAAAAAAAGACCCGTCAGCTTATTACGGACTGTGCGACAGAAAAAAGCTCGCGACGCTCTTCTTTGAGCCGAGCACACGCACGAGGCTGAGCTTTGAGGCGGCTATGCTCGATCTAGGCGGAAAGGTCATCGGCTTTTCCTCTGCCGACTGCAGCAGCGCTTCAAAGGGCGAAAGCGTAAGCGATACGGTGATAACCGTCGGCTGCTACGCCGATATAATCGCCATGCGTCACCCGAAGGAAGGCGCGCCGAAGATCGCGAGCATGAGCTCACGCGTGCCGATCATCAACGCAGGCGACGGCGGTCACGACCATCCGACGCAGACGCTGACCGATATTTTTACGATAATCGAAGAAAAAGGCTCGCCTGACGGGCTGACCGTCGGACTGTGCGGCGACCTGCAGTTCGGACGCACAGTGCATTCGCTCATCGGCGCCCTCGCGCGCTGCAAGGGAGTGAAATTCGTCCTTATCTCTCCGAAAGAGCTGCGCGCACCGACGTATATCACCGAAGAGATCCTCGCGAAAAACGGGCTAGAATACAGCGAATCGCGTTCTCTCGAGGATGCGATCAGCTCGCTTGACGTGCTCTATATGACTCGCGTACAGCGCGAACGCTTCTTCAATGAAGACGAGTATCTGCGTCTCAAGGACAGCTATGTGCTCACGCCCGAAATACTATCGCTCGCAAAAAGCGACCTTGCGGTGCTGCATCCGCTGCCGCGTGTAAACGAGATCTCGCGCAGTGTTGACAGCGACAAACGTGCCTGCTATTTCCGGCAGGTCGAAAACGGAAAGTTCGTGAGGATGGCTCTCATTCTCATGCTGCTCGGACTGAAGGAGGGACTTTGATGAATATTGACGGAGTGAACAACGGGATAGTGCTCGATCATATCCGCGCCGGTACGGGTATTGTCATATACAACTACCTCTCGCTTGAAAAACAGGATTGCTGTGTGGCGCTCATACAGAACGTCAAAAGCGGTAAATACGGCAAAAAAGATATAATCAAGATCGATTCCGATATCGAACCGGATCTCGATATGCTTGGGTATCTCGACCCTAACATCACAGTCAACTATATCAGGGACGGTAAGCTGCTCAAAAAATCGCACCTTGAGCTTCCTAAGGAGCTTCACAATATCCTTAAATGCAAAAACCCCCGCTGTATTACAGCCACCGAGCCGGAAGCGGAGCAGATATTCGTGCTCACCGACCGAAAAAACAGGATCTACCGCTGCGCGTATTGCGAAGAGCAGTAAAAAAGTCCTGAAAATAAGCGAATAACGGGAAAAACTTTTCAAAAACACTTGCTTTTTCGCTTGTAATGTTATATAATGCATTAGAATAAGGATGTATGAAGAGTGGTGCGAGCCACTCTTCATGGTTTATAAGGCGGAATATGAATAAAAGAGAAACTGTAACAAGAATAATCGAGCTGCTCAGGAAGCCGCTCAACGACGCCGGCTTCGTGCTGTGGTACGTCGATATGTACAAAGACCGCGACGGGCAGCAGCTGCTCATCGAGATCGACGCCGAAGGTGGCGTAAACATGGAAAAATGCACGGCGGCAAACGAAATAGTCAACGAAATTCTCGACGCTGCGGACATTATTGACGATCAGTACACCCTTGAGGTGTCAAGCGCAGGACTTACACGCGAGCTCAAAAACGAGTTCCAGCTGCGCTATTATCTCGGCACCGACACGCCCGTTACGGTCAGACTGTACGCGCCTGTCGACGGCAGAAAGCAGATAGACGGAACGCTCGACGATCTCGACGAGCGGACGCTTACGATTGGATCAGGCGGCGAGGAGGTTTGCATAGAACGCAGGCAGATCGCTTCCGTGAAGGTCGAATTAGAATGATATTAAAAAAGAATATAAACAAAGGAATGGTCACTGAAAAATGAACAACGAATTTTTTGACGCTCTCGATCTGCTCGAAAAAGAGCGCGGGATCCCGAAGGAATATATGCTCGAGCGTGTTGAAGCAGCGCTTGTGTCGGCTTTTAAACGTGAAAGCGGCGGCGCGCTGAACGTTCGGGTTGAGCTTGACCCCGCGAAAAAAACAACGGTCATGTTCAAGCAGATGCTCGTTGTAGAGCAGGTCGAAGACGATAAAACTGAAATATCGCTTGAGGACGCAAGAAAAACATCTCCCTCCTGCAACTTGGGCGACACGCTTGAGACTCCCCTCTCACCGCAAAAATTCGGACGTATCTCTGCACAGACCGCAAAGCAGGTCATAATCCAGGGTATCCGTGAAGCGGAAAGAGGAATGCTTATAAAAGAATACGAGGAAAAGAAAGAAGAAATCGTTTCGGCGATTGTCGTCAGGATAGACCCGTCGAACGACAACGTGACGCTCGAAATAGGAAAGAACGAAATGGTGCTCTTCCGCCACGAGCAATCACCTGCCGATGAGCTTCAGGTCGGAGACAGAATAAAAGTCTTTGTCACGGAGATTAAAAGAGAGGCGCGCGGCCCGTCGATCGTTCTTTCACGCGTCCATCCGGGACTTATAAAACGGCTGTTTGAGCTTGAAGTTCCCGAACTCGCAGACGGTCAAGTCGAGATCATGGCTATCGCACGTGAAGCCGGCAGCCGTTCAAAGGTCGCCGTAAAGACGAACGATTCGGACATCGATCCGATCGGCGCGTGTATAGGCAACAGAGGAACAAGAAAGAATAATGTTACCAAGGAGCTTCACGGAGAAAAGATCGACCTTATCAAATACAGCGAAGTTCCTGAGGAATTCATCGCGGCGGCGCTCGCTCCGGCAACAGTGCTCAGCGTAACAAGATTCGCCGAAAACGAAAACGCCTTCCGCGTCGTAGTGCCGGACGAACAGCTTTCACTCGCCATCGGCAAGGCAGGTCAGAACGCCCGCCTCGCTGCAAAGCTTGTCGGCGCAAAGATAGACATAAAATCCAAAACAGGACAGGAAACGGAGCTTCTTACCGCGCAGGACGCCCCGGAGGAAGAACCGGAACATGACGAAGAATAAGCCTGAGAGAAAATGTGTCGGCTGCAACGAGATGAAAGAAAAAAGCTCTCTCATACGAATCGTCAGGCAGGATGAAAGAGTTTTCGTAGATACTACCGGCAAGGCAAACGGACGCGGCGCGTATGTGTGTAAAAGCTGCGACTGCATAAAAAAAGCCGTCAAGCAAAACAGATTTGAAAAAGCGCTCGGTGTCAAGCTTACTGAGCAGATATGCGAACAGCTCACCGCGCTTACGGGTGAAAGCGAATGAAACGTATACTGTCGACCATTGGTCTGATGAAGCAGGCAGGTATGCTTGTGAGCGGTACGGACGCAATCTTCGACGCGATCCGTTCGGGAAAAGCAAAGCTCGTTCTCGTCGCGTCAGATGCCTCAGAGGACACAAAAAAACATTTCACCGATAAAACGACATATTACAATATCCCGTGCGAAGAAATTGCGCTCACAAAAGACGAGCTCGGTGAAGCGCTCGGAAAGAAAACAGCTGCTGCCGCAGCTATTACAAGCGAATCGTTCATAAAAGCTTACAGAGCGTCGCTTGCGAGAGACAAAGCATAGAAGAGGAAAGGAGATTTTGTTTTAACGCTGCCGCGTAAAACAAATCAAACAATATTTATGGCAACAAACGGAAAATTCAGAGTAGGGGCTGTAGCAAAGGATCTCGGAGTATCAAATAAGGACGTTATGGCGCTGCTTGCAGAGCATGGCATTGACTGCAAAAGCTATATGACGCCCCTTGATTCACCTGAGATGAGTATTATATTTGAATATTACACGCAAAACCATCAGGTGAATATCGAAGAATTCTTCAGCGAGCAAAAAGCAGCAGCCGCCAAAGCTGCGGCGGAAAAAGCCGCGAAGGAAAAGGAAGCTGCCGAAAAGGCAGCAGCCGAGAGGGCAAAAAAAGAAGCAGCCGCTGTCAAGCCCGCGCCACAGGCTGCCGCTGTCAAACCCGCGCCGCAGCCTGCCGTTGTCAAGCCTGCGCCGCTGCCTCAGGACAGACCGGTTCAGCAACAGCCGAAGAAGCAGCCCGGTGTTCACCCCAACCGTAATAATCGTTCCAACGTGCGAATCGTCGACACAAAGGGAAACGCCAGCGTCGATCTGTCCAAGTACGACGACAAGCTTGAAAAGCTTGTAACAGACAAGGACATCGCCTCTATCAACAAAGAAAAAATTAAGAAAAAGCCCCCGAAGCAGTACGCCTCGAAAGACGCTCGCAGAAATGATTCCGACCATCAGAAAAAGATACCTTACAAGCCGAAAATGGTACAGCTTCAGATCACCATACCTGAGGAGATCACTGTTTCCGAGCTTGCTTCGCGTATGAAAATCACGGCAAGCGAAGTCATCAAGAAGCTCATAACGCTCGGTGTCATGGCAAACGTCAATCAGTGTATAGATTACGAAACAGCTTACCTGGTCGCCGATGAATTCAAGATCAAAGTAACCAAGGAAGCCGATAAATCGATAGAAAAAGCGCTCATCGACGAAACGGAAGACGCTCAGGAGCAGCTCGTTCCCCGCGCGCCTGTCGTCGTCGTCATGGGCCACGTTGACCACGGCAAAACCTCGCTGCTC
>CAZFZL010000080.1:0-6945 GCA_964523005.1 uncultured Oscillospiraceae bacterium
TCGAATGTGCAGGTGCTGAACAGGTCGTATTCCGATCCGCCGAAGGCACTCAGCGGTGACGCGCCGTCAGAAGTCGTGTATGCGCTGACAAAGGAAAACGTGCTGGATCTTACACCGTTGAGCGATAAGCCGGCTACAACAAACTGTTTGACGGATACGCTCGTAAGCGACGCGCCTGTTACGTTTTCAAGCATTATCCCGTTCTGAGCTTTTTTGTTGCAGGCGACGGTAATGTCGCTGACGGTCAGATCGTTTACATCCTTCGCGATCACTACACTTTCCATCGCCGCGTTTGCCGTGACGGTTACTGTTCCGTCGCCGCAGATCGATATACCGCTCACGTTTACGGTGAGGGGCGCCGTAATGATATACTCGCCGCCGGGCACTGTAAGAGTTCCGCCGTTATCGAGCGCGGTAAGTGCGTTTTGAAACGCCGCCGTGTCGTCACTGGTGCCGCTTCCCTTCGCGCCGAACATTTTCACGTTCAGCACGTTCTTTTCGCACAAACGGATATATCTGCCCGAACCGCCGTCAGGCGCTATAACGGTACCGCCGTTATCCTCAAGCACCGACGAAGCATCAAACCAGAATGTACCTGCCGCGCCGTCGTTGATATTATAATACCCGAGCAGCTCGATCACCGTGCCGTCAGCAGGTGACGCGGCACGCATTTTTTCGACATTTTCAAAAGTCACAATACTTCCCGTCAGAGCGTTCTGTTCCTGTGAGCTTTCATCCTCACTCTTACAGGACGCAAGTAAAGTCAGGGCAAAGATACAGCACATAATAAATACCGCTGCTTTCTTCATATGTGTTCACCTTTCATATTTATTCAAATACGATATAACTCGGCAGCTCCGCAAACGCCTGTCCGGTTTTTTCCATTGCATCGTTGATCGCGTTCTTCTTCGCGTCATACATTGATGCAAATTCCATTTTCTCCGTATTGAGCATCGTGCCGAATATCTCGTTCACCTCGCCCCAGTTGAAGGAATGGCCGACATCAAAGCCGATGGAGTTGAGAATTATTTCAAGCGATCCTGCGCTCTCGTTGTCGCGCGTATCACGCATAGCAAGGATATCCTCGTAATACGCCGGCGAAAGAGTATTTTTCGATTCTGCCGCCATAGCCTCTACCACAGTGCACGCCATCTCCAGCTTTTGGCACGAGAGTGGTATTGAAACGACCGTTGCGCCCCATGTACCGATAAGATGAGCGTATTCCTCCTGGTTTTCATCCGCAAGCGGAGTAGGGAGCAGTCCGAAATCGACAGCACTGTCACGGAAATCCTCCACGTGCAGCAGTCCTTCGGAATAAAACAGCATACGTCCCAATGAAAAAGCGTCGACGATATATTCCGTCGGAGACGAAACGAATCCGGGGATGCCGAAATAATCGTTTGCGCACATGAAGGTCTTGTTATCCGTCATGAGGTCGAATATTTTCTGGATGTAATCAATATTGGACGATGTATTTATCGTAAGATACGGAGTACCTTCATCATCAAGCTCGGCAATATGCACACCGCCGCCGTAGAGATAGCTGAACATCGTGTCGTTCTGTCCGCCGATACCGAAGGTATCTCCGATATCAACATTTGCGCTTGCGTTATTGTCGTTATAGACGTTTTTCGCCATTGAAGCCATTTTGTCAAGTGTCCAATGATTGTCTTCCACAAGCGTATAGGGGTTTTCAAGTCCGAGCGACGATATCATATCCTTGTTAAAAAGAATTATCTGGCATGTTTCCGTTATCTGTACCGAGATATCGCCGACAGCTCCAAAATATCTGTTGCCGACCGCAATATCATCCATCGCCTCTTTATCCCACCATGGTTTTGAAAAATCGAGAATGCCTACCTCTGACAGATCATAAAGCCTTCCGTTTATCGCATGCGATGTCATGTCGTATACCGGGCAATATATCACGTCGAACTCACCCGTCTGAGCTGTGTTCTCAAGCATGACCTTTTCGTACATCGTACCGTAGTTGCGTTCGCCGCCGACCTTGAGTGCGGTAAGCTGTACGTTAAAGGTGGCGTCGATATAGTAATACCTTTCCTCAAGCGCGGTGTTGATGACCTCAGAGGTCGTCTCCTCCGCCTGAAAATCCCACGTCTCAAAATCACCGTGCTCCTGCCCTCTTATGAGAAACACGAGCTGTTGTCCGCCGTAATCGGCAGGCTCCACATCGGCAACATATCTGCTTTCGCCGTCAGTGTGCGACACATCGCCGGAAGAGGTGCCTGTCTGAGATACATTGTCTGTATCACAGGAAGTGCAAAGGAGCGTCACGCAAAGTAAAGTACAAAGCATAATGCAAAGCGTTTTCTTATTTTTCATGATTTTTATCCTTTCATTGTGCTAAGCTGCATGTGTTTTTTATACACTACAGCCAAGTACACACGATAACAATATTATTATATAGCCAAAGCATTCTGAAAGCAAGAGCTCTTTTTACGCTCAGCTTATCCAAATCTGCTTTTATAAGCGAAATACCAAAATAAAAAAGTTGAAAAAATGCCACTGATGTGCTATCATATAGAAAACCTGCCGAAAGGAGAGGGAGCTATGAAATCGCGCAGCAACTGCGGTAAAGCTTTCGAATTTGAAAAAGAGTTTATCAACGCACCGGAGCGGTTCGGAAATTTTATACTTCATCAGATGGGCGACGTGTGTTATGAAAGCGGCTTCTCCTGTGAGATACACCGGCAATGGTGCTACGAGATAACGTGCGTGCTGTCGGGCGAGGGGTTCACGCAGATCAACGGAAAGCAGTTTCCCATAAAGACCGGCGATATGTTTCTTACGCCTCTCGGCACGGAGCACATAGTCACGGCAAAGGAAAATCTGCGCTATCTGTTTATCGGGTTCGACATAGCAAGCGATACGAATGACCCGGAGCTGATGATGCTGGCGTCGTTTTACCGTTCCGCCCCGCTCAACACGATAAAGGTGACGGATGACATAAGAAACACGTTTTACAACTGTCTCACTGAGCATTACAGTACACCTGCGTGTCACGGTGTTATGGTCGGGGCATACATATCAGAGCTGGCGGTGAGCGTGTACCGCGCTTACAACGGCATTAAGCAGGTCAGATACCTCGCCGATGACAAGATAAACTACATAGCACTGCCGCTTTACAGCGCGCTGCTGTGTATCGATTCGGCGCCGGCGCACGTCAAGGATGTTGCATCCCTCTCGCGCGATATCGGGTACAGCCCCGGTTATCTCTCACATCTGTTCCGTAAGAGCATGGGGATCACACTCCAGCAATATATATGCGAAAAGAAGATCGACGAAGGCGTAAGGCTAATGACAGAAAAAAGCGTAAGCGCCTCTGAAGCCGCGTGTCAGCTCGGTTTTTCTTCTCCGCAGGCGTTCACGAAAGCGTTCAAGCGCATAAAGGGCATGAGCCCGACACAATATCTATCATATCACGGCAAAGAAGCCGAAAGGAAATAACACTCAATGAAAAAATTGCTTATGGGCAACGAAGCGATCGGTTTCGGAGCAATACGCGCAGGCGTCGGGCTCGTGACCGGATACCCCGGCACGCCGTCCACGGAGGTGTTGGAAACGA
Organism: uncultured Oscillospiraceae bacterium; assembly: GCA_964523005.1. Lineage (GTDB taxonomy): Bacteria > Bacillota > Clostridia > Oscillospirales > CAG-382 > UMGS1307. The sequence continues at coordinate 3,587 of CAZFZL010000080.1, forward strand.
TTGCCGAAAACAAGCCGGACGACGTTTACTGCGAATGGTCGGTCAACGAAAAGAGCGCGCTTGAGGTGGCTGCCGGCGCATCGTATTCGGGCGTGAGAACGCTCGTGACGATGAAGCAGGTCGGACTAAATGTCGCGTCTGATCCGCTCATGTCGCTCGAATACATCGGTATCAAGGGCGGAATGGTCATCCTCGTCGCCGACGATCCCGGCCCGATCTCTTCCCAGACGGAACAGGACACGCGCAGGTTCTGCGAGTTTTCAAAGCTTCCGTGTTTCGATCCATCAAGTCCTGAGGAAGCGTATCTGATGATAGCCGACGCGTACGAGCTTTCGGAAAAATACGCTACGCCGGTGATATTCCGACCGACGACACGCATATGCCACGCCTGTGCGCCGATAGAGCTGACTGAGCGCATATGCGAGCCGGCGAAGGGCGAATTCGTTAAAAATCCGCAGTGGGTGATATTCCCGCGCCTCTCCTTCGCAGCACACAAGCGTATAGAAGAGCGCAACGCGCTGCTGCGGCACGAAAACTCCTCGTACTCCGGCAACACGATCATCGGAAGCGGCAGGAAGGCAATAGCAGCCGGAGGCGTAAGCTATGCATACGTCAGGGAGGCAATGGAGCTGGCAGGCGCCGATACGGCGCTCATGAAGGTCTCGACGCCGTACCCGTTCCCGGAGGATAAGGCGCTTGAGCTGCTTAGCGGTGCGGATGAGGTGCTCGTATTCGAGGAGCTTGAGTGTGTGATTGAAAAAGAGCTGATTTACATCTGCGGTAAGCACGGCTTGAAAAAAACAATACACGGCAAGCTCGACGGCACGCTGCCGATCGCAGGTGAGTATTCCGTATCGCTCGCAGAAAAAGCGATATGCGCGTATCTCGGACTGAAAGCGCCCGAAAGCGTTCAGCTTCAGATGCCCGCGCTTCCGATGCGGCCGCCGGTGCTGTGTGCCGGTTGTCCGCACAGGGCTTCGTTCTTCGCGGTCAAGGAAGCGATGAAGGGCAAAAAATCCTTCTTCGGCGGCGACATAGGCTGCTACACGCTCGGAAACGCAATGCCGCTCGACATGGTAGACACTTGCCTTTGCATGGGCGCCGGAATAACGGTCGCGCAGGGCATCAAACGCGCCTGCCCCGATACATACTGCTTCTCGTTCACGGGCGATTCGACGTTCTTCCATACCGGTATGCCCGGTATCGCGAACGCAGTATACAACGGCACCAAACTGACCGCCGTCATACTCGACAACTCGACGACTGCAATGACAGGGCACCAGCCCAATCCGTCCACCGGATTCACAGCGACACACGAGGTCGCCGAAAGGATCAACATCGAAAAAGTGCTCGAAGGGCTCGGTGTCGGGATGATACGGATCGTCGATCCGTTCAGGCTCAATGAAGCGATCATGACGGTACGTGAATGCGCCGAATATCCCGGTGTGTCGGCGATAATCTTCCGTGCGCCGTGCATTGCGCTCGTGAAGCCGAAAAAGCCGTACCGTGTCGCGGCGAACAAATGCATCGGCTGCAAAAAATGCATAACGGCGATAGGCTGCCCGGCTATATCTTTCGGCAATAAAAAAGCGTGCGTGGACAGCGCGCTCTGCTTCGGATGCGGGCTTTGCGCGGACGTTTGTCCGGTCGGCGCGCTGAGCGTCAGAAAGGAGAATGACTGAAGAATGAATAATATACTTCTTGCCGGCGTAGGCGGTCAGGGGACCGTCCTTGCCTCAAAGCTCATCGCTAAATGCGCGCTCGCGCACGGCACTCCGGCTCACACTGCCGAAACCATCGGAATGGCACAGCGCGGCGGCTGCGTCGTCAGCCATGTCAGGCTCGGTGAAAACTGCTTTTCACCGCTCATTCCGCTCGGTCAGGCACATACGCTGATAGCCTTCGAGCCCGCCGAAGCCGTCCGCTGCCTTCCCTATCTGAGAGAAGACGGAAATGTGATAGTCAGCAACACGGCTGTCAAGCCCGTCACCGACGCGCTCAAGCCCTCGTATGATGCCGAAGCGATGCTGCGTTTTCTCCAAAGCACGCCGTACCGCGTACATGTCGTCGACGGCGTGAACATATGTTGCGAATGCAAAACGACAAAGGTGCTCAATATCGCATTGCTCGGCGCAGCGGCGAAGCTCGGCTTGATAGGCGTAAGCGCCGCGGAGCTTGAAGCGATCATAGACACGGAGATGAAGGAGAAATTCCGTGAGATGAACAAAAAAGCGCTGAGAATGGCTGTAAATGTCTGAAAAAGGCTTGACAAGTGAAACAGAAAGTGGTATCTTTGACAAAGCAACAGTAAATCGATGACTGAGAATAGTAACTGCACGTACCGTGCGCAGAGAGCCGCCGGCGGTGTGATGGCGGCGACGGAAATGCAGCGAATGGACTCATGAGAGCAAAGCGAAAGGTCTTCCGAGTAGCAGCGACGGATGCCGACCGTTACAGCGGCAGGCGCACAAAGTGCGCCGCAGAGTGCGCCCTCCGGGCGAATATGGGTGGTATCGCAGAGGCTTCAAAGCTTTTGTCCCAGTATTTTTTACAAATACGGGCAAAAGCTTTTTTTGTCCGTCAAGGAAAGGAAACGCCCTATGAAAATGAAAAACTCCCAGCTTGAGCTTATCAAAAAACAGCTCGCGCGCGTCAGCAGCTTTCACGGCAACCTCTACGAAAAAAAATACACAGACATCGACATTACGAAAATAACATCGCAGGAAGCGTTTGAATCACTTCCCTATACGGAAAAAGACGAGCTTCGCAGCGTCTATCCGCTCGGAATAAAGGCGGTAGAGGACAGCGAGATCGTCAGGATACATTCATCCTCCGGAACGACCGGAACGCCTATCATTATCCCGTACACCTCGAAGGACGTCAACGACTGGGCAGAGATGTTCAAGCGCTGCTACGAGACCGCCGGAATCACGCGCGACGACAGAATACATATCACGCCCGGCTACGGGCTGTGGACCGCCGGGATCGGATTTCAGGCAGGCTGCGAAAAGCTCGGTGCGATGGCTATTCCGATGGGCCCGGGAAACACCGACAAGCAGCTCAAGATGATGGTGGATATGCAGAGCACCGTACTGTGCGCGACATCGTCGTATGCGCTGCTGCTCGCGGAGGAAATCGAAAAGCGCGGTATACGTGACAGGATAAAGCTGAAAAAAGGCGTTATAGGCTCGGAGCGCTGGGGCGACAAAATGCGCCGCCGTATCGCCGACGAGCTTGGCGTCGAGCTGTACGACATATACGGACTCACGGAGATATACGGTCCGGGAATAGGCATCAACTGCCCTGCCGAAGAGGCTATGCACTATTGGGACGACTTTATTTATCTTGAGATAATCGAC
>CAZFZL010000081.1:0-6888 GCA_964523005.1 uncultured Oscillospiraceae bacterium
GTTTTGTCGTGCACTGACGCCTGCCTTATCAAGGAGCGTCCGCACGACGCGGTGAACGGGATCAAGATCATGATGAAGATACTCAAGGTAAAGCACGCCGACATCTTCATCGGTGAGGATATGTACCGCGAAGCGTACGAGCTTCTCGATTTTATAAAAAACCGCACGCTCATCGACGTGCGCCTTATGAAAAGCAAATATCCGCAGGGCGATGAACGCCAGCTCCTTGCCGCCGCGTACCGCATAGAGCTTCCCTACGACAAGCTTCCGCTCGATTCCGAGGCGGTCGTATTCAATATATCGACCTGCGTCGCCGTTTACGACGCGCTCCTTCACGGTATGCCGATGACACATAAGTTCATAACAGTGTCGGGAGACGCTGTGCGCGAGCCGCATATACTGAAGGTCCCGATAGGCCTTCCTTTTGCCGATGTTCTCAACGCCTGCGGCGGTGTGGCGGAAAACAGCCATATTATCGACGGCGGTCTGATGATGGGGCGTGAAGCCGACCTGAAAGACGCTTACGTCACGAAGCAGACGACGGCAGTATGCGCAGTCAGCTCCGTTCCGGAATATGACGGGACGCAGTGCGTAAGGTGCGGCCGGTGCGAAAACGCCTGCCCGATGCGTCTGCCTGTCTCACGGATATACGAGCTTTCATCCGTCGGCGACGTCCGGGCGTGCGCCTCGCTCGGTGTGCTTCAATGCGTCGGGTGCGGCTGCTGTTCGTACGTTTGTGTCGGTGCACTGCCGCTCGTCAGAGTGATGCAGGATACAAAAGTGAAAGCATATTCGCTCATCAGCGAACGGGAGGAGACGGAAAGCAAATGAACGGTAAAGCGATAACGTATCCTTTTATAAACAAAGCGCCGTCGGTAGAACGATGTATGCTCGACGTTATAATTGCCCTCGTACCGCTGCTCGCGTGGAGCGTATATATATTCGGCGCGAGAGTTCTCGTGATAGCGCTCATCTCCGTTGTTGCGGCGCTGCTTGCACAGCTGTTGTTCTCGCTCGCGGCAAAGCGCCGTGCTGCGCTCGGCGATATGTCGGTGTTTGTGACGGGACTTGTCACCGCGATGCTCATGCCGGTGAGCGTACCGCTGTATTATCCGGCGATCGCCGCAAGTGTCGGCATCATATTCGGCAAAATGATATTCGGCGGACTTTCAAAGAACGTATTCAACCCTGCCGCCGTCGGTATCGCGTTTATGCTCACCGCGTTCGGTGAAAAGATGAATGTCTTCGTGCAGCCCTTCTCAAGGCTCGCGCCGTTTACAGTCACTCTCTCCGATTCGCAGCTTTCCGGCGTTCTCACCGGAACGACGGCGCTTGAGCTTCTCAAGGCAGACACTGTTGACTCTTCGTCGGTTGCGGAAAAAATATACGGCTTCACCGCGGGAAACATCGGCGAGATATCCGCGCTGCTGATAATCGTATCGTTCATATATCTGCTCGTGCGCCGCGTCGTCACGCCGCACACGACGGTCATATACCTCGGAAGCATCTTCGTGCTTACCGCACTTTATGCGTACAGTATCTCTTTTGAAGAACCATTCATATATTCGCTCACTCACGTCTTGTCCGGCAGCGCCGTGTTTACCGGCGTATTTCTGATGAACGACTGGGCGAGCGTACCGATAACGCGAAACGGCAAGATGTACTTCGCGCTCGGCTGCGCACTGATAACATGCGTGATGCGCATTTACTGCGACGCTCCTGACGGTTGCGTCTTTGCGGTGCTCATAATGAACGCCTTCACGCCGATGCTCGAAAACGCAACGCACCAGCCGGTCTTCGGCAGGTTTTACAGATAGGAGCGACGGACATGACTGAAACGAACCGCAGCATCACTTTCAGACAGCTTCTGCTCGATCGCAACACGCTGCTCGTGTCGGGCTTCGGACTTATACCCGCGCTGCTGCTCGCCGTCGATTCGGTAAGCGGCGCTACGACGGGCGTGCTTATCTTGCTTATCACACTCACTGTGTATATTTTTGCTTCGCTCACGCGCCGTTTTCTCTCCGGGTTCGGAGCGATACTCGTGTATCTGGTTGCAGCGTCGGCGCTCAGCTCACTTGCTGCACTGCTCATAATGAAGACCGATTTGGGGTATTATGAGCGTTTCGCACCTTTTCTGCTGCTCATCGGGATATGCCCCGTATGCATCACGGGCGCGTTCCTGTACGGGCGAAGCGAGCTTCCACGCAGCGTATACAACGCCTGCGCCGCCGGGTTCGGATACGGACTTGCCGTCACGGTGTACGGAATACTTCGCGAGCTACTTGCCGAAGGGTCGCTGTGCGGTGTTTCGCTGTTCAAAGGGATTGGGTTTTTCTCGACGGCAGCAGGCGCGATAGTTCTTCTTGCATGCCTGTGCGCTCTGTTCAAGGCGATAATAAATAAAGCCAACGAATACGAAGACGACGTGATAGAACAGGAAAAAGACTGAACGACAGCTATAAGCGGAAAGGAACGGTCACAGAAACAATGGAAGGATATATAGCAGCCTTCGCGGCTGCGCTGCTTTCGGGCAACATCCTCATGACGCGCTTTCTCGGCGCCGATTATATAAGCGTACTTCGCCGCAGCAGGAAGCTTTCGGGCGCGTGCTGCGTATGTATTACCGTCATAACGGTACTCTGCTCGCTGTCGGCATATCTGATTTCGGGATTTACGAACGGTCACGTTTACGCTGCTATCGTGTTTACCATGCTCGCGTCGCTGTTTTACGCGCTCGTGTATTACGCTGCCGGCAAGCTCAAGGGCTTTGAGGACATAAAGCAGTGCATCCCGGCGCTCGCCGCCGACACCGGTATCATCGGTGTTATGCTGCTCGTTCAGGACTGCACCTCCCTGTCTTCTGCGCTCATATTTTCGTTTGGTTCAGCCGCCGGGCTTTGCGTCGGTCTTACGGCGCTTGCAGGCATAACGCAGAAGCTGCGCTTCTCAAACCCGCCGAAGGCTTTTTCCGGAATACCGCTCATACTCGCGGCTTTTGCGATCCTCGCGATGGCTTTTTCCGGATTTTCAGGATTCTCAATCTAATAAACTCTTTATACGAAAGGCACCCCGCTAAATGAAAAAAATTCTTGCTCTGCTGATAATGATCGTGCTTGCCGTCGGTATAACCGTCGGGCTTGCGTTATCGATAAACCCGGGTGACACGGCATCCGAACCTGCCGCATCCGACAACTCCGCCGTCTCGCAGACAGGCACTTCGGACACACCTTCCTCCGGAACTTCATCTGACACATCATCGCCCGAAGCCTCTGAAGCGGAAAGCGAATCATCGAAAGAACCGGAAAAACAGGTCTATTCATTTCTCGCCTGCGGCGACAACATTATGCACACGTCGGTTCTGTTCGGTGCAGTCGATTACTACGCTAAGGTCAACGGTACGACGCCGAACTATTCAAGCATGGCAACAGCAAACTACGATTTTGACCTGATATACCACAATATCAAAGAGCTTGTCGCAAATACCGATCTCGCGTACATAAACCAGGAAACGCTTGTCGGCGGCGATTCAATAAGGAGTTATCCGACATTCTGCTCACCTGACGCCATAGGCTATGAGGTAGCCAAACTCGGATTCGATGTGGTAAACATGGCGCACAACCATATGCTCGACGCATACAGCTCCGCATATCTCAAAAACTGCAACAAATTTTTCACCGATCTCGGTCTGACCGCGCTCGGATATTACGAAGACAAAGCGGCGACGGAAAACATTAAAATTGTAACGGTCGGCGACGTCAAAATCGCGTTTCTCACTTACGCGGAGCACACAAACGGGCTCAAGCTTACATCCGGCGATACAACCGTGCTTCCTCTGCTCTCCGACAAGGCTCTTATTCGTCTTCAGGTCGCCATAGCAAAAGCACAGGCAGATCTCGTATTCGTTTCGGTACACTGGGGCGACGAAGACAATTCGACCTCCACGGGTGAGGTATTCAACCATAATTATTCTAAAAATCAGAATTATGTCAACCTGTTTCTTGAACTCAACATCGATGCCGTTATTGGTATGCACTCTCATGTGCTTGAAACCTGCGAATGGCGCACACGAGCCGACGGCGGCAGAACTTTTATCGCATATTCCCTCGGAAATCTCGTTTCCGGTATGTATTACGGTAGGAATATGCTCGGCGCGATGCTTTCGATGAACATTGTGAAGGACGGCGACACAGTATATATAGAAGACCCGGTGCTTATTCCGACGGTTATGCATTATGTAAAGGGGACAAAGGTTTCAAGCTCGAAGAGCGACATCAAGGGCAGCGACACGGGATTCCGCGAAAACGAAATATATCTGCTTGAGGATTATTCCGAAGAGCTTGCGGCAGCACACGGCTGTCACGCGAAGGACGACGCGTCGTTCAGCAGCTCAAAGCGGTTCACCTTTGCGAACCTGATCAAGCGCGTAATAAAAACGCTCCCCGAAGAATTCATTCCGGAGAGCATTATAGATATAGCTGACGAGCTTGGGATAGAGTGATCTATTTTTTCGTACCGAAGACGAGCGAAGCGCCGTCGGTGACGGCGGTCACCGTTCCCGAAAGGTCAGTTCGGTAGACCGTAGCCGACACAGCAGAGAGGCTTTCGAGCGTTTCAGCATGCGGATGGTTATAAGAATTTCCTTTTTTACACATTATAACGGCGTATTGCGGACTTACCGCCTTGAGAAATCCAAGCATTGAAGACGTTGACGAGCCGTGATGCGCGACCTTGAGAACGTCGCAGTCCACGTCAGCGCCCATATCGAGCAGCTCGCGTTCGTTGAGCGTCTCCATGTCTCCGGTGAACAGGAATTTTCTTTCGCCGTAGGTCAGTTTGATGACGATGCTGTATTCGTTGAGATCGTCGTATTCCGTACCGTACGGGCCGAGGACACTCAACAGCGCCGAGCCTATCGTGTATTCGTCGCCGACTTTCGGCGGTACGACATTTATATTCATATCATCAACGGCGTCGAGCAGGTCGAGATACAGATCGGATGTGTTGACGCCGTATGACATCATAAGCGTTTTCGTGCCGTATTTTTCAAGCACCTCCTGCGCACAGCCGATATGGTCAGAGTGCGGATGCGTAAGTACGACGAGTTCGAACGTTTCAACGCCCTTATCGTCGAGAAAAGCCATCAGGTTGTCTTTGCACGAGGGTGGTCCGGCATCTATGAGGACGAATTTGTCCTCAGGTGTCCTGATAAGAATGCTGTCGCCCTGTCCCACGTCTATGAACCAGACGGTGAGCATACCGTCCGGCGAAGGCAGCGAGGTCTCGGATAGGCTCATCACATCCGACGTTTTTGACTGAGACGATACGTCAGATGCTGTATTTTTTCCCGCGCCATATGCGATGAGCAGCGCGGCTATTGCCAGAACGGCAAGAAACGATATAAGCGGCGCTTTGCTGCTCTTTCTTCTACTGCTCATATAAACTCTCACTTTCACATTACATTTTAGCTGCCGATACGATAATATCATATTTTTGCGGAAAGAACAAGATGAAAAAAGAATCTCTCGATGAACTTATAGAAATAACCGATATAAACTCAGACGGCTGCGGCGTCGGAAGGACTGCCGGAGGCAAGGTCATATTCGTGCGCGGCGCGGTCACGGGCGACACTGTGAAGGCGGATATCATCAAGTGCGCGAAGGACTATGACGTTTGCAGCGTGCGCGAGACAGTCGTTCCCTCTCCCGACAGATGCGAGCCGTGCAGATATTCAAAGCGCTGCGGCGGCTGCGTTTACAGCGCGATAACTTACGCCGCGGAGCTGCGTCACAAGGAGCGCTTCGTCACCAAGGAGCTGCGCAAGGCGATACCTCACGATACGCCGATCGAGCCGATCGCATACGGAGAATCGGAGCGATACCGCAACAAAGCAGCGTATCCTGTCGGATACGACGGCAGCGGAAAGCTTTCGTTCGGCTATTACGCGCGTCACAGCCATGATATCGTTTTCCATTCCTCATGCCTGCTTCAGGACGATGCGTTCGCGTCACTCGCGCGTGCGTTTCTCGATTCTGCGCAGCGTCTCGGACTTACGCCGTACGACGAGAAGAGCGGTAAGGGACTGCTGCGGCATCTTGTGATCCGCAGGAACGAAAACGGTGAGCTGATGCTGTGCGTTGTGATAAACGCCGGCGCTCTGCCGTTTCAGGATGTATTCGCTTCGGAGCTTGCAAAGGCGTTTCCGGAGCTGAGATCGTTCTCATACAGCCCGAACCTTGAAAACACGAATGTGATAACCGGCAGCACCTATGTTGAAGTATTCGGCAGCGGGCTGACCGATACGGTGTGCGGCAAGACGTTTTCGCTGTCTCCGCTCTCGTTCTGGCAGGTCAACCGCGCCATGGCGCAAAGACTGTACTGTAAGGCGGCGGAGTACGCCGCGTCGGGTGACGGCAGACGGATATTTCTTGATCTGTACTGCGGCACGGGAACAGTCGGGCTTTCGACGGCAGCGCCGGACGACAGGCTTTTCGGCGTGGAAATAATCCCGCAGGCGGTAAAAGACGCCGCTTGGAACGCAAAGCAAAACGGACGCAGCGAGAGCACGACGCGTTTTATCTGCGGCGACGCATCGCTCGGTGTTGACGAATGCACGCGTGTTTTCGGCAAGCCGGACGTTATACTCGCCGACCCACCGCGCAAAGGGTTGAGCGACGAAGTGATAACGCTCATGGCTGACGCTGCGCCTGAACGGATAGTATACATCTCGTGCAACCCGTCGACGCTCGCGCGCGACCTGAAAAAATTCGCTTCGCGCGGCTATATCTGCCGCCGCGCCGCTCCCTTCGACCTCTTCCCCAGAACTTTCCATGTTGAGACGGTCGTTTGTCTTTCAAAAAGCATTGATTCCGACTTGTTGTAACAAAA
>CAZFZL010000082.1:0-6737 GCA_964523005.1 uncultured Oscillospiraceae bacterium
CAGACCGATCGCCATATCCGAGTAGCCGGAGAAATCGAAGTATATCTGGAACGAAAAGCATATCACGGCTGCCCACGCGCCGAGCACGGTCGGCTCGTACGACGACACATTGCATAAGTAATCGTACAGTACCGCGCAGCCGTCAGCAAGAATGAGCTTTTTCGCAAGTCCGGCGGTAAAGGTACGCACACCGCGCGCAAATTTATCGATACTGACGGTACGGCTCGAAAGCTGTGAGTCGATGTCTTTATATCTTACGATAGGCCCGGCGATAAGCTGAGGGAAAAGCGTTACATACGCAGCAAAGGGAACGATGCTCTTCTGAGCGTCGGCATCGCCGCGGTATATATCGAAGGTATAGGACATTATCTGAAATGTGTAGAACGAGATTCCTATCGGAAGCGTAAAGGCGACGGTATATTCCGAATAGAGGAAAGCGCCTGCAGCCCCGGTTTTTTCAAAGATGAAGTAAAACAGCACCGCAGCAGCCGCAACGATGCCGATGCTTATTGCGCCGGCAGCGCGTGCTCGTGATCTTTTTCCAAGCAGAAGCGCAGCGGCAGCGCATGCTGAAAGAAGCACGGTAAAGGTGAGGATTATCGCGCCGTTTGTCATCGTGAACGATTCGATCGGTTCCAGCCCGAACGTTTCGGCGAAGAAATTTGTATATTTGAAGAACAGCAGCGCCGCAAGGTTGAGCACGGTCGACACGATCATGCACAGACGCGCGCGCTTTTTGTTCGTCTGCCGATGTTTTCCGACAAAATACCCCAGCACGTACGCGACGAGCACAGAGTAGATCATTACCGCTATGTAAAGCGGCTCGCCCCAACCGTAAAACGCTATGCTCGTGACAAGCAGCACGGCGTTCCTGGCTTTTACAGGGACTACATAATAAACGGCGATGTTGACCGCCAGAAAGAAAAACAGGAATACGAGCGATGAAAAAACCATATGTGATTACGTTCCTTATTGCTGATTGCTGTATTTTTCGGTATGCTTTTACTTGTCCTCAAGCTTTTTCAATTCGTCGTCTATTACTTCTTTTTTGCGCAGATACCCGACCACCTTGACTTCATCGCGAAGGAAAGTTTTCGGAGCGCCGTTCTTCGCGCCCAGCGGTGACGCTTTTATCTTTCCGGTCAGGAAATTGCTTTCGACAACGGCATATTTGCCGTCGGGAGCTTCAACTATCGCGTCTATCTTCGGGAAGGTCGCATATTCCTGCTCATATACTTCGTTTTCATAGCGAAGGCAGCACATCAGTCTTCCGCACGTTCCGGATATTTTTGAGGATGAAAGTGAAAGGTTTTGTTCTTTCGCCATCTTTATCGACACCTGCACAAAATCGTTCAGAAACGTCTTGCAGCATATCGGACGGCCGCAAACGCCTATTCCGCCTATCATTTTTGCCTCATCGCGAACGCCTATCTGGCGCAGCTCTATACGTGTATGGAATACGGAAGCGAGATCCTTCACGAGCTCACGGAAATCCACGCGTCCGTCCGCCGTGAAATAGAATATCAATTTGGAATTGTCAAACGTGTATTCAACATCGATCAGCTGCATGACGAGGTCGTGGCTTTTGATCTTTTCCACCCAAACGCGTTTCGCGTTTTCCTCAAGAAGCTTATTGCGTTCATAATGCTTTTTATCGTCTGCCGTCGCAGCACGGACGACGCTTTTAAGCGGCTGATATATCTCACGTTCCTTCACAGGTTTGTTGGCTATAGCTATGAAGCCGTATTCAGTACCGCGAACTGTTTCGACAATAACGCCGCCGCCCTCGGTAAATTGAATGTTTCCGGGGGAGAAATAATACACCTTTCCGCCGTCCTTAAAACGCACCCCGACGATTTCCACCGTCTTTTGTATTTCGGGCTGCTGCTCTTCCATGACAATTATTTTATCGCCTATATCCATCTTATTCTTCCTTTATTTATTGTTCCAAAGCTGTTGTGCATAATATGCAAGCAGTGATGTCATATTCGGGTTTGAATCAAGCATACCGCAAAGGCGGTCGGTGACGGTGATGAATGCCGTAAGCGACTCTGTGCTCGCCAGATTCTTATATCTGTCCGCCTGTTCCTTTGAAAAGAATGAAAAACCGCTTGTTTTCATATATTTTGCTTCGAGCAGATCGCCAAACGCATCACACATTTCCTCAAGAAGCCGTTTGAGTCCATCCTGTTTATATCTCAGCGCCGTTACCGCAGAATAAAACTCATATATTCTGCCTGAAGGCTGGAGCAGCATGCGTATGAGCTCGGCAGCGGTATCGTGAAGCCTGACGCTGTCTTTTTCAAGCAGCTTCTCGGCTCTGCCCGGCATTCCGTCGCTTCTTCGTGCCGCGTCTTCAAGGACATCTGCGCTGATTTTGGGATGGCGCTGTCTGAGCCATTCACAGATGCTGTTTTCGTTTAGCGGACTAAGGGTGATAAATGAAAGTCGGGAGCGCACAGTCGGAAGCAGCATGCTTCGCGAGCAGACGAGGAAGAAGAACACAACCGGCTCCGGCGGCTCTTCAATTATTTTCAGAAGGGCATTTTGATTTCTTCCCGGCATATCATGCGCGTCTGTGAAAATATATACTTTTCTTTCGCCGTCATTCGGCACCACATAAGCATCGCGCCGTATTTCACGTATTTGATCAATGCTCAAGGTTTTTTTGCCTTCATCAGGCTGCGGAACACTGATATCAGGGTGCTCGTCTGCATCGGTTTTTCTGCATGAAGCACATTTTCCGCACGGTTTGCTTCCGTCGGTGGCTTCGCAGAGGATGGTTTTTGCGCAATACATGGCAAAATCGAGTTTTCCGATTCCTTCGCGTCCCTCTATCGCATAAGCGTGCGAAACATGCCCCTGTTCAACGGCGCGGGAAAAATCATTCTTTTCCGTCTCGTGCAGTATCATAGGTCAGCATCCTCCGATCTTAACGAATACATTATACACTTATATAAGTCAGAATTCAATAGCTTTTTGACCGTGCGGCAGCTTTTCGCCGATATGAACAAGCGCGGTTCCCGGAGGATATGCATACACCGGACGCGACGCAATACCGGTCAGGCTCTTCTTTGCAAGAAGCGCGTCTGCGGGAAGCACATCTGCACTATGATGCTCATGTGCGGGATACGGTATATTGCCCGGATGCGAATCCGATGAAAGGAGCGCTGACGTGAGACGGTCGAAATCCGTCTGAGTGTTCATCACCGAAGGAATCAATACAACGCCGAAATCGTCATGAAATTCGCTAATTACTCCTTTTTCGGCAAGATGAGCGTCAAGACGCGCCGGAGCATCTGATAAGAGCGTAAGTCTGAACGGATCGGATGCGTCTGCCGGTAAAAAGGCACATTTATCCGACACTGAGTTTCTTAATGTGTCTATCCTGGTTTTCAGTTCTTCCAATGCCTCCGGGTGGTCTGCCATATAAAAAGCACTCTTTTCAAGAGAGGAAGCGATGAGATAAGACGGGCTTGTTGATCCGAAAACGCGCATAGACGCAAGGTATTCACGCCACTTCTCTGCCGCGCATCCGTTCAGATGCAAGAAAGCTCCGCCGGTTAACGCCGGCAATGTCTTATGCGCGGAATCGATTACTACATCGGCTCCGCATTTCAACGGATGAAGCGTTCCGTTGTTCCAGAAGGCAAGATGTGTTCCGTGGGAATTGTCGCAGATCAGAGGTATTCCGGCTTTATGACACGCTTCGGCATACCGCTTGAGCGTGTCGGGCGATATACGTCCGTAATAATCCTCGCTCGTGACCAGGACGGCTTCGGCGCCGCGCTCTATAAGAGGCGTAATATCATCGCCAAACGAAAAATACAACGGCTCAGTCCGACACAGCGCTATTGCGTATGATGCGGAAATATGCGTCTCGGAAAGCGCCAGCTTCGCGCTTCTCGCGCAGGTGAACACCGCTGTCTGAATCGCAAGCGTCGCGCCGGCGCATGAATATAGCGTCATATCCGCGCCAAAGAGCCCGGCAGTACGGCGAAAAACGCATTCGTTTATTTCGCTGTCTGAATACATATCAAAAGTACACGGCAGCTCAGTGACATCCATGCTGCCATATACTTCAATCCTGCCTTTATTTCCCGGCATATGAAATCGTGCCGGCGACGAATCGGCATATTCACTTATACGGGAATTAATTATCGTACGAGAATTCATAGCCTGTCTCTTTTATGCTGACTATATCAATATTTGAAAAGTATCTGTCGAGAATCTCCGCATAATCGTAGCCTGCCTTTGCAAGGTCTGCCGCGCCCTTCTGTCCGAGACCGACGCAGTGTCCCCAGCCCTTTCCTACGAGCTTATAACCAGCCGCATCGCTCGTAAGGTTGGCATTCTCGATACCGTTGGCGGTAATGACGGTCGTACCGCCCGGCATTGTATATTCCGTTGTTCCGCCTGATGTTATAACGCTGACCGGATCAGCCGACGATATTTCGCCGTCACCGGTGCCTGTCTGTACTCGCACATCAAGCGCGGTACTGTTTATGGAAGTGAGAGTAAAGTTTGAGCTTGAAAGGATCGTAACTTCAGCGTCCGGTGTATCGTATGTTTCGCAGCAGAGTATGACGCGATGAATAAAGTAATACACTCTGTCGCCTCTTGTAAGAAGCACTTCATATCCGTTGACGTCGGTTATTTTGAGCTTTACGACATGGTCGGAATTCTTCTCAAGCTCAACAATGTCCAATGAAGCGATCTTGCCGAGTTTATACACTTCTTTTTTCCATGCTGTGGTGGAGTTTTTAAAGTCATCAAGCTTAGTTGCCTTATAAATTTCATCAAGCGTAACGACTGAACAGCCCCATGTATAATAATTAGTTTCCTCAGGCACCCGCGCTGCGGTACAGTAAGGAGCCGAGGTACTGCCCCAGAAGGATTTCGCGCTCACTGTTGAGCCGCCGGATGAGCTATGAAACGCTGCCTGAACGATTATGCCATACAGGTCCTCCTCCGGCCCGACGTAGATCATGTATTCGCCTGCCGTTTCTTCTACGGCTCTGACGAGATTGTTATATTTAACTGTGCTGTAATCGCGCGTCCCGTCGATGCCCCACGTGCCATAATAGACCTGACAATCGCTGTCGGAGCAGATGTTGCAATCCAAATGTTTTTTGCTTGAGCCCTCTGACATGACGAGCGATCTTATACACATCGCCTGTGCTTTCATCGCTTCAACCGGCGCGCTGGTGCTTATCTCGCACGGCAGCACACACAGCACATAGGTCTCAAGCTCAACTACATTGATCATCCTCATCGCACTTCCGCTTGTCGATGAAACACGCGGGAATTCAAAATAACCTTCATAGCTGTAGGTGCGCGTTGAATTTTTTTTCGGCGACACCGGAGTAAGCACCTCATAGTCTAATGCTCGTATGGCAATCGCTCTGCCGGCGTTTTCTGTATATTCGTATATGAACTTCCCGGACGAATCGTAGAGCTGGACGGTACCGGTACCTGACGACACGACAGTGAGCTTTGTTTTAGACGTTTCCGAGACCTTTGTAAAATACACATCCTCAGAATATCCGTATTCAAAGCCCGTTTCCGAAGAGATAATATATTTTGAAGCCGCTTCGCTTCCGATAAAGATACCTACACGCACATAATAATCGTCTGCTGTGACGATAGTACCAGACGTTTCGCTCTGTGAAACCGTCTGTGAAGCCTCCTGTGATATATCACTCACCGAAGCCGAAATGTCTTCAGACGTTTCAACGGATTCATCGCTCGCGTCAGTCAGGCTTTCATCGCTTATTTCAGCAATGCTTTCTTCGGATATGTCAGAAGAAGAATCCAGCGCAGCCGTTGAAAGGGGTACGATGAACGACAGCAGCAGGATGGATACTGCTATGGTTTTTGAATATTTTAAGAGTAGTTTCATATTGATGCCTTTTCTTTATTAGCTTAACGTATATGCGCCGCGTATCATAACAGTACACGAGCCGCTGACAGATATCATCGATGAGCCGGTAAAAACGGTGTTGTCAGAATAGGCTGTGAACAATTCGCCGTTTCCTACGGGACTTCCGGCAGTTACGTTTACGGCGATGCCGTCGGAAACGATCATCATACCGTTGATAAGTATTATTTCGCAGTCGCCCGCCGCTGTAAGCCTGTCGCCGCGGTTGAGAGTGAGCTGTACGAAGCTGCCGCCGCTCTGAAGCGCCTGCCTGAGGTCGTCGACACTGTCATATCCGAGATCGTTTGCGAGAGACTTCTTCGTCTGCTCGGTTATCTTCTCAACGTGCTCAAGCTTTTCTCTGAGCGCGTCAGTGGATGCGATGTTCAGACTTTGCATGAGCTTCGAGATCGCTTCGTTGGCGATGGCGTTTCTGTCAGCCTCCGTAATCGTCGTAGTGGTGAACGCCGTTTTTGCCTTCGACCATGATGAATAACCGAAGGACGAAAGGACGGATGCTTTCGCCTTGCTGATGATTCCTTCTTCATCGACGGCGCTGTTGCTGAGCGCTTCCTTGAGCGCGTCGTACGACGCATAGCCGAGATCGTCAAGTATTTCCTGCTTTACCCTATTGAGGTACACCTGGTCGAGGTAGCTGAGCGTGACTATCGGGTCATCGGCAGGGTCGTACGCTGACGCCATCACGCTGCCAAGCGCAAATATCATCAAGCCTGCAACGACAGCCGCAAGTATGCGTGAAGTTTTTTCTTTTACTGTCGACCGATTTATTGCTTTATGCAGTTTCATATTTTTGGTA
>CAZFZL010000083.1:0-6659 GCA_964523005.1 uncultured Oscillospiraceae bacterium
AGATTCTCCGTTTATGAAAATATTGCTTATCAGCGTTGTACTGGTCATTGCGGCTGTTGCGGTAACAGGCAGCGGCGCTGTATTCCAAAACACCGTTGATATAGGCTCGGGCGAGCTTGCTGTTTCGACAGCTTCGCAGACCGAAACATCCGGCGACGAGAGCAACAGCGGAACATACAGTGACAACACCTCCAGAACACTCGCAGCTTGTGTTGCGCTTGCGGAAAAATTTAACGCCTGCACCACTGACCGTGAGCGGCGAGCCGTGCTCAGTATGAGCGGCGGCGGCAGTACATTCGCGAACCAACTAAGACGCTGCATATACAACAGCTTTGATTATAAGTTTTTAAGGCTTGAGGACAAAATAGTCTCCACAGCGACAACATACTACAATTACAATCTGTATATTCATCCGTATTTTGTGATGAGAGGCAACCAAGTCGACTATATTCTGCTTTACGCTGAACCATATAGGACAATAGACTACAATACAGTCAATGTATATACCTGCGCGGTTTATTTTCCCGCAACGCAAACGTGGTATGACTACATAAAGGATGGAAGGCACGGCTTTTATTACAACTCATATCCGATAGACTATTTCAGTTATTACAGCGAGACTACTACCGGAAAAATACTTACGAACTATTATTCATTTTTCGACGAATGGGCTCCGTTCGGTATTAGTCATATTACCAATGAAGACGATTGATCAAAAAAGTATGGCAGAAACGCTTTGCGTTTCTGCCATTTTTTCACCTGAAGATGCTTTTACGGTTTTCTTACGAGCATAGACCAATGCTTACTGAAAAACTCCGGCTTTTGCATATTGTAGTCACACCATTCCTTCGGCTTTAGTACAAACTCCCAGCCGGAGAACAGCTTGATTATGTCGTTTATATCGACGAAGAAATGAGGAATGTTTTCACCTGCTTCTATTTCGTCGAACGCTACCGTGTTCTCGTCGATCTTCTTCGCTTCGTCTGCGTTGAGAAAGCCCCACGTGTTTTTTGATATAAGTGTAAGAAACAGCTCGCCGCCGCTGCAAAGCACGCGGCGCAGCTCCGAGAGCGCACGGGTGAATCCTGCGGTGTCGGTGTGATAGATCACGTTGTACGCCATGGCGCACTGGAAGGCTTCGTCTTCGTAGGGCAGCGTAAGCATGTTGCTAACGCGCGTGCTGACATGGAGTCCTTCCTTCTCGGCCCATTCCTGCGTGTGCCTGACGGCGTAATCGGACAGGTCAAACGATGTGACGTTAAAGCCCTGCGAAGCCATGTAAACGCTGTGGCGTCCGAGTCCGCAGCCTGCGTCAAGAAAGCGTTCAAAGCCCTTCGCACGCCATGTCTGGGCGAGATATGCGCTTTCAACGCACGGCATAAGCCAATAATCATCGGTGTTTTTGCTCCAGTCCCAAGCTTTTGTCACGCTCATAGTCGTACCTCCCGTTATTATTAAAAAGGGGCAGTAAAACTGCCCCTTCTTCACGTTTTTCAGTTGCCCTTTACAAGCTTTTCGATCTCTGCTGCAAAGTCTTCTTCTTTTTTCTGGATGCCTTCGCCTTTTTCAAACTTAACGAATGCTTTGATGCTAAAGCTCTTACCGCATTCATGAGCTACATTATCAAGGTATTTGCCGACCTTGACGGAATCGTCCTTGACGTAGTCCTGCTCAAGCAGGCAGTTGGCGGAATAGAATTTGTTTATCTTACCGGTTATCATCTTTTCAAGGATGGCTGCCGGCTTGTTTGCGTTTGCAGGATCGTTCTGCATCTGAACGCTGAGAATTTCCTTTTCCTGTTCAATAGCTTCCTGCGGAACCGAAGTTCTGTCAAGATAGGCAGGAGCCATAGCAGCTATCTGCAGGCAGCAGTTGTTTGCCGCTTCTGCAATCGCTTCATCGCCGTTATTAGCCTTGTCAGTGTCAACGAGGACTACGACGCCGATAGCGCCCTTGCCGTGTATATAGGTTGCTGTGAAGCCTTCGATGAGCACAAAGCGGCGAAGCGTGATGTTTTCACCGATGGTGAATATTTCGTTCTTGACTTCGGACTCAACTGTAACGCCCTTGCCGTCAAATTCGAGCGCATTGAGCGCGGCGAGATCAGCGGGTTTGTTGGCGAGTATCGTGCGGAGTATGCCTCTGACGAATTCTCTGAAGCTTTCGTTCTTCGCGACGAAGTCGGTCTCGGAATTGACCTCGACCATAGCCGTCATGAGTCCGTCGTCGCTCTTCATGATGTCGACGATGCCTTCAGCAGAGATGCGTCCTGCTTTTTTTGCCGCTACGGATAAACCTTTTTCGCGAAGATATTTTATAGCTTCGTCAAAATCGCCGTTGCATTCGACGAGAGCTTTTTTGCATTCCATCATGCCTACGCCGGTCTTCTGGCGCAGAGTCTGTACGTCCTTTGCGCTTATTGCCATTATTCCTGATCCTCCTTGACAAATTCTACGTCGTTCTCTTCTTCTGCTGTCGCTTCGCCGGCTTCTTCCGCCGGAGCATCAGTCAGCTGTTCGCCGCCTTTGGCCTCAATGACAGCGTCTGCGAGGACTGAGGTGATGAGCTTGATGCCGCGGATGGCGTCATCGTTGCCGGGGATGATGTAGTCAACTTCGTCAGGGTCACAGTTGGTATCGACGATAGCGACGATCGGAATACCGAGCTTGCGAGCTTCTTCTATTGCGTTATGCTCTTTCTTCGGGTCGACGATAAAGATACAAGAGGGCAGACCGTTCATGTCCTTTATGCCGCCGAGGTTCTTTTCGAGATCGTTGATCTCTTTCTGGAGCATTGCGATCTCTTTCTTCGGGAGAAGATCGAACGTGCCGTCTTCCTCCATTTTGTGAAGGTTCTTGAGACGTATTATGCTCTTTTTGATGGTGTTGTAGTTGGTCATCATGCCGCCGAGCCAGCGGATGTTGACATAGTACATACCGCAGCGGAGAGCTTCTTCCTTGATTGCTTCCTGCGCCTGCTTTTTCGTACCGACAAACAGGACTTTTCCGTCCTCCTGTACGGTCTGACGGACGAAATCATACGCCTCTTCGAGCTTCTTTACTGTTTTCTGAAGGTCGATGATGTAGACTCCGCCTCTTTCGGTGAAAATGTACTCAGCCATTTTCGGGTTCCATTTTCTTGTCGGATGTCCGAAATGGACGCCCGCTTCGAGAAGCTGTTTCATAGAAATAACTGACATGTTATTATCCTCCTTGGGTTATCTGTCGCAGGATTGCCGTCCGTCAAGCGCCATACCGTGCCTTTAAGCACCTTACAGCACACCCATGCGGACTTCTACATCCTGCGTGAAAATTTATACGCGGCGCTTCATTTCCGCATACTTAAGCAGTATATCACAGAAAAACCGCGTTTTCAATAGCTTTTTTTAATTATTTCAGCCTTGCAGCAGTTTTTTTGCGGCGTTTTCGAAGTTTTCAAGCTCTTCCTGCGCTTCATCCTGTGTTTTTCCGCAAACAAGGACGTATGCTTTGATCTTCGGCTCTGTTCCGCTCGGTCTGAATATCAGGCGGCAGCCGCCGTCTGTTTCAAATCCGAGCATATTTGTCTGAGGCAGTCCGGTCGCGGAAGTGACGCCGGACGGGAGCTCGGTGCGCTTACAGATACTGTAGTCGCAAAGCAATTTTACTTTGCTGCTTCCGAGTGAATGAGGCGCGTCGAAGCGCAGCTTTTCCATAAGCGCCGCAGCGTCTTCCGGCGTCATGGAAAACGTGAGCGTTTCTTCGAGATAATATCCGTATTCTTCGTATATTGCTTTGAGCGCCTGCGTGAGCGTGCGACCGTGTGACAGGTGGTAGGCTGCGCATTCCGTAAGAAGCATACAGCCTTCTACTGCATCCTTGTCGCGCGCGTATGTTCCGGCAAGATAACCGTGGCTTTCCTCATAGCCCAGTATGAAGGTGTGCTCGTTTGTCTGCTCGTATTCCTTTATTTTTTCGCCGATGTATTTGAAGCCCGTCAGTACTTCAACGGCAGAGACTCCGTTGCTTTCGGCTATGCGCGAAAACAGATCGGAAGAGACGACGGAACGTATTGCACAGGCGTTTTCCGGAAGCGCGCCGTGAAGTCTTCTTCCTTTTATTATATAGTCGAGCAACAGCGCACCCATCTGATTGCCCGAAAGCACCGTGTAAGTGCCATCATCTTCCCGTACTGCTGCGCCGATCCGGTCGCTGTCGGGGTCGGTGCCGAGCACGAGCATACATTTTTGCTTTGCGCCGGAAGCCATTGCCACAGCCATAGAAAGCGCATTTGCGTTCTCCGGGTTCGGGCTTACGACGGTGGGGAAGTTGCCGTCCGGCTCTGCCTGCTCCGGTACGATGCGCAGGTTCGTGACGCCGGCAAGCCTGAGCACCTCCGGCACAAGCCTGCAGCCGCTTCCATGCAGCGGCGTATAGACTATGTTCAGCATATCGCCGTATTGCTCCGTCAGCTCGGGGCATATCCGGCTCGACAGAACGGCGGCCGCAAACGCATCATCAACGCTTCTTCCTAATATTTTTATGAGTCCCTTGGAAACTGCGCTGTCAAACGGCATATGTTTTGCGCCCGTGAGAACATCGGTCCTTGCGGATTCATCGGATATCGTCCGTGCGTGATCGGGACTCAGCTGGGCGCCGTCCTCCCAATAGACTTTATATCCGTTGTATTCCTTTGTGTTGTGCGAGGCGGTGATGTTTATTCCTGCTATCGCGTTAAGGTGCAGTATCGCAAATGAAAGTTCCGGCGTCGGTCTGAGCGCATCGAAAAAGTAGGTTTTCACTCCGTTCGCGGCGAGCACACCTGCCGCCGTTTTAGAAAACAACACAGAATCGTTGCGGCTGTCATACGCGATGACACATCCGCGCTCGGCACCGCCTGCATCGATGATCAGCTTTGAGAGCGCCTGCGTCGTTTGCGCGACCGTAAGCACGTTCATGCGTGATATGCCTGCGCCCATTTTGCTTCTTAGCCCGGCTGTACCGAACTGCATGGCTTTCCCGAACCGCTCCTTTATTGCCGCGTCGTTGTCTGATACGGCAAGCAGCTCGTCCTTCAGATCGTCGGCGACCTGCGGCGCGCTGAGCCAGCGCAGAAGCTCCTTGTGCTCTGAATATGTCTTTTCATCCATTTTGTCTGAGTGCCTCCTCTATAGAACGCGCAAGCTGATCCGGGCAGGACGTTCCTTTTACTCCGCACCTGATCCCGCTGAGCGTTTTTATAATGTCGTCTGCTTTTTTTCCTTCAGCAAGGGCTGACACCCCCTGAGTGTTACCGCTGCAGCCGCCCGTAAAGCGAATGCCGGTTACCGTGCCGTCTTCGTTGAGATCGAATTCTATTTTGCGCGAACAGACTCCGCGCGGCGTGTAAGTGTAGTGCAATGTTTTGCCCTTCCGTCAGTATTTTTCTTCATTTATAATATATCATAACCAAAGCGTGTTGTAAATAGCCAATCGTTCGGCTCTTTTGCGTTATCACATATTTATCACATAAAAAACATTAAAAAAACAAAAATAATTTAAAAAAAAGCTTGCAATCTGCTTCTCGATAATGTATAATAACAAAGCTTGATATGCGATGAAGCGGGAAGTTGCTGCAAAGTCCGTCGTTCAAGGACGGAATCAGGTAATTTTCGCGGAGTATGTCCGGCAGCGGATAACCGCTGCACAATCGGGCGAAAGGGTCAACGCGTTTTTTATGGTGAGCAAAAGAAACGCCCGGAAGCGTGTTAAGACCCCGCCGAAACAAAAAACAAATGGAGGCAACAAGCTGAATGGCAACACAGGAAAGAATCAGAATACGTCTCAAGGCGTATGACCACGAGCTTATCGACCGCGCGTCTGATAAGATCATCGAAACCGCAAAACGGTTTGGCGCATCGGTGTCGGGGCCTATCCCGCTGCCGACCGATAAGGAGATCATCACGATACTCCGCGCAGTACACAAGTACAAGGACTCGCGTGAGCAGTTTGAACTTCGCACCCACAAGCGTCTCATAGACATACTCAAGCCTTCTGCTAAATGCGTTGACGCACTTGCGGGACTTGAGCTTCCTGCCGGAGTAGACATCGAAATCAAGCTGTAAGGCTTTCATCAAAGGTCATGTTGATGCGTGAAGCGTCAACCAATAGCCTAAAAAAGGAGTTAGAAACATTGAAAAAAGGCATCATCGGTCGAAAAATCGGCATGACGCAGATTTTCGACGAAAAGGGCAATGTAATACCGGTCACCGTCATCAACGCCGGTCCGTGTGTTGTAGTCCGCAAGAAGACCGTTGAAAAAGACGGATACGATTCGCTTCAGCTCGGTTTTTCCGACATAGAAGCGAGAAAGCTTTCGAAGCCCGCTAAGGGCGCGTTCGACAAAGCGGGCGTTTCCTATAAGAAATACCTTGCCGAGTTCAGGCTTGACGATTCAGCGCAGAGAAACGTCGGAGACGTTATCACCGCTGACACCTTCACTGTCGGGGAGCACGTTGATGTTTCCGGCACGACAAAAGGCAGAGGCTATTCGGGCGTTATAAAAAGATGGGGCGCACACCGTCTGAGAATGACTCACGGCACAGGCCCTGTACACCGCCAGGTCGGTTCGATGGGTGCAAACAGTGACCCGTCGAGAGTTTTCAAAAACAAGAAGATGGCAGGTCAGTACGGCAACGAAAA
>CAZFZL010000084.1:0-6507 GCA_964523005.1 uncultured Oscillospiraceae bacterium
GTAATGACACCTTGGTCTGACAAGCCTATTCCCTTTGAGGACGCTGCCGATATCGGTACAAAAAAGGTAATTAACGATCACTCGACGATCGGACTTGTAGTGACTTGTGACGGAACTATAGGTGAAATCGGGCGTGACAGCTATATTTCGGCTGAAAGAAAGTGTATTGAAGAGCTTAAAGCTATAAAAAAACCGTTTGTAATTATTTTAAACTCTGCCGATCCGACTTCGCAGGCGGCAGGAGACCTCGCACGTGAGCTTGAAAGTACATATAATGTACCGGTTGCGCTTGTTAACTGTCTTCTGCTCGACGAAGAAGATATAAAAAAGATACTTGAGATGATTTTGTGTGAATTTCCTATTCGAGAGCTTTCCTTTGATCTTCCGGGATGGCTGAATGTTCTACCCGACGATCATCCGCTTCGCGCCGGACTGTTAGCATCAATAGTCGACGCTTGCAGAAGCATTTCGAAGATCAAGGATGTCAAGGATGCCTTCAATTCACTCGGGTCGGAAGTCAAGAAAAGCGAAGCAGCTATAATTCAACTTAGCAGCGGTTGCGGCGAGATCGTCATTAGTTTGAGCGACGGGTTGTTTTACAGAATTCTCGGTGAGATGACCGGGCTTGAGATAGTCGACGAAAGTGATCTTGCCGAAGCAGTATTCACGCTTTCTGAAGCAAAAAAATCATATGATAAGGTTTCGCAGGCGCTAAAAGAGGTGGAAGAAAGCGGTTATGGTATCGTTACGCCGACAATAGACGACATGACTCTTGAAGAGCCTGAAATTGTGCGGCAGACAGGAGGTTACGGTGTCAAGCTGAAAGCATCGGCACCGTCGTATCATATAATCAAAGCGAATATTGAAACAGAGGTCAGCCCGATTGTCGGTACGGCTCAACAGTCGGAGGAGCTTGTAAAATTTCTACTGAACGAATTTGAGGAAGACCCGAAAAAAATATGGGAATCAAACATGTTCGGAAAGTCATTATACGAGCTTGTAGGCGAAGGGCTTAACGCGAAGCTCACGCATATGCCGGAGGATGCGCAGAAAAAGCTGTCACGTGCACTTGAACGTATCATAAACGAAGGCACGGGCGGAATGATCTGCATACTGTTATGAAACCTGAAAAGCCTATGCGACCGTTTCTAACCTTCGGCGAGTTCAGAGACAAAGAAGTAATCAATCTTGCGGACGGAAAACGGATGGGATACGTCTGCGATATCGAATTCGATGCGGAATGCGGCAGGATACTCAGACTGCTGCTTCCGCCGCCGGGAAAGTATTATCCGTTTTTTATGCCGAAGGAATTTATTTATATACCATGGAGCAATATTGAAAAGATCGGGACAGACATAATCCTCGTCAGATGGGCAGACACTGTCTGTCCGACATAAATGAAAGAGCTGCTGCGCTTATTGAAAGCGCAGCAGCTTAATTATATATGCATTATGCTTTCTTGCGTTTACCGATGATTATCACAGCAGCAACAGCAACTACAACGACTGCACCGATCGCGATCCACAGCCAGAGCAGACTGCCACCGTCACCGGAATGTTCTTCGCTTACAGTATCGCTTACAGCTGAAGAATCTTCAACAGTAACAGTGAAAAGCTGAGAGGTGACCGTTATCCTTGTTGCGCAAAGTGTCGTCTGATACGAGCAGAAGAACGAAGCAGTACCTGCCTTGAGTGCAGTAATTGTATTGTCTTCGATCGAAATAACGTCTTCGCCGGATACCATGACTATTTTACCGTTTGGAAGATCACCTACCACATCAGCATAGGTTTTTGTTTTCAGATTGAGCGCTATTTTATCATTGAGTGAAACTGTGTAATCATATATGTTGTTTTCGCTGTACACGAATTGTACGGTGTTTGTAAACTGGTTTGCGTTGTTTGTTGTAAGCCCGTGCGCGCCAGCGAGATAGTACTTCATCAAAAGCGTCGTATCGGTCGAGAAGGTCCACGGCCAGAGCGTATTTCCTCTTGCCTGAAGCTCGGTGATGAATTCAGAGGTGATACCGCTGTAGGACGGGTTGAAGGTCGTGTTATACTTTTCGGTAAACGAAGTCGCCGCCTGAATGTTTTCGTTCGTATTTGCGCTTGAGGTAACACCGGAACAGAGGAAGCCGGTAGAAATGAACGGTGCTTTTGCGTTGAGCGCAGTAAGCTGCGAAGCATTAAAGGATATAACAGAGATCTGATCAGCTATGTCATACTTCGCGACGAGGCGGATCAGCTCAGTAATAATTGCTGCTTTGCCCGATTTTATCTCGATAAATATGAATGTATCGGTATCCTTGAAGGTTTCGAAATATTCTTCAAGCGTCGGTATCTTCAAGCCGCTGTATCCGCCGGAGGCGTCAAGGTTAAACTCCTGAAGCTGTGCGTAAGTCATGCTTTCGATGTTTCCTGTGCCGTCTGAGGTTCTGTCTACACTGCCGTCGTGCATTACAACGATAACATTGTCGGTAGTGATATATATATCATTTTCTATAATATTTGCTCCTTTTTCAGCAGCAAGGATACAGCCCTCAAGGGAGTTTTCAGGTGCGAGAGCCGGAATACCGCGATGACCGATTATCCAAACGGTTCTCGTGAATGCATTTCCTTTGAAGTATTCGGTGAAGCATTTTTCAGCTTCGGTTCTGTCTGAGACGACAATACCGTTAGCACCGCTTAGTATCTGGCTCATTACAGTAACAGTCGTTTCTTCTTCGGGGGCAAGCACCCACACGGATATCAGAAGCTTCTGTAATGCCTGAACGTTTTCTTTAGAGGACATGCTATAAGGCAACAGCGCGGTTTTACTTCCTGATTCGTTTACTGCTTCCCTCATGTCGAGAATTGTTTTTTCGTTAAGATAGTCCTCGCTGAAAACAAGCATGGTACGCATGAGCAAATTCTTACCGTTTGCATATTTAAGAAGCAACGCATCATCGGAAACTACGGTTATATCATCGAAGTTCCCCGATTTCATGTATGAGTTGATGGCGTCGACAGCGCCTTTACTGTCTGGTATGAATCCGGCAATGACAGTGCCCGAAAGGGCTTTTACATAACCGGCGATATCTGTGAGTACTGTACCGTCCTTTGTGACAATCTTACCGTCCGAATTAATATAAGCAAGAGCGGTGGCGGGAGAGGACGTAAGAATATTTGCAAGATCGTCCGCTGTGTCGATATATGAAACGAGCGCGGGTGTTGTACACAGATCCGAAGCAACGTCTCTGGTATCGGCAAAATTACAGTTTGAATCCGGCTTATCCGGTACTTCCTGCCGGAGTGTGATCTTAATTGAATCATATACTGCCGTACAGCTGTTGGTCTGGAGTCCTACCCTTCCCTTGAAGTGCAGAGAAGCGTCCTCACTGTAAATAAGGAGGTCTCCGTCAATGCTTTCGCTGACGGTCTTGTCATACACGGATATGCTGAAGGTATATTGTGTGTCGGGGCTGATCGCTTCTGTGTTGGAGGCGGTATTCATGACATTCCAGCCGTTCGCTGCGGTGCGCTCGGCAAATTCCACTCCGTTTGTAGCTGTTGCGCCCTGACGTACGCACATCTGATAATAAGGGTAGCTGTTGTTCTTCACACGATACATGACAGACATCCATCGCGTCGACTCATTTGCAGACTTGATAGTACCGATTACGTCGATGTTATAGTTTCCGAAATCGCCGATGTATTCCGGAAAGAAAAAGACGCTGTTCTGATTGAGCGTGAGCTTTCCGTCTGTAAGCGTGTATGAGCCGTTTGCTACTTTACATGCTGAAACATCGAGATCGGAAAAATCGGATTCGAATATTACATATTCATTCTCATCTTTTTCTTTGGCGATTACATACACATTTACGGTCGTTGTGCCGTCAGTTCCGGTCAGCTTGTAGATGCCCTTTGCTAAAGGAGTAACAGAGCCGTCGGTGATTGCAATATCGTCTGATGTCCATGTCATATCTGAAAACGGTGTTTTCGTCGTTCCGTCGTCATACGTATAGCTGCTGAGTATTACTTTTTCACCAGTATCAACGGGAATAGCGGGAGAGTTTGAGGATACTGTAACGGCTGTGTTTGCATGAACACCTGTCAATGTAAGCGGTAAGATCAGCAACACAAGCATAATAAATGCTAAAACTCGTTTTTTCATAGTATGATGCTCAATCGTAGAAAGAGCTTCCTTTCTTATCACTTTATGAATGTATTATACTACATTTTCGGATATAAGGCAAGAGAAGCTTGATTTTTTTTAATAAAATGATTATAATGTATTTGTACTTATTTAAACGAAGGCGGTAGACCATTGAAAAACATAATTATTGCCCAAAATGACAGCGGCATACGGCTTGACAAATTTCTTTCACGCACATTCAAAACGATGCCGAAATCATTGATGTACAAATATATCCGCACAAAAAAGATAAAGGTTAATTCGAAACGAGCGACAGAGAGCGACATTCTTCAAAGCGACGACATAATAACATGTTACATACCCGAAGAGTTTTTCGAAAAGGATGCAGATAGTAATTCGTTCATGCGCCTTAAAGGAAGCGTGACGGTGGTATATGAGGATAAAAACATTCTTATCGCCGATAAACCGGCGGGACTCGTTGTCCACTCTGACGATAACGGAAGCACCGACACGCTCATCGACCGCATAAAGGCATATCTTTACCGAAACGGCGAATACAACCCGGAGAACGAAAACTCGTTTGCTCCGGCGCTGTGCAACCGTATCGACAGAAACACACAGGGACTTGTCATTGCGGCGAAAAACGCGTGTGCGCTCAGAGAGATGAACGAGCTGATCAAGGCTCGCGCGGTCGAAAAAGATTACCTCTGTGCAGTTCACGGTATCATTGAAGACGACAGCGGAAGTATCGACGGCTACATTCTCAAGGACAGCGCTTCAAACACCGTCATATTCAGCAGAAAGAAGACCTCGGCTCTCGCGAAAAGCGCTTCGACGCAATACACTGTGATCGATCGCAATAGAAAAAAGGACCTCACTCTCGTGCAGGTCAGACTTCTCACAGGTAGGACACATCAGATACGAGCTTCCTTTGCGTTCCTCGGTCATCCGCTGCTCGGCGATGGCAAGTATTCAGTCAACAAGCTCGACAGGGCGTATGGCTTCACCTCGCAGGCACTCTGTGCTTACAGCATTCTTTTTCATGTTCCGGATAAAGAAAACGGGCTTCATGCGTTGAACGAAAAACAGTTCACAGCAAAAAAGCCCGGATTTCTCGATTTATTCAGATAACTGCGATGTGTTCAGCGCCATTAGAATGCTTTTCCACAGCTCGTCTTTTCCCTGGCCTTTTGTCGACGAGAATAGGACGATTCCTGTTCCCGGCTTAAGCAGCCTTTCAGCCAGCAGCGATGTCGCCGCATCATTTAACTGTGTTTTGTTGAGCTTGTCACATTTCGTCGCCACTACAGTATATCCGATGCCGTATTGATTCATATAATCGAGCATCAGCCTGTCCTCATCTGTAAAGCCTACCTTTACATCAACAAGCTGAAGCACGTGCTTTAACGCTTCGTTATCCTCAAAATACGTCTGTGTCATCTCCGACCAGCGTTTTTTGTCTGCCTGGGAACGCTTCGCAAAGCCATAACCGGGAAGATCGACAAGATATATTTTTTGATCTACAAGATAATAATTCACCGTGATCGTTTTACCCGGCTCGCCGCTTACACGCGCGAGCTTTTTTCGTCCGAGAAGGCAATTAACCAGCGATGATTTCCCGACATTTGATCTGCCGGAAAAAGCAATCTGCGGTTTCCCGTGTTTTAAATGCTGATCAGGACGACCGGCGGTAGTATTCAGGTCGGCGTTATGCAGATTTATATTTCCATATGACATAGCCATGCGGTGTACCTCCGTTTCTATATAAGGGCTATCGCAGGTATCTGATAATAGTAGTCTACCGGTATAAAGCGGATATTTTTCTTTACAGATTCATCAAGCTCAGGAAGATCGCATTCGTTTTCCTTCGGAATTATTACAGTCTCGACACCTGCCTTGTAGGCGGCGAACGCTTTTTCCTTTAAGCCGCCGATGCGCAAAACGCGTCCTGTAAGGGTTATTTCTCCCGTCATGGCAACATTGCGCCTCACCGGTCTGCCGGAAAGCTCTGAGACGATCGATGTTGCGATGGTAATACCTGCCGAAGGCCCATCCTTCGGTATTGCACCTTCGGGGACATGGATGTGTATATCCTTGTTTATGTAGAATGAATCATCTATGCCATATTCATCACAGTGCTTTCTTATGTAGCTTATTGCCGCCTGCGCGCTTTCCTTCATCACGTCGCCGAGCGAACCGGTCATTTCAAGCCTGCCGGTGCCGTTCATGGATACAGTCTCAATTCTGAGAAGCTCACCGCCGACGCTCGTCCAAGCGAGTCCGTTGACGGTACCGATTTCATCGGATTTGTATATATGCTCCTCATCGAACTGCTTTACACCGAGAAAACGCGGAAGCGTTTCCGGTGTTACCGTT
>CAZFZL010000085.1:0-6441 GCA_964523005.1 uncultured Oscillospiraceae bacterium
CATTGAGCAGGCGCACGACATCGGGCTGTCGGTCCACGCATGGATAAATCCGCTCAGGCTCATGAAAACGGACGAGATCGGATCAGTCCCCGGGCGGTACAAGATAGCCGAATGGTATTCATCCGCGAAGACAAACGGAAAGTACATCGTTCCCGTCAACGGCAGAATGTACCTCAATCCGGCGTACGAAGAGGTGCGCGGGCTTATCGCCGACGGGACAGCCGAAATAGTTGAAAAATACGATATCGACGGCATACATATGGACGACTATTTCTATCCGACCACCGACACTTCATTCGACACAGCGGCGTTCCTTTCCTACAAGGGAACGCTCGCGATCGATGATTACAGGAGGGACAATGTAAACAAGCTCGTCGCCCTGATTTACAAACGCATAAAGGAAATATCCGGCGATGTCGTGTTCGGCATCAGCCCTGCCGGAAACATCAATACGACGTACGCCTCGCTTTACGCCGATGTTTACGAATGGTGTGCAAACGAAGGTTATATTGATTATATCTGTCCCCAGCTCTACTTTGGTCTTGAGCATCAGACGCACGCTTTCGATAAGGATTATAAAATATGGGAAAGCATCGTGACGTGCGATAGCGTGAAGCTGTGCGTCGGGATGACGCTCGGAAAAGCTAAGCAGGGCTACGACAATTACGCCGGTACGGGTAAATACGAATGGAGCGACAACGACGACATAATAAAGCGCTGTCTTGAATATCTCGGCGAAAACGACAGATGCACCGGCGCGGCGGTGTTTTGCTACCAGTATATGTATGATCCTGTTAGCTCAGCCGCTGAGCCGCTGACGCAAAGCGAGCGGGACAATATGCGTCCCGCTCTTGATGCGCTCGAATGAGTATACATAATGTGTCACTGGATAAGAAAAGGCTGGAGCTGTCTGCCTGTGCAAGCTGCTTCGACAGTATCTGTGACCTTGGAAAAATCACATACGAGTGAAGACGGCTTTCCGGTATACGAATCCTGACGAAGCGGTACAAAGAAAAAGCATTTCCTGTCGTACAGCCGGGCGATATTCAAAAACGACGATGACAGTGCGTCGTTCGTCGCGAGCGCTACGACAACCCAGCCTCTGTTGCGTATATGCGCTTTCACTGCCATTGTTACGCTCGTGTCGGTGATACCGTTCGCGATCTTCGCCAGCGTATTTCCCGTGCACGGACAAATAATCAGCCCGTCAAGTCTGTTATCGGAGCTTATGGTCTCCGCTTCCACAATTGAAGTGAGCGGCTGCCTTTTACATATTTTTGCCGTCTGAGCAGCAAAATCAGAGGCAGTACCGAACCTTGTATCCGTTTTGTATACATTTTCCGACAGTATCGGCAGCAGCTCACGGTTGTTTTCCGTGAGCTGTTTCATTACTGTAAGCGAATTGGAGCGGTTGCAGAACGAACCGCAGACTGCATATCCTGTCATCATTTACACTGCCTTTCTATAAACGATACGATGCTCCCTGCAATCAGCGTACCTGACGTTTTAGGAGCAACCGCGCTTGGCAACGAAAGCGCCCATATGACCCGCAGTCCCGCATTCTTTGCATATTCAAAATCAATTCCGCCTGGTTTGGAGGCAAGATCGATTATCAGCGACTCGCATGATACTCTGTCAAGCACCTTTGCATCGGCTACATGCGCTGGCACGGTGTTAATGATTATATCGGCTTCACCGATGTATGAGCCGAGCATCTCTATTTCGCACGGACGGCAGCCGTATATCTCGCACGTCGCAAGATCACGTTTGTTTCTCGCTGCGACGCTGACCTTCGCTCCGGCAGCGCAGAAAAGACGCGACACGGCTTTTCCGACCCTTCCGTAACCGAGCACAAGTACCTTTGCGTCCTTCACTGTGCTGTGTGTCTCGCGTATTGCTATCATAAGCGCGCCCTCGGCTGTCGGTATCGCATTAAGTGTAGTAAGCTTTTCATCCGAAAGATAATCGTATATACCTTCAAGCTTGCCACTGACAAGCCCACCCGCATACAGCGCGTTCGGGTTGAGCTGCATAAGCGCTTCTATTTCATGCAGCGGATAGTTTATCGGGAAAACACATACAGACGATTGTACAACAGCGTCCACGGCGCTCCTGCATTTTGTTGCATCGCCTTCATAATTTTCAAAGCCGCAATAGCATACCTCCGCTCCCATTTCGATGAGCGCATCGCATGCGTACATCATTCGTTTATCTCCGCCTATAAAGGCGATCACGGGAAATTCCAAGGCATTTCCACCTTTCATATTCATTTGTTACATTATATGCGCTTCATGCCTCGGCGCGCCGCTCCAAAACGGTAAAAGTCCGTTTTGCGAAAAAACAGAGCCGAAATGCTCACGCACCGCGGCTCAGTCTTTGTTCGTTCTCTTCAACGCATTATGATGATCCGTTCCGCATCTGACGCCTTTCCGTTTCTGAAAGCGTCGGGATTGTCGTGCTTTATCTTTTCCGGATCAGCGGCGTATCGCTTGGCAACATCCCACAGAGTATCTTCACCGGTCGGAAAAAATACTGTCAGAGCGCTTGCAGATGGCTCTAAATCAGATACTTCGATCGCGCAGACTGCCTGTGCTGCGATGTTTTCGCCTTCACGGTAGACGAAAACACCCCTGCTGACAAATGTCATCCCCTGAGCGCCGACGCTGACGGTGCTTTCGTTTATGACAGCGATGATGGAAATCACGTTTCGCGCCGGAAGCGTTTCAGTGAATACAACGGTCGATTCGCTGTATTCCGTATCGGTATCCGTCGTGCCGAGCACCCCGATCGTCGCAAGTGCCTGCACTTCGCAGCTGTCGTCCTTCTGGACTATATCGGTTATACGAAGTGTTACGTGCGAATCGAGTATACGTGCAAATCCGTTTCTGTTTTCAAAGCTGCGTTCAATATTGAATACAGTCTTTTCTTCCGGGCCGATCGAAGTGCAGACGAGCGGAAGCGTCTTGACGGCGCTTTTCTTTCCCGGTACAAATATATCCGTCACAAATGTCTCGCGCGCCGTGTCGGTCAGTGACAACGCAATTCCCAATCGGCAGGTTAAGTTGAACATCCTGCTTTCACCGTAAGCGTCGATTCCCGAATCTGCCGCAGCTGTGATAACATATGTGTACGGTGTCGCTTCGGTCGTTTCTGCGGAACGGTCCGAATCGAGAATGTATGAAAACGGGATATCCTTAGCGGCGCAATTGAGCTCCTGCTCGTTGTCGTGCTCGTAAAGCACATTGACCTTCAATTCGCCGCTGACAGTAACAAAACCGTTTGAGCATACGCATGATGTGTTGATAGGCTCGCATGACACCGTTATCACATCGCCTATCGGCGGAAGCTCTGCCTGTGTTGCAAATGTATCCGTGAGGATAAATTCCTTTGCCGGTACAAATACTGTTTTGCTAATGGCGCATTCAGAGGTCTGCACACAACAGTCGTGCTGAGAGGGTGCGAGCACGCTGCACTTCTCGCCGCTTGCATACCTGAGCTCACAAACGATATGCGAGCGTATGAGAACCTTCCTTGCGTTGAGCATTTTACATACGCACGACACCACGCTTACATATGCTGCCGCACTAAGCGCGTCAGCTCTTCGCAGCTCGGTTTTCTGCGAGTATTCGCCGGTAAAGGTTACGCATTTCAGCTTTCCTTTGTAGTCGGATTCATAAAGCAGCTCGTAAGAAATTGTTCCTCTGACCGTTGCCTTGTCCGCTTCGTATACTATCTCACACGATGTATGCCTTGCGTTTACGCGCACCGGACGCTCTATATTCGGAAGGTAATCCGGCAGAGTTCCATCAAATTCGTTTTCCTTTTCATATATGCGGGATACGGGTAAAGTGAATACTTCAAGCTCTTTCATTTCATGATCCATATAAAAACCTCACGCCTTTCGATTACTGCTACAGTTTATTAAGCGTGAGGCTTTTATATTCATGTATTTTGCTTTTTTTTCAGCAGTGCCGCGATTAACGGTTTAATTATTCGCGGTGTTTTTATTACTACGATTCTCATATATACCGCCTTTCCTTATTTACATAATATCAGAATGCCTGCCAAAACGAGCACCGCGCCTTCTACACACACTATCACAATTGACGGAAGAAACGCCGACAGTAGCACGCCGGCACCGAATGCCGCAACGCACCCGCATAAAAATTTTCTTCGGCACCACACAGCCTCAGCCTCCTTCTTAACACTCTCTGTTTTATCATATGCCGGTTTTTCCGCTTTGCTCTGAAAAACATACAAAAAAACATCAAAAAAAATCTTTTATATCTGCGTATGTGCTATTGACTAAAAAAGTGAGCAGTGTTATAGTTTAATCAGCAGAGTAAGTGACCGAGCGTTAAGTGTCAGCCGAACGGGGAGTTGTCGGCAGGACGAAAAGCGTGAGCTTGCGGTTCGGTTACTGCATCCCGCTGCTACATATAGGGCGTATCTCCTTATTTGTAGCTGAATAAAGGAGGTATTTTTATATGCAGATGAAAAACAAAAAAGTTACCGTTCTCGTGCTCCTCGCTCTCTTTGCCGCCTTGAGTATCGTATTGGGCAAATTTCTTCAGATACCGATTGGCGATTCCATACGCATAAGCTTTGAAAACACCACGCTGCTCATTTCCGGTATGCTTTTCGGGCCTTGGGCGGGAGCGATTACCGGCATTGTCGCCGATCTGCTCGGGTCTGTTCTCAAGGGCTATTCGATCAATCCTGTCATTACGCTCGGCGCGGCGTCGATAGGCTTGATCTCCGGCTTCATGTTCAGGTTGACCGCCCGTAAAGCGACGTATGTTAATATGTTGTTGTGTGTTATGACCTCGCATATCATCGGCTCAGTGGTTATAAAATCGCTCGGATTGTATTTGTGGTACAGTACGCCGCTGACTGTTCTGGCAATTCGTTTGCCGGTGTATATATGCATCGGCGCGCTTGAATCCTATATAATATGTCTCCTCTTCAAAAAAGGCGTTTTCAGCAGATATCTACTGTGAAAAAGTGACGGTGTTGAAAGATTATGAATTACGATGAAACCCTTGATTATATACGCTCGATAAGACCGCTCGGGACGAAGCCGGGGCTTGCACGTGTCAGCGCTTTGCTTGCGCTGGCGGGAAATCCGCAGAACGGACTGGTGAAATATGTCCATGTCACGGGAACAAACGGGAAGGGCAGCGTTTGCGCCTCTCTTGCACACATACTTGCAAATAGCGGGTATAAAACAGGACTATATACATCGCCATATGTCGTTGATTTTACCGAGCAGATACAAATAAACGGGTTCGCTGTACCTCGCAGCGCACTCGCCCAAATCGTCACCGAACTAAAGACGCTTGCCGACACGCTGACGGATACACCCTCGGAATTTGAGCTGATTACAGCCGCTGCGTTTGTTTTTTTTGCCCGAGAGCAGTGCGATATTGCTGTAATTGAAGTTGGAATGGGAGGAGAGTCCGACGCGACGAACGTAATACGAAGCCCCGTACTGTCCGTTATCACGTCGGTGGCGCTCGACCATACGGCGTATCTCGGCAGGACGATTCGTGAGATAACTCTCACAAAATCCGGCATAATAAAGGATTCGTGTCCGGTGCTTTTCGCAGGTGACGATGAACAGGCGCTTGAAATCGTACGCGATGTGGCGAAAAAGAACGACAGCGCCTTTTTCTCTCTTGACATTTCGGATATCCGCGACGTTTCATATTCGCTCAACACAACGGTATTTTCATATAAAAACTTCGAAAATATAAACCTTTCGCTGCTCGGAAAATTTCAAGTGCGAAACGCCGCTGCCGTAATCGAATGCGTTGACATAATGCGCTCACGCGGTTGGAGTATCCCCGAATCCGCTCTACGAAAAGGGCTTGAAAAAGTAGTATGGAAAGCAAGATTTGAACTGTTTTCCACCGCTCCGTATATTATAATTGACGGTGGACATAATCCCCAGTGCGCGCAAGCCGTTTTTGACAGCATGCTCCTCTATTTCGGCAACAAAAAAGCAGTCTTGCTTACCGGAATGATGAAAGACAAGGACTGCAAAACCGTTGCTCATATACTTGCGCCGGCTGTCAAAGCCGTTTTTGCCGTGCGTCCCGATAATCCAAGAGCGATAGACCCTGACGAACTCGCAGAAATATATCGCAGCGAAAATATACCGTCCGCAGCATACGACGATATAGAAACAGGGGTAAGAAAAGCGTATGCGCAGGCTGTACTTACAGACAGTGTTCTGCTCGTGACCGGTTCGTTCTATATGTACGCCGACGTAGTCAATTCGCTGCGAAAGGTTTTATTTTCCGAAGCATAAAAATGACGTTAAATAACATAAATTATCCATCACTTTAATGCGCTTATATAATAATAATGATATTTTTCAAGTCAAAATTTCCTGCGAAATATTTCGAAAAAGGTGTTGACAAAGCGAAGGTGATGTGA
>CAZFZL010000086.1:0-6432 GCA_964523005.1 uncultured Oscillospiraceae bacterium
CGATGTTTGCTCTGCCCTGAGTAAAGCAGACGGTTGAATCCGTGTCGGCGTTTACGATGGTAAAGGTAAATGTGTTGCTGTAATACGTTTCGACGTTTGCTCTTTCGACGGCTGAGCAAAGAACGGAATATTCGTCCTTGTCAACGCAACCGCTGAGCAATACCATGATGTACATGAGCGCCAAAACAGCAGAGGTTTTCCTGATCATTGTATAAGCTCTCCGTTATAAATTGCAATGGCTTCGCGCTTGAACTGCCAGACCTTGTCGACATTAACGTAGAATTCGCCTTCGCCGTTGCAGGTATAATAGACCTTGCGCGTTGTTTTCATATAGAAAACATATTCATATTCACCCTGCTCGGTGTCAAGTGTTATCGTCAGGACGGGTTCATCCCATACCGGCTTTTCCGTTCTGCCGTATATTTTGAATTCGAGCAGCGTGATATAGAACTGTCTGAAGGTATCCATATCATATTCGTTTTTTCCTGCAAAGACCTGTGAGGCGTTGCCGTCGCTATCACGCTTGAGGGTATATATATACTCGTTGCCGTCGAATACAGCTTTGATGGAATTGACTTCGTTGATGTTCATTGAGAACATCGAGTATTCAAGAAATCTCGATATATCCCATTCGAGCCAATACAGCGTTGAGTAAGGCACCTCAGCTATGACTCCGAAATACATTGAGTATACGAAATAGGTATCGTCTTCGGTCTTTTCGGAAATATCAAGGGTGAAGTTGACGGCGACAGTATTTCCCGTCTTTTCCCCGTTGTCATCGGTGATCGGATAATCATAGACATAAAGCACGGTATGTCCCTGCCCGTCTATGCCAATACCGTATTCGGCGAGCTTCGCCTCATATTCGGCATTTGCTGTTTCGTATTCAGCCTTCTTAATCTCATACTCTGCGACGCGCCCGGCATATTCCTCGTCTGTTTCATCCTCGCCGCGCTCGTCAAGCGTCGGTTCTACAGGCGGATACAAACCATATTCAAGGACACTTTTGCCCTGGAGTTGAGTAAGCGACTGAAGGACGGTTCCGTAATAATAGGAAGATACGACATAATTGGTTTCCTTCGGAAAAACCGTAACATAATAGTTACCGGTTTCCTTCTGCTCATCGGCGGTGGAGTTGCGCGCCGCAAAGAACGGCTCGCCATTACGGTAGTAGTAGAAGGAGGAAAGCGAGAGGTAGTCGGTCGTTTCGATCGGATATACGAGCCACGGTGTCAGATAGTCGTTAAGCGAGCAGAGCACCGCGTCCTCAAGCGTCGAATCAAGTACGTAGATATAGTCCTTTCCGTCGTACTTAGCATAATAGCCTCCGCCATTAGCAAGCTTATTGCCGATAATGATCTTGTGGTATTTTTCGTCAAGAGTGTTGACCTCTATCGTCGCAGTGCAGGTATCGGCGGTAAGACCGAAATCCTCGTAATTATACGTGTCAAATTTTATTTTTCTCGTGGCGAGAGTATACGTAGCGTTGACGACAAGAGACGAAAACATCTCCTTGTCGTACGCGAGCTCCTCCGCGCCTTCAAAATAGAAGGAGCTGTTTATCCTGTACGCCTTATATGTTCCGTGCTCGTTAGTGACGGTTATGCTGTCGACATCTGAGCGTGAGATATTCGGGTACATAAACGGACGCGAGCTCGTTCCGAGCCGATCGCCGTCTTCGTCATACTCACTCTTGCTTACCGTCCCTGATTCATCTTCGGCAAAATACGGTTTTGCGAGAGCGTAAGCGGTGGCAAGCAGAGCGACTATGAACGCGAAGCAGATCACTACGATCAGTTTCTTCTTCATTACTGATGTCTCCTCTTTTTCCACACATAAAAGCCTGACAGAGATATTACTACAGGTATTGCGACGGAAATGATTATCATCCAGGTTCTTGCCTGTTCTGCTGTTATATCAAGCGCTTCTGTTTCGAATTTTTTAAAATCGAGACCGTTCGGAACGCTCTGTGAGCCCATAAGGCGCGCCATCTGATAAAATATCTCCTGGTTTCCGTACGAGCCGGTACCTACATAGGTATCTGCTCCGAAGTCTGTCGAGCCGATAAGCACGACTGATGTATACTGAAGCGCCTGGGCGCCTGCTTCACCAATATATTCTTCCTTTTGCGCAGCTGCCATGAGAACATATTCGCCGTGGCCGAGTGCCTGATTGAGGCTGTCCTCGTCATCAGACGACACGCTCATGTCGCTCTTGAAAGCGAGTGACGATGAGTAGGAAATGAGCGATGCAGCGACTATTGCCTCGGTATCATGATTCAATATAAGCGGTACGGCGTCGCGGACAATCGTCTTGGGCGGGTTCGTCAGCGTGCTGACTGTTTTATGGATAGCATACGCCGCGGTCGATTCATATTCGTTGTCATCGTCGTTGTTGTCGGCATAATACTGTGCGACGAGCGACAGTCCGTCTGTTCCGACAGAGTTGGAGAAATCGTAAAGTCTTGTTCCGACGTCGTAATCGAGTCCCCATTCGTTGAGGAGCTCGCGAAGGTTCGTGAGATCCGGTGTCTTTGGATTCACCATTACTATAAGGTGGTTTTTAGTAAGCAGATAATCGGCGATCTTCTGGATCTCATTCGTCTGCTCGCTGGGCGTTACGCCGTCCTTGTCAAAATAACCCGCGAAATCCTTCTGAGGGTTCGAGATAAAGAGCATCTTTGTGTTTGAAGGGATCTCATCGACGGAAAGGTCGACAGAGAGTATTTCAAAGCCTGCGTCGTAAAGAATCGACGCGAGCGATGAATTGACTGATTCCTCGTGGTTGGTCGTAAATACAACTGCGGGCGATTTATCGCCGCTGACTCTGATTATCGCGTTGCAGAGCGTTATTTCACCCTTAAAAGCGAAAAGGTTTCCCGTGCTTTCGGCTGTGCTGAAGAAGGCCGCCGGAGCGAGCTGTCTGAACTGCCCTGTCTTTACGTTTTCAATGATTATATGTGAGGTATAAAGCTCGACGCCGCTTTGCGAAGTGTATTTATAGGCAAATGACGGATTCTTATATATATCGACATATTCGACGGTTATCGTGTCGTAGGTGTCGGCAAACTGCTCAATGAGGTTGCGCACCATGAGGACGTATTCACCGTCCGCTTCAAGCTCATCGCGCTCCTTGCAAAAATAGATATGGATGTCTGCGGTCTCGTTCTGAAGGTATGAGTTGATGAATTCCTTGCATTCGTCGCTTATCGTGTACAGACCCTCTGCGGTAAGGTCCATCGTGAAGGAAAGCGGATATTTCTCAGCGACGACCGATAGGATTGCGTTGAGAAGTATCACAAATGCGAGGACGAATACCGTTATCAGCACTGAAAGTGAGCCGTGCAGAACAGTTTTTTTGTTTTTGATTATATTATTATTTGAAGCCATAATGATGTGTCCTTTCCTGTTCCGGTCAAGCCCAGCGGCGGCGTTCGTATACGCGCACCGTCAGGAACAGGAACACCGCGACAAACGATATGAAGTAGATAAACGTCGTAACATCAAGTAAACCGCTCGTCAGGCTCGTCAGCCTGCTCAGGACGCTTATCCATTTTACGATGACGCGCAGGGCTTCGTTATTGATGTAATCGGTCACAAGTGAGCTTGCCGTCAGGACAACGGTTGCAAGCACTGTGACGATCACGGCGGTTATCTGGTTTTCGGTAAGGGACGATATGAACGTACCTATCGCTATGAAAGCCGTACCAAGGAAAAGAAGTCCGAGTATATTGCCGATGATAAGCTCAGTCGGCTGAAGCTCAAAGAACGTCGGAGACCCGTAGGCCGGGAGCTCGGCGTATTTGTACAAAAGCAGATAATTAAGTCCGTTCAAGCCGAGTGCACCGGCAAAAACCGTTTCAGCGGCAAGAAATTTGCCCATTACGATGCCGGTGAGGCTGACAGGCGAGGTCAGGAGAATCTGTTCCGTGCTGTTTTTTCTATCCTCGGAAAAAAGCTTCATCGTCAGTATAGGAAGCACTATGGCGAAGATAAAGACGCAGTAGACGAAATAAGTCGCGACGCTGCTGTTCGCTCCTGCTTCGAGCGTGCTCATCGAAAATGCAAAGCCGCACACTGCAAGGAAAACGGCAAGGAACACATATCCTACCGGTGTTGTGAAGTAGGCGCGCATTTCGCGTCTGTATATAGCACCCATTTTATTCAGCCGTCCTTCCTATCAGTTTTTTTGTGCTACGCTTCGTGCTTGCCTGTGAATCCACGAGCTTCATGAATATGTCTTCGAGGTTTGCTTCCGCGCCCTCAAGTCCTATCATCGGCCAGCCCTTCTTCGCGAGCGCGAAGAACAACGGCTTGCGTATATCGATTCCGGGATCGGAGTCTATCAGATAGGAGAAGGCGTCACCGCCTGCGCGTCCGGATATTTCGGCGTATTTCACGCCGGATATCGCGCGTATCTCGCGCAATACATCGTCCTGCGGGCCGGATACCTTTGCTTCAAGGCGTTTTGTGTTGCTGACCGAAAGCGCGAGGTCTTCGGTGCGTTCGTTTGCGATAATAGTTCCCTTGTTTATGATGACGATACGGTCGCACACAGCCTGTACCTCAGGAAGCACGTGAGTGCTGAGGATGACGGTATGGTCACGTCCGAGCATTTTTATCAGGTTGCGTATCTCTATGATCTGTTTCGGGTCAAGTCCTATGGTCGGTTCATCGAATATCAGCACCTTTGGGTCGCCTATGAGTGCCTGAGCTATACCGACACGCTGGCGATAGCCCTTTGAGAGGTTGCGGATAATCCTGTTGTAGGCATCACTTATTCTTACGAGGTCGCAGACCTCCTTAACGTGACTCTTACGCGGAAGAGTACAGCCTTTAAGTCCGTGTACGAATTCGAGGTATTCCCTGACCGTCATTTCCGAATACAGCGGAGGAATTTCAGGCAGAAAGCCAATAGATTTTTTAGCAACAGTCGGTTCATCGAGAATATCATGTCCGTTTATAATGACGTTTCCTGCCGTAGCTGAAAGATAGCCTGTCATTATGTTGAGCGTTGTGGATTTTCCGGCGCCGTTCGGCCCGAGAAATCCGAGGATCTCACCTTCGTTTACATTAAACGAAATTCCCTTTAAAGCCTCTATCGTGCCATAGGTTTTCACAAGATCTTTAATTTCGATCATAAAAACTATTTCCTCTCATATTGAGTTCAATGGAATTGTATAATATTTGTGAGTACATTCGGTGAAAGTATATGAAAAATGCTGTGAACGAATTTATTTCTGCGTCTTTATACTTATACCAAGCTCGTCGAGAACGTTCTCAGGAACATCGGACGGACATGACGTCATGAGTTCGGACGCGTTCTGCACCTTCGGATATGCGACGACGTCACGCAGCGAGTCGGCACCGAGAAGCTGCATTGTAAGACGGTCGAGTCCGAGCGCCATTCCGCCGTGCGGAGGCGCGCCGTATTTGAAAGCGTCGAGCAGGTAACCGAATTTTTTATACGCTTCTTCATCCGAAAAACCGAGAAGCTCAAATATTTTATTCTGGAGCGTCGGATCCGTGATACGGATCGATCCGCTTGCCAGCTCTATCCCGTTGAGCACGAGGTCATACGCCTTTGCGCGAACGTTCGCCTTATCGCTCTCAAGGATTCCGAGGCATTCGTCGAGCGGAGCCGTGAAGGGATGGTGCATGGCGACGAAATCACCGAGGTCGGGATCGTACTCGAAGAAAGGCATTTCAACGACCCAGAGCAGTTTATAGCCTTCTTTCTCCACGCCGAGCCTGTTGGCGAGTTCAATTCGGACAGAGCCCATGCGTGTCATTACATCCTTGTCGTTTCCGTCAGCCATTATCAGCAGCACGTCGCCTTCGGCGAATCCGGTCTTTTCGTATATTGCGTTGAGCTCGTCTTCGGTCATGAATTTTGCAAAGCTGCAGGTGGTGCCCTGCGAAGTGCTTCTCGCCCACGCAAGACCCTTCGCGCCGATGCCGCGTGCGTAATCGGTGAGCTTGTCTATCTCTTTTCGGGTGAGCTTTTCAGCATATCCTTTGGCGTTTATGGCGCGCACGGAGCCGCCGGCGCTTATGGAGTCGGTAAACACGCTGAAGGCGCAGCTTTTCACAATGCTGCTGATATTGATAAGCTCCATGCCGTATCTAAGGTCGGGCTTATCGCTTCCGAAGCGTTCCATA
Source organism: uncultured Oscillospiraceae bacterium (assembly GCA_964523005.1). GTDB lineage: Bacteria > Bacillota > Clostridia > Oscillospirales > CAG-382 > UMGS1307. The sequence goes on from CAZFZL010000086.1 coordinate 6,162, forward strand.
ACATCGCGGTAAGTATAACGCGGGATAGGAAGCTCTATATCGACTCCGAGCATCTCCGAGAACACGCTCTTCATATACCCTTCGCCCATTTCAAGGACATCCTCTACATCGACGAATGACATTTCCATATCTATCTGCGTAAACTCCGGCTGTCTGTCGGCTCTGAGGTCTTCATCGCGGAAGCAGCGCGCAAGCTGGATATACTTATCGAATCCGGCGACCATCGAGAGCTGTTTATAAAGCTGAGGCGACTGAGGGAGAGCGTAGAAGC
>CAZFZL010000087.1:0-6410 GCA_964523005.1 uncultured Oscillospiraceae bacterium
CCCGGCAGCTTCACCGGCGGCAGGCTCTGAAAACGAAAGGAACTGAAGAAATATGTACTGTAAATACTGCGGACGTCAGATAGAACCGTCACGCTTCTGTATATACTGCGGAAGAAATCTCACGAATGAGCAGCCCGTTGCGCCGTTGCCCATCGTGCCTGAACTGACACAGGAGCAGACAGATACGGCTGAAAAAGCGAAAAGCCGCGCCGTGCTACGCATAGTACTGCTGATAGCGAGTGTGTTTGTGTCGTTCGTTCCTTTCGCCGGAACGCTCGCGCTCGCGCTGTGCTGTGTTATAGCCATACGCAGCTTCAAAGAGAGCATGACACTGCCGGCAAATACGCTATGCGGTAAAGCGAAGGCGGTGCTGATAATATCGCCGTTCGCCTTCATTGCGGCGCTGTGCGGATTCTCGATGATGACGCTCGGCTATGGCCTGATGGCTGTCTTTCCCGAAGCGTACAACTCCCTCTTCACTTCACTTTTCACGGTGTGAACGTATGATGTATTCGCAAAAAAGCAGAATGGTCTGCGCTTTCACTGCTGCGGTCATGATATTTCTGACCGACTTCGCGGCGTTCTTCATCCCGAAGCTCTTCATTGAAGGCGCTTCGTTCCACGACCTTTCGATCCCTCTCGACGCATATGTTCCGTTCGTTCCCGAATTCATCTACATATATATACTGTCGTATTTCTTTTGGTTTGTGACGCCGTTTTTCTGCGTGCGTTCAGAGCCCGACCGTTTTTTCCGTTGGCTGAGTGCGAACATCATATCTCTCTTGATATGCAGTGTGTTTTTTCTCGCGCTTCCCGCGACGCTCGAAAGACCGGATGTCATACCGGATTCCCTCACAACATGGCTTGTCGAGTTCATCTACGAATGTGATACGCCGACGAACCTGTTGCCGTCGATCCACTGCCTGCTCAGCTGGTTCTGCTTTATCGGCGTAAGGGGTCAAAAAAAGATCCCGCTCTGGTACAGGATCTTTTCGCTTGTATTTGCTTTGCTCGTATGCGCATCCACGGTGCTCGTCCGTCAGCATACGCTCGCCGATATTTTCAGCGCGCTCGCGCTCGCCGAGCTGGTATGGTTCGTCTCGAAGCACACGAAGCTCCACCTTTTGCTCATGCGGCTTTTCAAAAAGCTCTCCGTCAGGTTCGAATAAGCTTTATCAATATACAAAGCAGCGTTTTGTCTCGCCATATGCGAAACAAAGCGCTGCTTCTTAATGTCACTATATTACAGGTTTATATCGGTATGCCTGTCGTAATTGTCGTGTCAATTTATATTTTCGTGATCTCAGCGAAAACGCTATATTATTCTCTCCGTCCCCGCTATCGTATATCTGTATGAATCGACATTACTCGTCTTATCGGTAAGCTCTATTATCCGCCTCGGCGCGCCGGGTGCTTCAAAGTCATCCTCAACAAGACGCGCCTTCGCATCCTGCGTATTGCCGTAACACATGAGCGTCATATTGAAAACCGTGTCGGACGCTATATGATCCACCGGCTCCGCGAGCGGTATTATGCTGCCTGCTTTAACGAACACCGGTATTTCGTCCGTTTCGATCTCAAACGATCCGGAATACTTCTTCCTGTCGAAGAAGCCGTACCACTCACCGTCCGGCAGATATACCGAACGCTTTTTCTCGTCCATTGTCATCGGCGCGACGATAATGCTGTCGCCGAAAAGATATTCGTTCCATATCTGATACGTCTGCGCATCGGTCGTATAATCGCTCACGAGCGCACGCACCGGCGCTTTGCCCGTCGTTCTGTACTGTTCAAACGCTTCATACAGATACGGCACGAACGACATACGCAGTCTGAGGTATTTTTTCACTTCCTCCGTGCAATCAAGATCGATCCACGGCATTTTGTCAAGATAAAACGCATTTATCAACGACTGTACGCTGAAAACGACGGTTTGAACGCGCCTGATCATATCGTTGCGGTTCTGCGCGTGTCTGACCTCCGGTGACCAGAGCAGCCCCGAAAGCGAGCTTGTCGCGACGCCGCGTATAAAATCGTTGTGATCGTAAAGATCGCTGTAAAGCACATACGGATAAGGCGCGGCCAGAGAGCCGCTGTTGCGCACCTCTCCGAGCGTGCGCTTAGTCAGCGCGCCGAGCATCGCCTTCCCGTACAATATCCCGAAAAGGCTGTGATACTGCTCGCCGTCGAGTCCCGACGGGAAAGCAGCGCACTCCGGGAACGTCCAGTTTCCGGTATAATCACTGCCGTCGCATTCGTCAAGCTTGTAGCCGGCGACGCCGTGTTTTTCAAAATCCTTATGATGCGCCGCAAAAATATCGCGTGTCTGCTGCATAGCGAAGTCCGGTACGAGACCGTTCCAGACCGTGTAGTCACCGCTGTGATCGAGCAGCTTTTCATACAGCGGGCTTGTCGGATGGACGAACGCGTGCTCCCAAAGATTTACGCGGAAGCCATCGTCGCGCAGCTTTTCAAGCATCGCCTGCCAATCGGAAAACCTTGTGCTGTCCCAGACGAACGACGACGAATAGGCACAGCTCTGCCAGCCCGGTTCAAGTCCGAGCATATCGCAGGGTATGCCGAGTGATCTTATATCATGCGCCATTTCAAGCACCTGAGCGGAGTTGAACTGTGCGTGGCAGCGATAGAGGTTTCCGAGTCCCCACATCGGCACTTCGCAGCCGCCTCCGGCAAACATATTATACTCGCTTACGACGTCGGTGATGTTTTCGCCCTTGAATATATATATATCCACGCCCTGAACCGCCGGTATGAGCGCCGTTATAACACTTGTATAGTTGACCTGTCTGTCGGCATACAGCTTTGAAAATTCTGTGTGCAGCTGCGCTTTTTTTGTGCTTTGTGTAAACCCTTTCTTGGTGAAGCCGCAGTAGAACTGTGCGTACCGCGCCGTGTCGATAAACACGCCCCAGCCCTCTGTTGTGACGAAAAACGGAACGGGCGCGTGTGAATCGCCTGTATTCGAAGGCGGATCGGCGTTCGGGCGCGTGATCTTTTTGCGTGAGCGCTGGGCAAAGCCTTTGAGCTGAAGTCCGAAGCCGTATACTTCGCTTCCTGCCTTCAGCGGAAACTCCAGCACACAGCCGGCAGGCGTCGTTTTGAAGGCTATCTCGGCGGGAGCCTGCATTTTCTCGACGTTTATCCTGCTCGTTTGTGAGAACGCGCTCGGTACGAATTTCTCGGGTTGTCCGTATGTTATTTGGTAGACGCTCATTTTATTTCTCCTATATCGTCAGGTTTCTGAACCGGCGAACGTATCTACCGGCATGATCCATTTATATTTTCTGAACCACCCTATCGTAAGGATGAGTTTTATTATATCCTCTGACGCGACCATGATGATAACGCACACGACGAAGTCGAGCTTGAACACAAGCGCGGCGATCGCTGTCAGCGGCAATCCGATGCACCACAGCGAGAACAGATCTATAAACATCCCGTGCTTCGTGTCACCGCCTGCACGGAATATTCCGACAACGCCGATATACGGTATGTATCGTGTGCTGCTCTCTATACCGTAGATAAGCAACAGCAACCCTGCTGTTGTCGCCGCCTGCGGCGTTATGGAAAAGAGCGACACGAGCGGTTTTCTCACGAGGATCATCAGCAGCCCGGTAATTATTCCGAGCATTGGCGTAAGATACATGAAACGCCTCGCCGTCTGTTTTGCCTTTTCGATAAGTCCGGCACCGACGCTTTTCCCCACGAGCACCTGACAGCAGGTACAAAGTCCGATGAAGAACACAAAGAAAAGATTCTGTATCGTCATCGTGATCGTCAGCGCGGAATAATTTGCCGTTCCGAGCCTGCCGAAAACCATGTTGTAGCCCGTAACGCCCAACGACCACACTACTTCGTTGATAAAAACCGGCATGGCTATACGCAGGTAGTTGGCTGAAAAACGCTTTTCAAAGCAGAATATTTCCTTCAGCGGCGAAATGAGTATGTTTTTCGTGATCAACGACACGACGACCGTTATCACTACCGAAAGCACAGATGATACGACTGTCGCTATAGCAGCGCCGCGCACACCCATTTCCGGCAGCCCGAATTTTCCGAATATAAGCGCGTAGTTCAAAAATGCGTTCACAACAACAGAAAAAGCGCTCGCCACCATCGGCAGTGCCGGTTTTTCGGTCGAGCGAAGCAGCGAACCGAATAGTATATTCAATGCGCCGGGTATATAAGAAAACGCCGCTATACTCAAATATTCAGCGCCGTGTCTGATAACATCGGCATCGTTAGTGTACACCGACATCGCCGTCGCCGGAAATGCATACACAAGCACAAAAAATACCGTCGCGACTGTGAGCGACAGTGTCATTGCGAACCCGAACGCGCGGCGTATCATCCGCACGTTACCGGCGCCCCAATATTGTGAAAAAAACACGGACGCACCTGACGTGATACCGAACATAAACATATTGATAAGCATCGCCAGCTGCGATGCCATACCGACAGCACTTATGTCGACCTCGCCGAGCCGTCCTACCATAACGGTGTCGACCACGCTCAGACTGCTTACGAGCAGATTCTGAAACGCGATCGGCAGACCGAGCCGGACAAGGGAGCGTAAAAACTCCCTGTCCTTCAACCCTGTTTTTTCAAGCATTACCTATTTTCGAAAGCTCCCTTTCAAGCCATATCACGCCTATTTCAAATGCGTCAAAGAAATTGTTTTTCTCACATTGCTTGACGACCTTATCCATATAGCTTACGTCGTCCGAAGTACGCTGTATCTGAACTATGACCTTGGAAGCGACTGAAAGATCACCGATCTTTTTTGTCTCAAGTATGTTCATAAAAAGTATCACTTCATCCGACGGATTCCCGTAAAAGAGGAAATTCCCCTGGCGCACCAGCGGCTTTCCTTGATATTTTAAAATTTCAGGCATTTAGTGTTCTCCTTTTGTTTTTCAGAGCGTCAGGTAATTCTGAAGCAGCACGCGCAAAAGCTCATCCCTGTCTATCCTCCGGATCAGCACACGCGCATTGTTATGGTTCGTAATATAAGTTGGGTCTTCCGAGAGGATGTAACCGGCTATCTGATCGATCGGCTTTTTATAGCCTTTTTCCTTCAAAGCGTCGTACACCGTCTGTAGGATCTGGCGGATCTCCCGGTCTCTCTCGCCCCTGAGAGAAAAAATCATCGTTTTATCATCAACCGGAAGGTTTTTCTTGTCCGTAAAGCTCATTAGTCACACGCCCTTTCTTGATTTTGACGTCCCTTTCGCGGCGCGAAAGTCCGTTTCAGGTAAAAAAACTCTGTCATTCATCTTCGCCGGACGCCGGTTAACGCGCGTGAAGCCGGAGCCCATATTTGTCTGTCTACCATTATAATGCCTGCAAAGACAAATATCAAGTGTTTTTTATATCTTATTATTGTCTTAATGTGATAGAATCCTCGAAGCTGAGTCTTTTGAGTATGCGTTTAACTACGGCGTCGGCGTCGGCGTCGCTGAGAGTTTTCTCTGCGCTGCGCAGCACGAGCCTGAAGGCAATGCTCTTTTTGCCGTCATCAACGCCTTTTCCGGTATATACATCGAACGCCTGCGCGCTTTCGACAAGCTTTCCGCCGGAAGCGATCATCTTTGCGATAATATCGCCTGCCGCGGCGTTTTCGTCGCATACGAGCGCAAGGTCGCGCGTTATTGACGGATAGACCGGCAGCGGCTTATAGCGCCGTTCACCGGCAGCCGCCGCATAGAGCTTTTCGGCGTCAAATACGGCGATGCACGCGTCGTGCGGTACACCGCATTTGTCGGCGCACTGCGGGTGTATCTGTCCGAATACTGCGATGTTTTCACCGTTCGATTCGAAGCTTGCGGATCTGCCGGGATGCAGATACGGCGTTTTTGTCTCGCGTCCGAGTGTCACGGTGACGTTGAGTGCCTCGCAAAGCTGTTCACAAACGCCCTTCATATCGTAAAAATCCCAGCCGCCGTACGAAGCCACGACAAGCTGCTTCGTCTCGTCGCTCATACCGTCTGCGCACTTCTTATAGACCGTTGCAAGCTCGAACACACGCGCTTCGTCGACGCGTCTGCTGTAATTGCGTGCGAGCACCTCAAGCAGCGATACGACGGCGCTGCGGCGCATCGTGCTCGTATCTTCTCCGAGCGGATTGAGTATTACAAGCTCGCTGTCCGGATCGAACGAAAGTCCCGCCTTCGCGTATGACGCCGGGCTGACGAACGAATAAGTATACGCTTCGCAGCAGCCGATCGACGCGAGCGTCTGACGCAGAAGCACATCAAATTTCTGACGCGCCGTCAGTCCGCCTGCCGTCATTCGCCCGGCGAAGAGCGTAGGCTCTATATTGTCAAATCCGTATAATCTTACGACCTCTTCGGATATATCGGCAGTGTTCTCCATGTCCTGTCTGTAAG
>CAZFZL010000088.1:0-6328 GCA_964523005.1 uncultured Oscillospiraceae bacterium
GTTGCTGTGTGACTGGAGTTCAGACGTGTGCTCGCCCGATCTGGCTCGGTGCCCACCGGCTCCGGCAACGATTTCATCAAGACGATCACCGAAAGGCCGAAGGAAGCGTTTCTGTCTTTTTCCGACATGATGACAGGCGACATAAGGCGTATCGACGCGCTGCGCATCGGCGACAGGATAAGCATCAATATAATTTCGACGGGATTTGACGCTGCTACGGCGAAGGGCATGCATACTTTCAAGAAGCTGCCGCTTGTCTCAGGCTCTGCCGCGTACTGTCTCGCGCTGATAAAAGCACTTTTCACGGCACGTCACAACCACTACCGCTTTGAGCTTGACGGGCAGGAGCTTGAAGGCGCGGAGGGCGACTATCTTTTCGCCATTGCCGCAAACGGCCGCTGGTACGGCGGAGGCTTCAAGGCGGCGCCGCTCGCCGATCTTTCTGACGGCAAGATGGATTTCATATACATAAGTTCGGTTTCGATATTTAAATTTCTCAAGCTCGTCGGTATTTTCCGCAAGGGCGAGCACCTTGACAAGCTGCCCATGGCGAAAATGCGCCGCTGTGAGAAGCTTAAGATCATAACAGGAAAGACCGTCGATATCAATATAGACGGTGAAATCGCCGAAGGTGCGGACGTGGAGATTTCTATACTCAAGGACGCGCTCAACCTGATAATTCCGCACGAATAACTGTTGAATAACGTAAAACGACAGCCTTCCGGCTGTCGTTTTACGAAACTATGTCCAATGAAAAAGCTCCCCTATTGTCCGATTCAGTTTCTAAAAAAAGTTCCCCTTATTTTTATTCCGGCTATCCGCTCCGCAACGGAAACGGAATAATACTCAATCGGTCTTCACGTGTATAAGTATACTTATTTGCATCGCTTTAATCAAGCAGTTTTGTATGAACGTTTTGTAAACAAAATATGAACGGGTCGAAAAAAGGCAAAAAATTCCCGCAGCAAAGAATTCTGCTGCGGGTTGTGTTATACCGTATTTAAAGCCGGGTCGCTCTGAGGATAAGGCAGGAATGGCCTTCTACGCGGAAGGTATTACCTGCGCGGAAGGTACCGAGGTCTTTGCCGCTGATAACATCCGTCAGGCTGATATCGTCCGTCAGCTCCCAGCCGCAGCATCTCCACGAAACGGGCATATATGTCCATACGGGTTGGCGGTTGAACAGGCCGAACACGATATCTCCGTTTGCAAGCGGTTTTGCGAGGACGGTGATATAATCGTTCGTTGACGGCAGGCGGTATGCCTGGATGCCGGCGTCATCCTGATTTATCGCGATAAGCTCCTTGTTCTGGAGCAGCGCTTTTATCTCCGAAGAAGTCTTACGCACGTCGTGGCCCATAAGCAGCGGTGCCGAGAGCATACACCAAAGCGCGAAGTGTGACTTATACTCTTCAAAATTACAGCCGCCGCCGATCTCGCCGACATAGCCCCGGCCGTTAAGACCGACCACGAGCATATCTGGATCGTTCCAACCGCACGGGCCTGAATACATTTCGAGCCCGAGTGCGCCGAATCCGACCTTTTCTATCGATTCCCAGCTGTCGGCTATGTCGCCCGTGAGTCTCCACATATGCGCTCCGCAGCTGCGCATCCATTTCCACACGCCGTCGTTGCCCCAGCAGCCGGAGAAGATAATATCCCTTCCCGTCTCACGCAGCGCCTGACCCATGCGCCTGTACAGCTCACGGTCTTCCATGCCCGGCGCCGAATAGCAGAAGTCGTACTTGAGCATATCCACGCCCCATTCGGCAAAAAGCTGAGCGTCGCGTCTTTCATGACCGTACGAGCCGGGATATCCGGCGCAGGTCATCGTTCCGGCGTCCTCGTATATTCCGAAAAGCAAGCCCTTCGAATGGAGATAGTCTCCGACGGCCTTCATTCCGTTCGGGAATTTGGTCTTGTCAGGCTGAAGATCGCCCTCCGGCGTTCTTTCGTGAGCCATCCAGCAATCGTCTATCGCCACGACTGTGTAGCCGGCGTCGCGGTAGCCGTTATCGACGATGTAATCGGCAGTTTGTTTTATAAGCGTCTCACTTATTTTGCCGCTGAAGGTATTCCATGAGTTCCAGCCCATGGGTGGTTTAAGTGCGATCATTGACATGATATATCCTTTCTTTCATCAGGAGGTTTTTTGTTTTGTTGAGGATAAAGTTCATTGACGGAGCAGGACGGACGGTCATGTCGTGCGCTCTGTTTGCTCTGAAGTTTCGTGATGAAGCCGTGCGTGAAAAATCGCGGCAGTTGTATTCCGATCCCGACCCGTGTCCGATACGGCGCGGCTGCGTTGAAACCGCACTGCGAACGTCACTTGCCAATGGTGAGTTTGACGACTTTCTGAAGAACGCGGCAGGTGTCACGCAGGCGGTACGCACCGAAGTGTACGACGACTGAGATTACTGATAATCCTTGCCGAAATCCGCTCCGAGTTCGAGCATTCTCGCTCTGACTGCCGCTCCGTCCACATCGTGAACCGTTTTCCCGGTATCGATCGCCATGCTCGCCGCTATACCGGCAGCTTCACCGGACGAACGGACGGAGTGCATCACTCGCAGTGAGCTTTGGGCGAAGAATTCGGCGCCCATGCAGCGGCCTGTGACGAGCAGGTTATCGAGGTTTTTCACGACGAGAGAGCGGTACGGTATCTCATAATACGGTCTGTTGTCGCTTTCCGGCTGCGGAATATGATCGCATTTGAGCGTTCTTCCATGTATGTCGACAGGATAATTGGAAATACAGAAGGCATCGTTGAATTTCTTTTTTGAAAAAAGATCGTTTCCGGTGAGGACGTAATCGGTTATGATACTGCGGCTTTCGCGTATTCCGACCATTCCGGCTATCTCGGCAATATATGCGTTTTCGAAGCCTTTGAAATATTTTTTATAGAATGCGAGCTGTCTGAGGATGGCTTTTTTCCCGTCAAGCTGTATGCGGGAAAGCCCTTCCGGGTCGGTCGCGTCTGCAAGGTCGAAGAATTCGGGATTGTTGAACGCAAGCGTGTCGCTTCTTCCGGGGACGGTGAACGACTGCCAATACAGCTTATCCTCGGGGATGAGGTCGCCGTTTGCTATTGCTTCGTCAAATAACGTTCCAAGCGTCCACTTCCCTTTGCCGGTGACGGCAGCATACCTTTCTTCCGGCGAACAGCCGTTTGTTCCGTTTTTTCTGCACTGCTCCTCCATAAAGCCCTTGTATGTATCAAGGTCGATGCCTCCGACAATATAGCGCAGTGAAACGGGCTGGTTTGCGCCGTTATCAGGATTTCCGTGCGTATACTCCGCGCCGGCCCTGACACAGACATCGCCGTCTCCGGTACAGTCGATATAGCATTTGCCGCTTATCATTTTTCTGCCGCCCTTGTTTTCGACTATCACGCCGACCACCGAGCCGTTCTCAACGGCAGTATCGCAGAAAAATGTATGGAACAGCACCTTCACGCCCGACTCGTCACACATCTGCTCAAGGATGATCTTGAGTATCATAGGGTCGAAGTTCGTCGGGTTCGGGAAATACGTCGGTTTGCACGCACCGGTGGCGATGAGCCTGTCGACGACGAGCTTGCTGATGTACGAACAGGTCGGGTTACCTTCGATGTGCGTATGCATAACGGGGCATACGAGTCCGACGGTCGCGCTTCCGCCGAGCGAGCCGAACTGTTCTGTAAGTATAACCTTTTTTCCTTCCTTCGCCGCTGCGATCGCAGCAAACGCTCCGGCGGTACCTCCGCCGATAACGACGACATCGTATCCGCCGTCAACGGGGATATTCCTTTGCTTTTCAATATACTCCATTATTTTTCTCCTTTATTCAAGCATAGCGAGAAGTCTGCTTCCCGCCGCGGATATATGTTTGCTCTGCACGGTGCAGATTGAACGGGGAGGAATGGCTTTTTGGGTCTTCAGCTCGAACAGCTCACCGTTCCCGAGCGCCTGCGCGGCAAAATCCCTTACCACGCAGCCAACACCGAGTCCGCGCACGGCGAACCGCACTATCAAGTCGCTTGTAGCAAGCTCGAATTCCGGTGAGAGCGTAAGCTCGTTGTTGCTGAAGAAGCTGTCGATGTATTTGCGTGTGCTCGTATTTTTTTCAAGACATATCATGGGCATTGCCGCAAGCTCCTCGAGCGTAAGCACGCTTTCGGTGCGGTATTTCTCAGAGCATACGAAAACGTCCTCTATGAGCCTGACCTTTTTGCTGCCGGGTATCGGCTGTGTGTCCTCGCTTATGACTCCGAAGTCGATCTTATTCTCGTCGAGCATACGAAGCGTGTCGGGCGTGGGCGCGTTCGTGACGATTATCTTAATTTTCGGATAGAGCCGATGATATTTTTCGAGATACGGGAGCAGATAAAACCTGAGCGTCATGTCGCTCGCGCCGATGCGTATTTCGCCGCATTCGAGCGTCGTCAGCTCAAGGAGCTTTTTTTCGCCCTGCGCTATACTGTCGAACGCGTTTTTGACGTATTCGTACAGTATCTCGCCCTCACACGTCAGGCGGCTTCCCTTTGGAGAGCGCTCGAACAGCTTACAGCCAAGTGCGCTTTCAAGCTGTCTTATGCTGTGGCTGACGGCAGGCTGTGAGACGAAAAGCTCTTTCGCCGCCTGCGTTATGCCGCCGCTTTCGGCGACGGTACAGAAATACCTGTACCATTCAAGGCTGCACTTCATCGTACTCTCCTTTCAGAAAGTCATTTTTGTGTCATCGCGAGCAGCTCTTGCTCATCGATTATTTTTACGCTGAGTTTCTGCGCTTTGGCGAGCTTACTGCCCGCGTCGCTTCCGCATAGCAAAAACGAGGTTTTTGCCGATACTGACGACGATACGGTTCCGCCGTACGATTTTATGAGCTTTTCAGCTTCGCTGCGCTTCATTGTCGGAAGCGTACCGGTTATGACGAACGTATAGCCGTCGAGCGCGTCGCCTGCCTTTGTGCTCTGCTCCTTCGGGTCGACCCCGGCGGCTCTGAGCTTATCGATAAGGCGAAGCGTCGTGGGATGCGAGAAGAAGTTGACGATGCTCTGCGCACTTATATTTCCTATTTCGTCAACACAGCACAGCTCCTCTTCGGACGCGTTCATTATACCGTCAAGCGTTTTGAAGCGCGAAGCCAAAAGCTCGGACGCAACGGCGCCGACGTGACGGATACCGAACGCGCACACGAGGCGCGAAAGCGGATTGTTCTTCGATCTTTCTATCGATGCGAGAAGCTTGCTTACGCTCTTTTCACCCTGACGTTCGAGTGCAAGAAGCTCGGATGCGTTGAGATAATATAAGTCGGCAACGTCTTTTATGATGCCGGATTCTACGAGAGTTGCGCACAGCGCGCTGCCGAGCCCTTCGATGTTCATTGCGTCGCGCGAGACGAAGTATTCAACGTTGCGCACAAGCTGCGCGCGGCAGCTTATATTGGTACAGCGCACCGCGGATTCGTCTTCCTCGCGCACGACCGGCTCTCCGCACGCCGGACAGACCGCGGGTATCTTATATTCTTCGCTTCCGGAGCGTCTTTTTTCGGTCACGACCGAGACGATCTCCGGTATAATGTCGCCGGCTTTACGCACGTTCACCGTATCGCCGATCCTTATATCCTTTATGCGGATATAGTCCTCGTTGTGAAGCGATGCGCGCGATACCTTCGTTCCTGCGAGTCTCACGGGCTCAAGAACGGCGTTCGGCGTGAGCACTCCCGTTCTGCCTACGGCGACTGTTATGTCGAGCAGCTTCGTCTGAGCCGTCTCAGGCGGGTATTTGAACGCTGCCGCCCAACGCGGCACGGACGAGGTTTCGCCGAGCAAGGTCCGCTGCGCGAAGGAGTTGACCTTCACGACGGCGCCGTCTATCCCATATGGGAGAGAATCGCGCTGCGTGCCGATCTTTTCTATTTCAGCGCACACGCTTTCGATATCCTTGAATACCCTGCTTTCGTCTATAACGTGGAAGCCGAGCGCCGAGAGCATGGCGATGCTCTCACTGTGACTTTGCGGCGCAAAATCATGCGACGCTTCCTGCATATTGAATACGAATATATCGAGTCCGCGCTTCGCGCACAGCGCCGGATCAAGCTGCCGCAGCGAGCCTGCGGCTGCGTTGCGCGGATTGGCAAACGTGGGCTTGCCGTCCTGTTCATTCTGTTCATTCAGGCGCAGAAAACTTTTTTTGGGCATGAAGACTTCACCGCGCACAACGAGATTAGCGCAGTCATTCGTCAGGCGCAGCGGTACTGTGCGTATGGTTTTGACGTTTTCGGTTATATCTTCTCCGATCGCGCCGTCGCCGCGTGTCGCCGCGCGCACAAAGCAACCGTTACGGTA
>CAZFZL010000089.1:0-6268 GCA_964523005.1 uncultured Oscillospiraceae bacterium
AATTGTCGGTCCTTCCGTCTATCGGACTTGCCGGTGTATTGTACGTTGTATTTCGTGTACTCGGAAAGATCTCCGGTTCTGCGCTCGGTTCAATCATATGCAAAGCAGACAAGACTATCACAAAATACCTCGGCTTCTCGCTAATGCCGCAAGCAGGTGTAGCTATTGGACTTTCCCTGCTTGCTGAAACGATCCTTCCTGAGGGCGGCGCACAAATACGAGCCATAATTCTTTGTGCGACACTGATATATGAGCTTTTTGGCCCCGCGGTTACAAAAATGTCTCTCAAGAAAGCCGGAGATATCAAGGAACTGTAATCTGTATTTTGTGCCGTTTCATTATGTAAGACACAAATTATGCTTGTTTTGTGCAATATATCATAACTTGACCCGAAGCATTTTGAAAGATTATAGGAATTGTCTACTTGAAATTATTAAATAAGTGTGTTATTATTTATTTGTAATTTTTGAAAAGGCGTGAATGATGATGTGCAGATCTTATTCATACACTTTGTCGGGACGGTTTTGCCGTTCACATCTCTTTATACACTCTGAAAGCATCTATACATAAATACGAAAGCGCGGCTCGGTGCGGCAGTACCGGCCGCCTGTCTTTTTTATAAAACAAATAAGAAAAGAGATAAAAATGAAGAAAGTAGCGATAATCATGGGCAGCGACAGCGATCTGCCTGTAGTCGGAAAGGCCGCTTCAACGCTGTTGATGCTCGGTATTGAGTATGAAATGCATGTCTTTTCTGCTCACCGCACACCCTCACATGTAAGTTCATTCTCGCAAGCGGCAAGAGACAACGGGTTCGGTGTAATAATAGCAGCAGCCGGTAAAGCCGCACATCTTGCCGGTGCTATTGCTGCTCAGACTACCCTTCCCGTTATAGGAATTCCGATAAGGTCCTCGACGCTCGACGGTCTTGACGCTTTGCTTTCAACTGTCCAGATGCCGTCCGGGATTCCCGTGGCTACCGTTGCCATCGACGGCGCCGAAAACGCCGCTCTTCTCGCCGCCCAGATTCTTTCCTTAGAAGACCCGATTATCGCGGAAAGACTTTCAGTACTTCGCGACGACATGGAATCGACCGTTATAAAAAAAGATAAAAACATAAATATCAAATTTAAGGAAGGCAGCAGCATATGAAAAAGACACAACAGCTATACGAGGGTAAAGCAAAAAAGGTTTTTGCGACTGATGACGAAACGTTATATATCGTCGACTATAAGGATGATGCGACAGCATTCAACGGTCTTAAGAAGGGTACTATTCAAGACAAAGGCGTTATCAACAACCGTGTTACAAACCATCTTATGCAGCTTCTTGAGTCAAAAGGCATTCCGACGCACTTTGTGAAAGAGCTTTCTGCGCGTGAAACACTTGTTAAACGCGTTACTATCGTTCCTCTTGAGGTGATCGTCCGCAATATCGCAGCAGGTTCGTTAGCTAAACGTCTCGGACTTGAAGAAGGCACGAAGCTTAATAGCACAGTCCTCGAATTCTGTTATAAAAACGATGCTCTCGGCGATCCTATGGTGAACGAATACCATATAAAAGCTATGGGATTCGCTACTGACGAACAACTTCGCCTTATATCTGACTATTCGCTTAAAATAAACAAGGTACTCACCGAGTATTTTTCAAAGCTCAATATTGATCTTGTCGATTTTAAGCTTGAATTCGGAGTTACACAGGACGGTACGCTTGTACTTGCTGATGAGATATCACCGGACACCTGCCGCTTCTGGGATTCAAAAACGCACGAAAAGCTTGACAAGGACCGTTTTCGCAGAGACCTTGGTCACGTTGAAGATGCATACAAAGAAATCCTAAGAAGATTGATAGGCGAATAAATGAACAACACAATAAACGAACAGAAAATTCATGATGAATGCGGTGTTTTCGGGATATATTCGCCTTCAAAACGCAACGTCGCATCAGACTGTTATTACGCACTTTATGCACTTCAGCACCGCGGGCAGGAATCGTGCGGTATAGTAATCAATGACGACGGTGTTATGACACCGTACAAGGATGTTGGACTTGTCAATGAAGTGTTTGATAAAGAACGCATCGAAAGTCTTGGTCTCGGTGAGATCGGCATCGGACACGTTCGCTACGGTACTACCGGTACCAATCCGAGATTAAACGCGCAGCCGCTTGTCGTCAACCATATAAAGGGCTCAATTGCGCTCGCACATAACGGTAATCTAACGAATGCTAAAGAGCTTCGCGAGGAACTCGAGCTCAGAGGTTCAATCTTCCACACCACCAGTGACACAGAAGTAATTTCATATGTCATAACAGGTGAACGTCTGAAAAGTGCCTCAATAGAACAAGCTGTTTCGAAGTCTGTCGAAAAACTCAAGGGTGCCTATTCACTCGTGATCATGTCACCGACTAAGCTTATTGCCGTACGCGACCCTCTCGGCTTCAGACCGCTTTGCATCGGACAGAAGGGTGACAATACTTATTTTACATCTGAATCTTGTGCGCTTGACAGTATAGGCGCAAAATTCGTCCGCGATATTGATCCGGGTGAGGTAGTTATAGTTGACAAAAGCGGCATAAGATCGATACGCGACAACTGCACTGCTGCTCCAAAGAGCCACTGCATCTTCGAATATATTTACTTTGCTCGCCCCGATTCCGTTATTGATGGCAGCTCTGTCCATATTGCACGCCAGCGTGCAGGCTCGTTCCTTGCGCTCGAGCATCCCGTTCAGGCTGACATCGTTATCGGTGTTCCGGATTCCGGTATCGATGCCGCTATCGGATATGCAAAACAATCGGGAATACCTTATGGGATAGGATTTATTAAAAACAAATATATAGGTCGCACTTTTATCCAGCCTACGCAGGAAGAGCGCGAACAGCTTGTACGTATTAAGCTCAATCCTGTATCGAGTGTAATCAGTGGTAAACGTGTTATACTTATCGATGATTCTATCGTCCGCGGCACTACGAGCGCACGTATCGTTAATCTCCTTAGAGAGGCAGGTGCTACTGAAGTACATATGCGTATTTCGTCTCCGCCTTTCCTTTATCCCTGCTATTACGGAACTGATATAGATTCACAGGATTATCTTATCGCATGCAAGCATTCCGTTGACGAAATCGCAGGAATCATAGGCGTAGATTCTCTCGGATATCTCAGTCTCGACAACGTTACTAAGATTACCGACAATACAAGCGATGGATACTGTACCGCCTGCTTTTCAGGAAAATACCCCACAGAAATACCGAAAAAAATGTGCAAGAACAGATTCGAGATGAAAATCAGCGAGAACAACGGCTGACTTGTCTTTTACGAAAGGAAACAATATGAAAAGCTACAGCGAAAGCTATAAAAACGCAGGAGTAGATATAACTGCCGGATATAATGCCGTAAAACTTATGAGGAAGCATATTGCCCGTACTAACGTAGATGGTGTGCTTTCGGGTATAGGCAACTTTGGCGGACTCTTTGCGCCCGATCTTAACGGTATGGACGAACCTGTTCTTGTCAGCGGCACTGACGGTGTCGGTACTAAACTGCGGCTCGCGTTTATCGCTGACAGGCATGATACTGTTGGTGTTGACTGTGTTGCAATGTGTTCAAACGACATAATTTGCTGCGGTGCAAAACCTTTGTTTTTTCTTGACTATATTGCTCTCGGAAAAAATATTCCCGAAAAGGTTGCCTCAATCGTATCCGGCGTTGCCGAGGGATGTGTACAGTCAGGCTGTGCGTTGATAGGCGGCGAGACTGCCGAGATGCCGGGCTTCTATCCGGAGGATGAATACGACCTGGCAGGCTTCTGCGTAGGTATTGCCGACAAAAGTAAAATACTTGACAATAAAACGACAAGACCCGGAGATGTAATTATCGCACTTCCCTCTTCAGGCGTACATTCTAACGGCTTCTCTCTTGTCAGAAAAGTATTTGGCGAAGACAAAGATAAGCTTTCACGATATATTCCGGAATTGTCCGCAACACTTCTTGAATCACTTCTCACTCCAACCCGCATATATGTAAAGCCCGTCCTTGAGCTGCTGAAAAAGTGCTCTGTACGCGGTATATCCCATATAACCGGCGGCGGATTCTACGAAAACATTCCGCGCAGCATCCCGGACGGACTAACTGCCGTTATCGATAAAAAATCACTTCAGATCCTGCCGATATTCAATATTCTCGCTGCCGAAGGAAAAATTCCCGAAAGAGATATGTTCAACACATACAATATGGGCGTTGGCATGACCGTTACGGTTCCTTCGGAACAGGCAGATGTTGCGATAGATATACTCACCGCTAACGGTTGTGATGCGTATTTCTGCGGAACAATAGCCGAGGGTACCGATGGAGTCATTATAAATGAATGATAAGTTGATAGGAAAGATACGTATCGCCGTTTTCGTAAGCGGTTCAGGAACAAATCTTCAGGCGCTGATAGAAGCACAGAAAAACGAAACGATTAAAAGCGGTGTAATCGATTGCGTAATATCCTCTAAGCGTGGTGTATACGCGACAGAACGCGCTGTAAATGCGGGAATTGATGCGTACACTGTTGTAAAAAAAGATTTCATCGATCAATCTTCTTATGAAAAAAAGCTAGATGATATTCTTACCGAACACGGCATCGGACTTATTGTACTCGCCGGATTTCTGTGTGTGCTTAGCAGTACATTCACTGCTAAATACGAAGGACGTATCATCAATGTACACCCTTCGCTAATTCCTTCCTTCTGCGGTGATGGCTTTTATGGACTTCATGTACACGAGGCTGCTCTCGCCCGCGGCGTAAAGCTCACTGGAGCTACCGTACATTATGTAAACGAGATCACCGACGGCGGCCGGATAATCATGCAAAAAAGTGTCAGAGTTTATGATAATGACACACCTGAAAAACTACAAAAGCGCGTTATGAAGCAGGCAGAGTGGAAAATACTACCGCTCGCTTGTGAAAAAGTATGTAATTTATTAATGTCAGAAAAGGAATAAAGCAAATGACAGATATCAAAAACTATTTATCTTCGAACGAATACCCTGGCAGAGGTATTGCGGCCGGGCTTACAGAAGACAAAAAAAGCGCTTTTCTCGCTTATTTCATAATGGGCAGAAGCGTCAACAGCCGCAATCGTATTTTTGTTAAGGACGGCGAAACGGTACGCACGAAAGCTTTTGATGAATCAAAGATGAAGGATCCTTCTCTTATTATCTACGCGCCGGTTCGCGTTTTTAATAATACCGTCATCGTAACAAACGGCGACCAGACTGATACCGTATACGATTTTCTCAGCGCCGGAAAAAGCTTTGAAGAAGCGCTTCGTACACGCCGTTTTGAACCTGACGAGCCGAACTACACTCCGAGGATCAGCTGTGCTGCTCAGATAAAGGACGGTGCGCTTACGTACAAAATGTCTATCATAAAATCCGCTTATGCCGACGGACTTTCATGCGATCATTTCTTTTATGAATACTCACAGCCGCAATCCGGAAAAGCTCATATAATACATACCTACGAATGCAACGGCAATCCGATACCGTCATTTAAGGGCGAACCTGTCGAATTTGCCGTGCCTGGTTCTACCGCTTCTGAATGCGGTGATGTGATATGGAATTCACTTAATTCTGACAACAAGGTATCACTGCTCGTCCGTTTTGTACCATTGTCCGGTGAAAAGGCGACTACTATAATCTATAATAAAAATATTTAAGCCGTGTTTGCCACGGCTTATGGCTTTTTACGCAAGACCATCCAATTATGAAAGGAACGATCAAAATGAAAGAACTTGAACTAAAGTACGGTTGTAATCCAAATCAGACACCCTCGCGTATATTTATGGAAAACGGTGAACTTCCGATTAAGGTATTAAACGGAAAACCGGGGTATATAAATTTTCTTGACGCATTCAACAGCTGGCAGCTTGTCTCGGAACTGAAAAAAGCTCTCGGAATTCCGGCAGCAGCATCATTCAAGCATGTCAGTCCTGCCGGCGCTGCGTTGGGCATAAAGCTTGACAAAACAGATGCAAAGGTATATTTTATCGAAGGGGATTATTCATCGCTTTCTCCAATTGCGTGCGCTTATGCAAGAGCAAGAGGTTGTGACCGAATGTCAAGCTTCGGCGATTGGGCGGCACTGAGTGATGTTTGCGACGCAGACACAGCAAATCTACTCAGGCACGAAGTGTCAGACGGTATAATCGCACCCGGATATACAGATGAAGCTATTGAAATACTCAAGCAGAAGCGAAGAGGAACATACAACATTGTCGAGAT
>CAZFZL010000090.1:0-6196 GCA_964523005.1 uncultured Oscillospiraceae bacterium
CTGTTCCTATAGCCAGTCCTATATAAGCAATATCAGGAAACATCAAAGGAATAATTGCATAAATAAATAACCCCAAAGCAGTCAGCACAGGAGTGATTTTCACCATGTTTGTCAGGTTAAACTTATGCGAATAGAAAGACAAAATCAAATCAACTATAAGCTGTGTACAAAAATTTATCAGTACAAGTGCTCCCAGCATGGAAAACGAAATATTATATAAATTTCTGAACGTGAGAAATAGCAACGGTGACAAGGTAGCAACGATAGACATAGACACGTTTGTCATATAGCAGGCATATTTTATTGGATTGTGGTTTTTCTTTGTCATGCTATTTTAACTCCTTGTATAAAGAATTCTTCTCCGCGAGAGAAGAGAGAAGAACTAAAAGAGAACAGTGAATAGTACAAAAAGAAAAGCCGCAGCGTTCTTTAGAACGCTTGCGACATTTTTCTTTTTGGTGGAGACGGAGGGGATCGAACCCTTGACCTCTGCGTTGCGAACGCAGCGCTCTCCCAGCTGAGCTACGCCCCCGGATCGTTGAGAACAAAAAGCAAATGGTGCTCACGTTCACGCATGGGATATAATATCACATCGCCATGCGTTTTGCAAGCACCATATTGAAATATTTTTTGAAATTTTCGTCAGTGTCAGAAGCCTATGCTGACTTCAAATTCATACTCTCCGCCGGAAAGCTCTGCGGTGTAGAATCCGTTTTCGGCAGGGAAGGCAACGGGTTTTCTGTCACAGGTTATCCTGCCCGTAACCGGAAGCATACACTTCGCCTTTGCGCCTTCCGGTACGGTGAGAGTATAGATGAATCTGTCGTCCCTGCGTTCCCAACGCGTTTTTATAAGTCCGGCGTCTGAGTAATACGACGCTTCGATGTATGTTATCGGCTTTTGCCCCTTCGGCAGTGAAAGACCTGCGCGCATATCGGGGCGGGGGCGGTAGGTGAAGAACGAGAAGCCGTTCTGGTAATCACCGAGTCCGATCCCGGCGGCATACGAGAAAAGCCATTCGCTTACCGCTCCGTAGGCGTAATGGTTGAACGAATTCATACAGACATTTCCGAAGCCCTTGTCGAGTGTATACGAATTCCAGCGCTCCCACACTGTCGTTGCGCCTTGTCGCACACTGTAAAGCCACGACGGGTCGCGCGTTTGCAGCAGCAAACTGTATGCGAGCTCATCCAGTCCGACTTCGCTGAGCGTGACGTTCAGTATGCCCGTACCGACGAAGCCGGTGGATAGTGTATAATTGTTGGATTTTATAAGCTCTGCGAGCAGCGCGGCTGTGTTCTCGCGCGTTTTCCCGTCAAGCAGCTCAAAATGGAGAGCCAGAAGACATCCGGTTTGTGTTTTTTCTGTTATATTATCGTCGTGTACATACTTCTCGCAAAACGCTTCTTTAAGCGAAGTAAAGAGCTTCGTATAATATACGGCGCGTTGGATATTGTTAAGCTCGGTTGAGATCAATGCCATCAGGAGCGCGTCGTAAGCGTAATAACAGTCGGCAATATATCGCTTGTCCGTCGCGTCGTAGGACAGCCAGTCACCGTACGCGATGTTCGGACCTGGATTTTCGTTTGAGGCAAGCAGCTGCATATATTTTTCCATCATGCCGTAGTTCTCGGCAAGAAAGCTCTTGTCGTCATAGAATCTGAACATTCTGTACGGGACGATAATAACGGCGTCAGCCCATGCGGCGTTGCTGTTGTTTCCGCGCGAGGAATTGCACAGCTTCGGCATAACGTCGCCAATGCTGCCGTCCTCGCCCTGAGAGTCGCGGCAGTCACCGAGCCATTTTTTGAAAAACCCGCTTACATCGGCGTTGTATGTCGCCGCGCCGCAGAATATCTGCGTGTCGCCCGTCCAGCCCACGCGTTCATCACGCTGTGGGCAGTCGGTCGGGACTGACAGATAATTGGAGCGCTGCCCCCAGAGAATATTAGAATACAGTGTGTTGATCTCCCGGTCGGAGCATTCAAAATGAGCTACTTCATGAATATCGCTGCCGAGCACCTCGCCGGTTACACCGGATATATCAGCCGGCGCGTCTGCTTCAAATTCAAGATATCTGAATCCGTAAAACGCGTGAGTAGGGAAGTAAGTTTCTGTGCCGCCGCCGCAGATATATACCGCCTGTGAGATAGCTGAGCGGTAATTTGCCGTATATATACTTCCAAGCGGGCCGTCGTTCTTGCGTGATTTCATTCCGCTGTCGTTGAGCATTTCGCCGCAGCGTACTGTAATCTTTGTTCCGGCAGGAGCGCTGACCGTAAATTTCGGGCGTCCGACCATGTTTTGCGCGAAGTCCACCTGATAAACAAGCGAAGCGTCAATATGAGCGCATTCACTTGTATCTCCGCGCTTTTTTTCAACAGGGCGGATCTCGCCGAAATCGCTTCCGTTGTCAAATACACCGCGGTAGACAGTGCTGCTGACGGGCTTCAGGCTGAATTCCCTTCGAGCACGGACGGGAGGCCCGACCGGATTTTCGAGCTCACATGGAACGTCCTGTACCACGGCAGGCTTTTCCCATTTGTCGCTTGACAGCACCTGCTCCTCTGTTATGCGTGCGTCGTAGTATTCGCCGTTCCATATGTCAGCCGTCATGACCGGGCCGAGCAGTGCGCATTTCCAGCCGTCGCCTGTGTAGATGTATTCGCGTTCGCCATCATCGTATCCGAGGTCAATTCCGCATATGAACGCCGGACGGACGTTCCCTCTGATACCGAATGAGATCCTTCCGCTGTACCAGCCGCGCGAGACGCGAGCGTACACCGTGTTCTGCCCGTATCTGATATATGTTGATATGTCATAAGTAAATACAAACACTCGTTTGTCGTAATCGGTCCAGCCGGGCTTCAGTTCCTCACGCCCTATACGCATCCCGTTTACGTATAGATCGAAAATACCCAGCGCGCTTGCGGAGATAACAGCGCTGTATACACCTTTTTCCACGTTGAAGGTCCTCAGGAAGGAATCAATGCCGAGCCCCGGATCAAGCACCGTCTCGCGTGAATTGTATACGTCCGGCACCGAGCCGAATTTCAGCTCCTCAGCCTGAGCGCGGCATCTTATAAAAGAAGCTTTTGTAATCGAAACATTCATCTTGCTTATTATCCTTTCGTCGTCAGAGGGCTGTAAAAAACTGCATCATACCGCACCGCTCTGTGTTTATTTGCCATAATATCAGAAATCCGCTCGTTGAAAGAGCGGATAACTGCATATTATATATTTTATTTATCAGTCTTCGAGATCAGAGATCGCGATATAGACGTATTCAATTACTATTGAGTCGCCGGCAACGATGGGCTGTAATGTAATGCCGAGGTAAAGCGAGCTTTCGTCACCGCTTACGGTGACCGTCTCGTCTTCGGTATGACCGTTGAGCGAATAACGCCAGTAGAAATAATATTCACCGGTGCTGTCCGGCTGTGTTTGTGTACCGTTGATGCTTTGTATTGCGTTGTTTGTCATATCGAGAGAAGTGATGCTTCCGTTTGTCTCAAGAGCGTAAAGAGCGTCAGCGACTGTCGGTCCTTCGCCCAATAATGTAACAGCTCCGTCGTATATGACCTCTCCGTTGTAACCAACCACCTTTACTGATACTTCAGTGGTTTGCTGACTTACGCAGGATGCGAAAGCCATTACGCAAAATAAACAAGCAAGCAAAATTGCGGCTGCTTTTTTCATTAAGTATAACCTCCATACTATGTTATCGGTATTCTAACATACTTTTTAATCACTGTCAATAGAGGAGTAATATTTTTTATTTAAACAGTGGTATTTACCGCATTGTTTTGTTGACAAATGGCGGAGAAAGTGATATCCTTATTGTAATTAATGAAAGGAATCGAGACGAATATGAAACGTTTGCACTTTAGAAAATATATTGCCCTTCTGCTGATATTGGTTATGACAGCTGCCGTAGTCCCTTCGGTACAGGCTTACGGAACGGAGGACAGCTTACTGATAGTAACACACGCAAACGTTGTCGCCTCGTATGAGGGGGCTGCGATTATTTATACCTCTGTCAAAGACGATACCATCACAAGCTACGGCACTTTTGAATGGTGGACAGTAGTCGTTTTTGAATGGGATAAAGAAGACGGGGTCTATAAAGTCACAAGCGTTGACAACACTATGGGCAGAGCAAAATCCGGGACGGAAATTCCGGAGAACGGTTTTATTTACGCCGTCAACATCGGAAACAATTACCCCGAACTTTATAAGAAAGATCCTGATAAATACGCCTCCTACAAGAATTCGCCAAACTATATCAACGAATCGGCGACGCTCTCATTTGAACTTGCGGGAGCGCTTCAGGTCGGAGACACCGCGTATTGCTACGGCGGAGATTTTCTTAACGGTTCAATGTCTGACAACGGAAAGCTTTGGTACAGTGCAGGCTATGAATCGGAAACATATATAAAAATCGGGGATCCGGAGATAACCACTGACGTTCCGTTCGATCCGGTCGAAGCTGCAAAGAAAAAAGTAGGATATGTTCTCGGAATCAATAAAATAAACGCCGCGGTTGCAGAAGGACAAGCTACCGTTTTTACGCCCAAATGGGGAGAAACTATCAGAGAAGACAATATATATTCTGATTTTTCATGGTTTCGTGTCGCTGTCTTCGACTGGAGCGATTCCGAGGGCGCATATGTTGTCACAAGCGTGAGCACTGATGTCGCGTCGAATATTCCCAAGGACGCACTCATCCCGAAAAACGGTTTTGTGCTTACCGCATGTATCGGAAATGACTACTCTGTGAGCGGCGGAGTCAATTATATCAACAAAGTCGCAACCGGAACGTATAACGCTCTTGAAAACGTCGAGGTTGGCGACCATGCGTATCTTGTGGGAATAGATATTGATAACGGTACGGCTGAAATGAACGACGAGCTGTATTATTCCGATGAATTTGAGACAAAAGCCAAAATATATCTCAACGTACCGCCGGAAACCGGTAATTCGTATCGCCCCGATACGAGCCTCGAAAGACTTGATTCACCCTTTATTTCCGGTGTCAGCACAATTCATGCCGTGGGCGATATTACTGTAAGCTGGGAAGAGATCGAATCAGCTTCAGTATACTATGTTTCGCTTCAGGATATATCCGCCTGCAGCGATGGCGAGTATGTGTTTGCAAACGAACATATTGACAGCGGCGACGGCTTCGTTATAGACGAAAGTATGATAGAAATTGGCAGAAAATACAGACTTACAGTTGTTGCAGCCGCTCTTGGTTACCGCTCTTCACGTGTCACCCGGACGGAAATATATGTTGTCAGTGAAACTGCTGTTGACAGTGTGTTTTCCGACAGGACCGTTGTCGCATTCGGTGATTCTATAACTGCCTTTACAGGCTGGGTCGGAATGCTGCCGGGATTTATCGGCACAAACGTAATCAACGCAGGCGTCGGCGGAAATACTACAATACACGCCATAGCGCGGTTGAAAAAAGACATCATCGAGCTGAATCCCGATGTTGTTATAGTAAACTTCGGGATGAACGACGCCGCTATGAAGCTATCAGACTATACCAATCTCGTGAGCATCGACAGCTATGAGAAAAATATGCGTTCGATCATCACGCAAATAATCGCGGCGGGCGCTAACGTGATACTTGTCACACCTCATCCCGTCTGCACCGATTATGGCTTTTACTCGGCGGGTGGCGACGGACTCGATTATTCCGACGACAGCTTCAGCGAATATATCGATGTGATAAGAAAGCTCGCCGGCGAATACGATACCGGACTTATCGATATAAATAAGTATTGTGAGGACGAAGACCTTGACATGATATGCGCTCAGGGCGACGGAATACACCTGAGCGAATACGGACACACAAAATACTGCGAATGGATAAGCAATTATCTGCTTGAAAACTATAAGACCGACAGCGATTTTGACGGAGATACTTCAGACGAAAGCGATGTTTCTGAGGTTTCTCTCGTTTTTGATACGAGCGATGATAATAAAAACACATCCACCGCAAAGGTGTGGGCTGTTATCACGGTGTTGATGCTCGTGTGCGTCGGAGTGATCGCTTATGTGTTAATCTCAAAAAAACGCGGATCGGATTTTTGATAATAATAAAAAAACATATTGAAAAATACTTTTATTCTGTTATGGGCATCTCTAAAAATCAGGAAAGCTATTTACAAACAAAATAATATGTGAT
>CAZFZL010000091.1:0-6143 GCA_964523005.1 uncultured Oscillospiraceae bacterium
ATATACAGATGAAGCTATTGAAATACTCAAGCAGAAGCGAAGAGGAACATACAATATTGTCGAGATCGATCCTTCATACGTCCCCGCCGCTACAGAACATAAGCAGGTATTCGGCGTTACTTTTGAGCAAGGAAGAAACAATATTCTTATCACGCCATCTTTGCTTGACAATATTCCTACAAAAAACAAAGACATATCCGAAGAAGCTAAACTTGATCTCGTTCTTTCTCTGATTACTCTCAAATACACTCAGTCAAACTCGGTTTGCTATACATATCACGGACAGACTGTCGGTGTCGGTGCAGGTCAACAGTCACGTATCCATTGTACACGACTTGCAGGAAATAAAACAGACATATGGTTTTTGCGCAGACACCCAAAGGTGCTTTCACTCGATTTCATTGACACTCTCGGCAGACCGGAACGCGATAACGCCATTGACATATATATTTCAGCAGACCACGCTGATGTAACAGGTGACGGTGTATGGCAGAATTTTTTCAAAACCCGTCCCGATACTCTTACAGAGGTAGAAAAAAAAGAATATCTTTCGACGATTTCCGGTGTTGCGCTCGGCTCTGACGCCTTCTTCCCGTTTGGTGACAACATCGAAAGAGCACGCAGGAGCGGTGTTTCCTACATAGCGCAGCCCGGAGGTTCTGTGCGCGACGCAGACGTAATTGACACATGTGATAAAAACTGTATTGCCATGGCATTCACGGGAACGCGTCTTTTTCACCATTGAATTATCCGAAGGGAATATCTTATATGAAAATTCTTGTAGTCGGTTCCGGCGGACGCGAACACGCGATAATAAAAAAGCTGAGAGAAAACAACACCGTAACAGAAATATATGCGCTTCCCGGTAACGGTGGCATCGCCGCTGATGCGATATGCGTACCGATAGGCGCAAAGGATATCGAAAGTATAAAAGCATTTGCACTCGAAAAAAGCGTGGATTTTGCCGTCATAGCACCCGACGACCCACTTGTAATGGGATGTGTTGACGTGCTTGAAGCGGCAGGCGTGCCGTGCTTCGGCCCGACGGCAAATGCCGCGATTATCGAAGGAAGCAAGGTCTTTTCAAAAGACCTCATGAAAAAATACAGTATACCGACAGCACGTTGTGAAGTTTTCAGTGACAGCAAGCTTGCAGCCGAATATATCAAAAAGCATAATAAATATCCGACCGTTATCAAAGCTGACGGGCTCGCGCTCGGAAAAGGCGTTATTATCGCCGAAAACGAAGAAGAAGCCGTAAATGCCGTCAAGTCAATGATCGATGGCGGTAAATTCGGTACCAGCGGAACACACGTCGTCATTGAAGAATTCATGACCGGTCCTGAAGTTTCCGTCCTTGCTTTCACGGACGGAAAAACAGTCGTTCCCATGGTTTCGTCAATGGATCACAAACGTGCTCACGACAACGATACCGGGTTGAACACAGGCGGCATGGGTACTGTTGCACCGAATCCATACTATACGAAGCAAATCGCGGACAAATGTATGACAACGATATTTCTTCCTACCGTAAACGCAATGAATTCAGAAGGAAGATCCTTCAAAGGATGTTTATATTTCGGCCTCATGCTCACGCCCGAAGGTCCGAAAGTCGTTGAATACAACTGCCGTTTCGGAGACCCCGAAACACAGGTTGTGCTGCCGCTTATGAAGACCGATCTTCTTACTGTTATGCAGGCTGTTCATGACGGAACGCTTGGTGAACTCGATGTCAAATTTGAGACCGGCTGCTGCGTATGCGTCATCGTTGCTTCAGGCGGTTATCCGGAGGACTACAAAAAAGGATACGCGATAACATTGCCTGAAATGTCAGATCCGGACGTTACACTGTTCCACGCCGGGACAAAGCTTGATAACAAAACGCTCGTAACATCCGGCGGAAGAGTTCTCGGTGTATCAGCAAAAGCACCGTCTCTTAGCAAAGCAATAGATAAATCTTATGAGTATGCCCGAAAGGTCGCTTTCAAAGATTCGTTTTACAGAAACGATATAGGAAAGCGCGCTATGGAAGCGGACAGCACGAATAATCAATGAAAGGCAATATCTAATGGTTTACAGAGTTTATACCGAAAGAAAGAAAAACGTGAGTTTGCAGTCCAATGCACTGCTCGACGAAATAAATGGCTTTCTCGGGATCTCATCAGTCACCTCAGTACGTATTTTCAATCGCTACGACGCTGAAGGCATTGACCGTGAGTTATTTGAAAAATGTATACCGCTCGTCTTTTCCGAGCCTCAGACCGACGATGTGTATTTTTCACTTCCCGAAAGCAACGGATTCACCTTCGGCGTTGAATATCTGCCCGGACAGTACGATCAGCGCGCTGATTCAGCTGCACAGTGTATACAGATCATTTCGCTCGGTGAACGTCCTAACGTAAAAAGCGCAAAGATATATCAGCTTTCAGGAAGCATAAGTGAAAAAGAGCTTAATGAAATTAAGAAATATCTAATTAACGCTGTCGAGTGCCGCGAATGCTCGCTTGACGAACGTGATACTCTCGCTTTTGAATATGAAGTCCCTGCTGATGTTAAAGCTATCGAAGGATTTACAAGGTTCAATGATACCGATCTTTCAATACTGCTCAATGAACTCGGTCTTGCGATGGATCTTGATGATCTGCGTTTTTGCCGTGATCACTTCAAAAATGAAAAACGTGATCCTACTTTGACTGAAATCAGGATGATCGACACTTATTGGAGCGACCATTGCCGCCATACTACGTTCAATACCGTCATCGACAGTGTCGCTTCAGACGACCAGAAGGTGCAGGAATCGTATGTTCGCTATCTTACCATCAGACGCCTGACCGGCAGAAAAAAACCCGTTACGCTTATGGATGTTGCTACGATAGGTGCGAAATTTCTCCGTCGTGAAGGATATCTCAATAAGCTTGATGAATCTGACGAGATAAACGCCTGCACTGTAAAAGTAAAGGTTCAAACCGATAACGGTGAAGAAGACTATCTTGTTCTGTTCAAAAACGAAACTCATAATCATCCGACTGAAATAGAACCGTTTGGCGGTGCTGCCACCTGCATAGGCGGTGCGATCCGCGACCCTCTTTCAGGCAGATCATATGTATATCAAGCTATGCGTGTCTCGGGTGCAGCCGACCCGCTCAAACCGCTTGATGAAACAATTCCCGGAAAGCTTCCGCAGAAAAAGCTTGTCACAACTGCCGCTTCCGGCTATTCATCATACGGAAATCAAATCGGACTCGCTACGGGTCTTGTTGATGAGATATATCACGACGGCTACGCCGCAAAGAGGCTTGAGGTAGGTGCAGTAATAGGCGCAGCTCCTGAATCAAATGTAGTAAGGCTCGTTCCGGCACCCGGCGATAAAATTGTATTGCTCGGCGGCAGAACGGGACGTGACGGCTGCGGAGGTGCAACCGGCTCATCAAAATCGCATACACTAGAATCGCTTGCGCAGTGCGGTGCTGAAGTTCAGAAAGGCAACGCACCCGAAGAGCGCAAGCTCCAAAGGCTGTTCAGAAATCCTGAAGCATCAAAAATGATAAAACGCTGCAACGATTTCGGTGCAGGCGGCGTATCGGTCGCAATCGGCGAGCTTGCCGACGGACTTGAAATTGATCTTGACGCAGTGCCGAAGAAATACGAAGGGCTTGATGGTACAGAGCTTGCAATAAGCGAATCGCAAGAACGTATGGCAGTTGTACTGTCGCCGGAAGATGTACAGACATTTATATCCATGGCGAATGCGGAAAATCTTGAGGCTACTGTAGTGGCTGTCGTAACGGCAGAACCGAGACTTAAGATGTTCTGGCGTAAAAATAAGATCGTTGATCTTCCCCGTTCCTTTATCGAAACAAATGGCGCATCGAAGCATATCGACGTTTTCGTTAATGCTCCAAAGGAAAAGGAGAAAAATGCTTTTTTGCCTTTCAGAGAACAGATCAGACTTACGGCATCGGATCTCAACGTTTGTTCAAAACAAGGGCTTTCAGAGCGCTTCGATTCCACCATCGGCGCAGGCAGCGTACTTATGCCTTTCGGCGGAAAGTATCAGCTTACACCTTCGCAGGTCATGGTAGCACGTATACCGACAGCTGACCTGTCTCACGCTCACACCTGCTCCGTAATGTCTTACGGCGCTGATCCGTACGGTATGGCAGAAGACTGTTATCAGGGCGCATACGACGCCGTAATGGAAAGCGTCGCAAAACTTGTAACGAGCGGCGCAAAGGTCTTTTCCAAAGGGGAAAACTGCTATTTCTCATATCAGGAATACTTTGAAAAACTCGGTCACGACTCAAAAAAATGGGGTAAACCGTTCGCTGCGCTTTTAGGAGCGCTCGACGCACAGCTCGAACTCAAGATTGCTTCCATCGGCGGCAAAGACTCGATGAGTGGTACGTTTGAAAATATTTCCGTTCCGCCTACACTCGTTTCGTTTGCTGTAGCATTTGCTGATGATTCCGAGATAATCACCCCTGAATTCAAAAAAACCGGTCATAAGGCCGTCCTCTTTACACGCGATATGTTTGATTCTTATAAGGATATGTTCTGCTTTGTCGAAGACCTCATCAGCAACGGAAAAGTATATTCTGCATACGTTCCTACATACGGTGCAACGGCCGCTGCCGTTATGAAGATGTGCTTCGGAAACGGACTTGGCTTCTCGTTCGACATATGTGATCCTGAGACGATATTCGCGAAGAAACCGGCTTCGATCATCGTTGAAACCGATGTGAAGCCCGAACAGGGTGTTCTTATCGGTACTATCACCGAATATCCCTCCATATCATGTGGCAGCGATGAGGTCGAACTGAATGAGCTGCTTGGATTATACGATTCAAAACTTGAATCCGTTTTTCCGCAGAACATCAGAAACAAAGCGCATGCCGCTGAAAAAATTTCGTTCAACGCTCCTTCTCATCGTTTTTCTACCGTAAAATACGCCGTGCCACGTGTCGTAATCCCCGTATTTCCCGGAACAAACTGCGAATATGATGCGGCTCACGCCTTTGAACAGGCAGGCGCAAAAGCAGAAATATTCGTTATAAATAACCTCAGCGCTGCAGGTATAAACGAATCGGCTTTACGTTTCAGTGAAGCGATAGATGCATCACAAATAATTTTCATTCCCGGAGGATTTTCCGGAGGCGACGAACCTGACGGTTCGGGTAAATTCATCACGGCATTCTTCCGCAACAAATTTGTTTCAGAGAGTGTTATGCGGCTTCTTGAAAAGCGTGACGGACTCGTCGGAGGTATCTGCAACGGCTTCCAAGCGCTTATCAAGCTCGGACTCGTCCCGTTTGGTAAGATAATAGAGCCTGATGAATCAAGCCCGACACTCACCTTCAATACGATCGGACGCCACGTTTCGAAACTTGTAACTACACGCGTCGCATCAAATATGTCACCCTGGTACTCCGATTACACCGTCGGCGAGCTGCATACTATGCCCGTCTCACACGGCGAAGGTCGTTTCGTTTGTTCTGATGAACTTTTCTCGAAGCTCAAAGCAAACGGGCAGATCGCAACACAATACTGCACGCCCGAAGGAGAGGTTTCTATGGATATTCGTTTCAATCCCAACGGCTCATTCAATGCTGTTGAAGGCATCACTTCTCCAGACGGACGTGTATTCGGTAAAATGGGGCATTCTGAACGCTGGTGTCAAAACGCATATAAAAATGTCCCCGGCAACAACGACATGAAGCTTTTCACCTGCGGCGTTAAGTATTTTAAATAGACTCAGGAGTGTTTTCATATGGACGACAACAAAAAAAAGTACGTTTCACCCTTTTCCACGCGTTATGCAAGCGATGAAATGCAGTATCTATTTTCTCAGGATCATAAATTCACCTGCTGGCACCGTCTCTGGACTGCGCTTGCAAAAGGTGAACAGAAGCTCGGTCTTCCGATAACCGACGAGCAGATCGCTGAGCTTGAAGCTCATATAGATCAGATCGATTACGAAACCGCCGAGCAGCGTGAAGCACAAGTACGTCATGACGTTATGGCTCATGTTTACGCCTATGGAAAGCAATGCCCGAAGGCGGCGGGGATAATTCATCTCGGCGCAACTTCGTGCTTCGTAACAGACAACACTGATCTTATCATTATGAAGCAGGCAGGAGAGCTTA
>CAZFZL010000092.1:0-6109 GCA_964523005.1 uncultured Oscillospiraceae bacterium
CCTTGCAGCTGCTCGTTCCAATGTCCAATCCAAGATAAAGCATTTTTGCCTCCATGCCTGAGTAATTCAGGCGATTATTATCTGAGTATGCTGCGTTCTGATAAACTTTCTCGCTTCTTCGGACAGCCCGTTGTCGGTGATGAGCGTGTCGATGTCGTTCCATGTGCTTATCATATAGAGGTAGTATTGACCGTATTTCGTGGAGTCGGCAAGCAGCACTTTTCTGCGTGCGTTTTTGAGAAAAGTCTTTTTTACCTGAGTGCCGATAAGACCTTTGTTCGTGATGCCTTCATCGGTAAATCCGGCGCACGAAAAGAATACTGTATCGACGTTTATCTGCTGAGATGCTTTGAGTGCAAAATATCCGTCAAGAGTGTTTTTATCGCGTGCAAGCTCACCGCTGATAAGATACAGCGTCAAATAAGCAGATTTATCCCTGAGCACGCAGAGGGCTTCGATGCTGTCAGTGAATACCGTAAGACGTTTGTTGCAGGGCAGTATCCGTGCAAGCTCGCTGCAGGTTGTGCTTCCGTCGATGTATATTGTAGCACCGTCATTCAAAAAAGAAAGTGCTTTTTGTGCGATGAGCTGCTTTTGCACAAGGTTAACATCACTTCGTGAGAGAAATTCGGATTCCTTGTGAAAGGCGTTTTCCGCGAGCCGCGCACCGCCGTGGAAGCGCCTGACAATGCCGCTTTCTTCCATTTCGGCAAGATCTCTCCGTACGGTCATTTCAGCAACACCGAAATGACTGGATAATTCAGAAACACGTACAGTTTTTTTAACCTTGATATATTCGATCATCCGGTTCTTTCTCCGGCTGCCTGCAACCATGATCCTTGTCGCTTTCGCTTCGGGAAGCATCCTTTCTTCGTTTTTTTGACAGAGTATGTTATCAGCTATGCTTAGCGACCGCTAATGAGGTGCTTTCCGGGTTGGAGTCTGATGCAAAATGCTGATATACTGAAAGCGGTTCGTTTGAGGTACAGTGCATTTCAAACGATGCACCGGCGTATGCGGATACGAAGAATTCGTCTGCAAATATTTCGTCTCGCGTCATGTACATTGACGCGCTTTCTATATCAAGATGCTGTTTTCCCGCTACGCCGACCGTTCCGTGACCGCGAAGTACTATCGCGCCGAATGCTGCCTTTTCATTCATCTTAACACTGCTGCCGGATACAAGCTGCGTGTGTTTTGCGCTGTAAAGATCGTCGTTTTTTTCTTCGCTTGCTCTGCCGCAGCGGTATACGATGTAATCCTGCTTTGCCTGACCATCATCGAATATGTTAACGGGCGGACGGAAGTATTCGCTTCTGAACGCGTCAGTGTTGCCCGAATGCTCACATCTTATCATCTTCGTCATATACTCCGCGACTTTTTCAATTCCGTCCTTCTCGATCGTGACAGGAAGATCACGGTCGATCATATCTGGCGGCATTGGCATATCGTTGACACGCGATTCGGGAATACAGCTGACGTCTGACGCGACCTGAAGTTCATATGTTACAAGCGAACCGGGCGCATGGAGCGTGCAGGGCGGCATATAGTAGCCTGTTCCGGGAATTATGTTAACTGTATTTGCAAGATCTGTGAGATGGTTATCACCCTTGAAATAAGCGAGAAAATGCTCGTATATATCTTTATCACTGTAAGAGGGGTCGACACCGATAGGTGTCATCGGGAAGGCGTTTCTGTTCATATTGAGCTCGATGGGGAAGTGATACGATTCAGGCTTCCCGGTCAGTCCTTCGCGGACGTGCTCCTGACAGGGATGCATATGGAAGGGTATACGATGCCAGTTGTCGAAAAATTTAGACAACACATTCCATTTCTTCTGTGTGCTTCCGAGCATCCAATCCTTACAAAGGTCGATGGCATCGGCGAGACGTATAAGTCCTTCGTCAGTCACAATATAGCTGTATCCGTGATCCTTCGGGCATATGCTGTTATATACTCCGTTGTCAGCATAAGTCACCGATGCGAGCCAACGCTCGTTTACCGCGAGATCCTGCGCCATATATTCATCGGCGAGCTTTATTCTTCTGCCCGGCTGAACAATACCGGGCCGAGCCACCCATGTGGGCTTAAGGCGGAAGATACCTCCTGTGCGTTCGCGTTCTCTTTCAAGTATACTTATGATTTGTTCTTTTTCAGTAATGTATTTCATTGTATCGATCCTTTCTATTCAAGATTTGCATGGTATTGCCACAAAGCAGCCATGTCAAGTTTTTTTTCTTCGCATATCATCATTGCGATGCAGTCGCAGATAACGTACAGGCTTTGCTCGAAAAGGCTCGTCATGATCTGCTGTGAGGGAAGCTCGTCAGGAAGTGCAAACTTAGTTCTGACCGGTACGCGTATGAACAGATCGGTATACTGCTTCATACAGCTCTCGGGAGATGAGCCTATATGTGCAATGCGTGCATTATAGCTCTTTGCAATTCGTGTTATTTGAAGCGGTATTGCACTTTCACCTGAACCTGAGCCTACAATAAGAAGATCATTATTCGTAATGGCCGGTTCGTTCAACTCACCCACGAAGAAAGCAGATATCCCAAGATGGTTGAGACGCTTCGTAAAAGCCATCAGCGACAGCGCAACGCGGCCGACACCGATCAGAAACACCTTGCGGGAGTCAATTATTGCTTTGACGAGTTCCTCGACATCTTCGGGTTTAACGGCGTTGCAGGCATTATGCACTTCACTTAATATTATATCATACTTTTCTTTGAAATCCATCATATTTTCAATCCTTTACGAACTGCCTCCAATAATCGACCGAAGCGCGAAGTATGCTGAGATGCCCGTTGTCCTGCGGCCAGAATGCGGCAGAACGAAGCTCGAACGAAAGCAGTATATCGTGGTCGGGCTTTGCATCCGTTATTGCCTTCACGATCTCATCACCGCGTATCACGCCTTTTTCGTTGTATTCCGGTGTAAAAGGCCAGTGTCTGCTTGCCTGCATATCCGTCTGCTGACAGTCGATCACGTCAGCGCAGTACGCATATCTGCGTATCCATTCTATATGGCTTGCTTCCTGAGGTGTAGTGTGCATATTTCTGTGTCCCATATCAAGACATACATGAAGCGGTATTGCCATATCCCTGCCGCGTTCAAGTATGTAATCGTTTTCCTCAAAAGTTGCGCAGCTTTCGCGATCAACACTCGTCATTTCATACGCGATCGAGCTGAGTCCGACCTCTGCACCGTATTCGGCGACCTGCGCATATGAAGCGAGTGCACTTTCAATAATTTCGCGCCTGAGCGCGGCATCGCGGTTGCACCTGTCAGTCATAATGGCAAAGCATGTACCGAAGCTTTTTCCTCCGAGGTAAGCGGTAAGCTTTGCCGCTCTTTTGAAGAAGTCTACCGCTTCGCGTCTCGCTGCCTTATCAAAATGACCCATATAATGCTGATGACCGTGATGACCGCCGAACGCGCTGAATATTTTTACATCGTTTTTATCGCATGCTTCAAGCGTTCTGTCTGCAAGCGCCTTCTGCGTATCCCATGACCAGTACGGATCGATAAGATCGACGTTGAACATGACATGATGTATTCCCATGTCCTTGCATATCTTTGTCCAAACCTCCGGTTCGTCATATCTGTTTGTAAAACAGTTGCCGTTGAAACCGAGCAGTATCTTTCCCATTATGTTTCTCCCTTCATTCTTCCGATGAGTGCTCGCTGCAGTGGATAACGACTTTTATTGCCATTTTATTTTCCATGTTCTCGTATCCAAGCGCAACTTGAGAAAGCGGAAATACGTGTGTTATAAGTCTGTCAGGGTCGATCTTTTTCTCTGATAACAGCTTGAGCGCTTCGCGGTTTCCTTCCGGATGAGAGGACGACGCACCGGAAATGAACAACTCTTTATAATGGATCATATTAGCGTCAAGCGATACCGTGTTCGCATCCTTTGGCAGTCCGCCGAAGAAATTGATCCTGCCGCGCGGTGCAGCGAGCGAAACCGCCTGCTCCTGTGCCTGTGCTGAGGGGGCACATACGATCACAACATCGGCGCCGCGTCCGTCGGTAAGCTCAAGCACACGTGAGGTCAAATCTTCCTGCTCCGATGAGATAACGTAATCAACGGCATCGGAAAAGTCGGCTTTTGCGCGTTCAAGGCGAAATGCGCTGCGTTGTGTCATTATAACCTTGGATGCTCCGCGCAGCTTTGAAAGCTGTGCGTGGATCAGTCCGGCGGGACCGGCTCCGAATATCAATACCGTATCGCCTTTTTTTACTGATACATTGTTCTGTGCGTTAATGCAGCAGGCGACGATCTCGGACAGGGAAGCCCGATCGAATGAGAGCCCGTCGGGGATCCTGTTGACGAAGCCAAGCTCAAAAATATGTCTCGGAATAGCCATATACTCGGCAAACCCACCGTTGAGCTTGTAGCCAAGCGAAGGGTGAGGGGTAAGACAAACGTTCGGGAAACCGGCTTTACAAGCCGCACAGTGACCGCAGCCATGACCGGGAGCTACGCATACTCTGTCGCCGACTTTAACCGATGTGACACCGGGCGCGACCGATTCAACGACGCCGGCTATCTCGTGTCCCGTTATTACGGGGTAGGACGCACGGTAGTCACCGGCTTTGTATATACGCTTGTCAGTGCCGCATATTGCACACGACATGACCTTAATACGTATCGAGCCTTCCGGTACTTCGGGAATATCAACCTGTTCAACACGCAGATCGTTTCTGCCGTAGACGACGGCGGCAGTCATTTTGTTTTTATAAGACATTTGCACATCTCCTTATTTATTTAAAATTTACGGTTACCTTACAGTAATCAATGCTTTTGTTTATCATTTTTGCTATCATTTCAGGCGCCTGATCCGGAAACACGGTTTGAGTCACGAATTTATCGAGAGGGATCAGATGCTCGCTGAGCACTTTCGCAAGGAGCTTGTGTTCTCCATTGTCATTATATCCCCAACATCCTTTCAGCGTTATTCCCTTACGCATGAGCTGTTCAAAATCTACAACAGGTATAACCGTATCGTGCGTGTCGCGCCCGACGACGGTCAGTGTTCCGTGCGGACGAAGCATATGTATTGAAGATGTGATCGTTTTTGCCGAGCCTGCTGCTTCAAAAGCATAATCGAAGCCGCCTTCCGGTTCATCATCTGAAAGAGGATCGTACAGCTCGTCAAAGCCAAGACTTTTCGCCATATTTAGACTGAATTTGCGCAGATCGCTTATCACGATGCGCGTAGCTCCGAAAACGCGCAGCCAGCATGCCGTCATGAGACCTATCGGCCCGGCTCCGTATACGATTGCTTCCGAACCCGGAGTGAAACCTGATTTGCGGACGGTGTTCAGACCCACGAGCATAGGCTCGATCAGGCTGCCCTGCAATGTCGATACACCTTCAGGCAGCAAAAACAGATTGCTTTCGGGAACGAGACAGTATTCTGCAAAGCCGCCGTCGTTTCTCGAACCGAGAAACTGATATTGCTTGCATGAAAAAGGCTCTCCGGTCTTGCAGCCTTCACAATGTCCACAAGGAATTATCGGTAACACGGACGCTTTTGCGCCGGTCTCGAAAGCACTGTCTTTGTTAACTTTGTAAATTTCACCGGCGAACTCGTGCCCGAGAATCATCGGATGATGATACGAGCCGGCATATGCAAAACGCGGAATATCCGAACCGCAAACCCCACAGTATTCGACTTTGAGGATAACGTGACCGGGCTGTAGTTTTGGTTCGCTCCAATTAGGCTCAAAACCGTATTTTCCGCCCTTGTCATATAATACGATCGCTTTCATATATACACCTTTCATTGTTTTCTTTTCATTGTAATCATACTGATTTAAACAAACACAGTCAACACATCAAATGTTCGAAAGAACATCAAAAAAGTTCATAAAGAAAAAATATCCTTGCACCGCAAGCCATATGATGCATTTTTTTATAAAAAACAAAAAAGCAACTATTTTTAGATGAAGAATAAAGGTATTGAAAATAACAACTTCCGTGGTATAATACTTGCGGAAGGCTTGCTTCGCCGCTTGTGCGCTTCGCGCACCTGCAGCGTTGACGGCCTCGCGAAAATGCCCTTGCCAGCAAGCATTTTCGCTTCGTGGTATAATA